>JASJAZ010000006.1 GCA_030066785.1 Desulfobacterales bacterium | reverse complement strand
TTCAGTTTTCCCAGCAGCGCGCTGGCAATCGTGTTCTTTTGAATTTCTTTGGTGCCCTCATAGATCTCCGTAATTTTGGCATCACGGTAAAACCGTTCAACTTCATACTCAGTAATATAGCCGTAACCGCCCAGCAGCTGAATGGCTTCATCGGCGACCTCAACGGCCGTGCGGGCCGCGTACATTTTGGCCATGGAAGTTAATTTAGGATCAATGCGCCCCTGGTCATAATTCCAGGCGGCTTTATAGGTAATCAGACGGGCCAGCTCGATTTTAGTGGCCATATCAGCCAATTTATGCTGGGTAACCTGAAATTGGGCGATTTTTTTGCCGAATTGTTCGCGCTGTTTGACATAGTTCAGTGCTCGATCATAAGCTCCCTGGGCTGTACCTAATGCTTGGGCGGCAACCAAGATGCGACTTTCATCAAAAAATTCCAGTACCTGATAAAAACCCCGACCCTCTTTGCCGATGAGGTTGGTGATGGGAACACGAACATCTTTGAAATTGACCTCGGCGGTCGCCATACCATGGATTCCCATTTTCTCACCCACATCTGCAGCCGAAACCCCAGAGCGATCGGCTTCCACGAGAATCATACTGATACCTCTATAAGACGGTTTGCTTTCGGGATCGGTTTGACACAGGACGGTATAAAAACCGGTCAAGGGATGCCCACCATTGGTGATAAAGGTTTTCGTGCCATTCACGACCCATTCATCGCCATCTCTAGCGGCGGTGGTATTCATAAAGGTAATATCAGAACCGTGGTCCGGTTCCGTAAAAGCGCCCCCGGAAAGCATTTTGCCTTCTGCAATCGGCGGTAGAAACGTTGCATTTAATTCTTCACTGGCAAAGCGCAAAATACATTCGGATGCGAAGCTGCAGAGAATAACGGCGCTGCCGATAGTAGAGTCGCGACGACAAAACTCTTCCGCCACTAAAATGTTTTCCATGACACCCAATCCCTGACCGGAATACTTTTCAGGGAAATGAATCCCAATGAATCCCAAATCGGCGGCTTTTTTCCATATTTTTTTGGGAAATTCGTGTGTCCGATCAATCTCATGGGCCAATTCTTTATCAAATTCTCCTTTGGCAAACTCTTGAGCTGCTTTCTGTATTTCAGACTGTTCTTTGGATAATGCAAACTCCATATTTATTTCCCCCTGTTGCGAACGGCAATGCGGTTTGATCCCTTAGTTGTTTTTTTATTGTTTCCGGGCAATCATGCAATGGATATTGGTGTAAGCGTAAATTATTAACATACCTTTTGACGGGTATGCAAGGAGATTGAATTTGAACCGTTTTCTGCCATAATATTGATATGATAATAATTTTTGCAGTTGTTGGTGAATAGACTGCTTGCTAAGCACCGCGTAGGATTTTTTTTAGTTGTATCTTTTAAGAAATGGTTATTTTAAATTTATTTGTAACAAAATTGTGATGATGCAACTATCACTGAAAAGAAACTTGACTGAACCTTTGAAGTAACCTAAATAACTAAGCTTATTTAATTATCCTTGGATGGATGTTATTTTGAAAGGAAATTGATTGTGATGCCATACTCAATTGCGTTGGCCGGCAAAGGCGGAACCGGAAAAACAACCCTGGCCGGTATGCTGATAAAATTTCTGGTTAAAAAAGAAAAAACCCCGATTCTAGCAGTGGATGCGGACTGTAATGCCAATTTAAATGAGGTTCTGGGCTTGAGGGTGGAGGATACGCTTGGTCAGGCACGCGAAGATATGAAAACCAACGTCGTTCCCAGCGGCATGACCAAAGATGTCTTTATGTCCATGAAACTTGAAGAAGCGATTATCGAATCCGATGGTTATGACTTGGTGGTTATGGGGCATCCGGAAGGTCCGGGGTGTTATTGTGCCGCCAATACATTGCTAACTGAATATCTGGAGCGGTTGCGTGACAATTATCCCTATATCGTTCTTGATAACGAGGCGGGCATGGAACATATTAGCCGGCTCACAACCAGCAACGTGGATGTTTTATTAATTGTGTCGGATTCATCCCGACGCGGTATTCAAGCTGCTTTGCGGATCAATGAACTTGCCCAAAGCCTGAATATCGGTTTCCACAACAGCTATCTCGTGATGAATCAAATAAAAGATGAACCGGCTGATATGGTGATGCAGATGCTGGATAATGAAGGGTTAAAGCTTGCTGGAACGGTGCCGGAAGACGCCCAGGTATATGAATTTGATCTATATGGGCGGCCCACCATTGAATTGCCGGAGGATAGTCCTTCGATACAAGCGGCTTTCAGTATATTTCAACAAATTATTAATTAATATCTCAATCTAATTTAGGTTTTGTCATGCGTAGAACTGGCTTTTTATTTGATCGGCGTTTTTTGCTGCATGAGACAGGCCCTTATCATCCGGAAACACCGGAGCGACTGGATGCCATCTATAAAGGCATTGAAGAAGGCGGATTGTTTGATAAACTTACTGTCATTCAAGCTTGCCGAGCGGATGACGCGTGGATTGAAAGCGTTCATGATAAAAAGTATATCGATCGCTTCAGGGATACGTGTGTGGCAGGGCGTAAAGTGCTCGATTACCCCGACAATCAGATGTGTGGCGATACCTATGATATTGCTTACTTAGCCGTTGGGGGAATCCTTAAGACCATCGATAAGGTGATGGATGGTACGCTTGACAACGCTTTTTGTGCGGTGCGGCCACCGGGACATCACGCGGAAATCGATACAGCCATGGGCTTTTGTTATTTCAACAATGTGGCCATCGCCGCGCGCTATCTTCAGCAACAGTGGCAGATCGGCCGGGTCGGAATTGTTGATTTTGACGTCCACCATGGAAATGGCACGCAGCACATTTTTGAAAAAGATGCTTCGGTCTTTTATTACTCCATTCATCAACATCCCTCTTTTGCTTATCCTGGTACCGGCAGAGAATTCGAAACCGGGTCCGGCAAAGGCCATGGCTTTACCAAGAACTCACCGGCCCTGCCGGGCCACAGCGATTCAGATTATCAGTCACTCATAGAAGCCGATCTTTTGCCGGCATTCGAAAATTTCGTACCGGAAATGATTTTATTATCAACCGGGTTTGATGCGCATGAAGATGATGACATGTCGGATATAAATCTTTCAACCGAATGGTATTCCTGGATGATGGAAAAAATGATTGAACTGGCCGATAAATATTCCAACGGTCGTTTGATATCTGTGCTTGAAGGCGGGTATTGCCTGGAACGGCTCCCGGAACTTGCCCGGAACCATGTCACCATTCTATTGCAGGATTAATTTCGCTCGGGAAATGCAAAATTGGTAGGTGTTTCCCGGTTAACTGGCCGATTCATTTTCTTAATGGTTGGAGGCAGTCATGTTTGTAAGTAGATCTATGTCCCGCAAAGTGGTTACCATTTATAAAGACGCCACCGTTGTTGAAGCCCGGGAAAAGCTGGACAAACATCATATTCGACATTTGCCGGTTGTCGAAAAAGATGATATTCTAATTGGTATTGTAACCGATCGCGATGTCCGCAGTGCGATGCCCTCTGTGCATTTGCAAAGTGGCCATTTGAATGGTGATGGCAATGTGCTTGCTGACATTAAAGTCAAAGATTTCATGACCATTGCGCCCGCGGTTGTTACGCTTTCCGACACGATTCAAGATGCACTGCTACTTCTCCAGGAAAAGCGGGTCGGTGCGTTGCCGGTTGTTGATAAACAGGGCCGTGTCAAAGGAATTTTATCTGTGCGTGATCTGATGCGCACGTTTATTCAGGTTCTGGGAATCGGTGAACCGGGCACTCTCGTTGGCGTTGTGGTGGAAGAAAAAGTTGGACAATTAAAGAAAGTCGTGGACGCCATCACCGAGGAAGAGATTTCATTTGGTAGTGTTTTAGTAGCGAAGCACTGGGATAAGAACAAACGAGCCGTCTTTGCCTATTTGCTGACCCTGAATATAAGCGCGGTTAAGCGAAAACTGGCCAAGTTGGGTTATGAATTGATCGATCCCATGGACTGGGCCATCGAACAACCTTCAAATTCTGATTGAAGTATCGTCCATTGCAGCAACAACAATACCAACAAACTGACCTTGCAACCAATCAGCCTTACAATCAGCTGTTCATATATTACCTGCAAGGGCGCCTATCTTCCGAAAGAGACATTCAGCATGCCAATTATATCGGTAACTGGGAAGAAGATGATTACTCTTTTATATTTTTTTCCCAACCGTCCCGCGCAAAAGTTAGTCGTCTGATAAAAAAACAACCGCATCTGCGTTTTTTGGATGAATATTGTATTCCTTTTGATCAGTGGCACGGTCAGCGGTTAGCGACCACTCAAATTGGCGGCTTCACCATTCAGCCCCCGTGGGGCCCTAACCAATCTGCAGATCGACACCAGCGGATTCTGCTCGATCCCGGGGTGGTATTTGGTGCGGGAACCCATCCGACAACGCGAGATTGCCTTGAAGCCATTGAAATCGTCTGCGACCAAACCAATATTGAATCAACATTAGATTTGGGTACCGGTTCGGGTTTATTGGCAATTGCAGCGTCCAAGCGAACCGGTTGCCGCTGCATGGCTGTCGATTTAAATTTGTTGGCTGCCAAAACAGCGGCCAACAATGTGAGGTTGAATTACCTTGAAAACAAAATTTTATCTGTTCGGGGTCGGGCGGAAGATTTTATTGAATATTCGGCTGATCTTGTGATAGCAAATATACATTACGAGGTTATGCGCCATTTAATTGTTTCGGAAGGTTTTTTAGCCAAACGCTGGTTTATCCTTTCGGGACTGCTGCGCAGCGAGGCCAAATGTATTGGTGAACAATTGGATGCTTTGCCTGTTCAGACGGTTAAAACATGGCAACGGGATGGTATTTGGCATACGTTTTGTGGTGTGATCACTTGAACCTAAGACTTCATAGCAGCAAAGGTTTGGCATGATCATCAAATGCTGGGGCTCCAGAGGATCTATTTCAGTCTCAGGGCAAGAGTATAACAAATATGGGGGTGATACGACTTGCCTCGAAATTCGTACGCAAAGCGATGATATTATCATTGTTGATGCCGGTACGGGAATCCGTCGCCTCGGAAACCACTTAGTAAAAGAAGGCCGTCATCACTTCCATTTCATATTCACGCATGCCCATTGGGACCACATCATCGGAATCCCTTTTTTCAAGCCGCTATATGACCCGCAAATCCATTTGCAGATGCACCAGGGCCCTTTTGACCGTTTCTATATTCAAAAAATACTAACCCGCGTTATGGACCCACCGTATCACCCGGTGCCGTATGCCAAATCCCAAGCGCATATTGAAAACAAAGAAAATCATAGAGACAAATTTGAAATCGGTTCGGTCACCATCGAACCGATTCCCTTGAGCCATCCAAACGGTGGCAGTGGTTATAAAATTACGGAAGCGGGTAAAACGTTTGTCTTTTTAACGGATAACGAGCTAGGCTATGTCCATCCCGGTGGGCTCAGTGTGGATGAGTATATAAAATTCTCTGCGGGGGCGGATCTGTTAATTCATGATGGCGAATACACGCCCGAAGAGTATGAAAAATTAACACGATTCGGCCATTCCGACTATTCAGACGTCCTTGACCTTGCCCATAAGGCTGAAGTCAAACATTTGGGACTGTTTCACATAAACCAAGATCGCACCGATGATGCCATGGATGCCATCATCGATGCTTGCCGCAAAACAATTGAAGCTCAAAAATACCAATATCAAGTCACGGCAGTCGGCGCTGATATGACTTTTCAGCTGTAACTGGCATCTATTCATTATTAGCTCTCAACAAAGCCTTCATCGATTTTAATACCGTATTCATGCAAGAACTTATCAAAAGCACTGCTGAAGCTCTCATGCGCGCCAAACATTGTGTGGCCCTCACAGGCGCGGGCATATCGGTTGAGTCCGGTATACCGCCCTTTAGAGGCAAGGGCGGCATTTGGGAAAAATATGATCCTATGGAATATGCGCATATTGATGCCTTTATGAGCAATCCCACGAAAGTCTGGCAGGTTCTGCTCAAAGACATGAAAAGCATTGTGGATAAGGCCCGTCCCAACGATGCGCACCTTGGCCTGGCTCGATTGGAACAGCTTGGCATCTTAAAAACAATCATTACCCAAAATGTTGATGGCCTGCACCAGTTGGCCGGAAATACGGATGTCATCGAATTTCACGGCAATTTCGCCTGGCACCGATGCCTGGACTGTCGTCAACGCATAGCAACACACGCCATCGATTTGACCACAATCCCCCCCCATTGCCAATGTGGTGGTATTTATCGTCCCGAATGCATCTTTTTTGGGGAAGCGATTCCACCACAGCACTTGATGCGCTCTCAACAAGAAGCCACACGATGTGATGTGATGCTGGTGATCGGCACGTCGGCGGTTGTCCAGCCGGTAGCCTTGATGCCCGTGATTGCCCGTGAAACGAATGCAAAGGTTTTTGAAATCAACCCCGAGCGAACCCCTTTAACCGATAATATTAGCAATGGTATCCTAGAGGGTAAAGCCGGTCACGTCATGAACCGATTAGTTGAAGAAGTGGAAAGGCAATTATCAACCCTGGATCCGATTTACTAATTGATGCAATCAAAGATTAACGGCTGGACCCGCGCTGTTCAATTAAAACCGCCCTCTTTAAAAGACAATACGGCCGACGCCGATCGTCTGGTCGCGGCGGTTAGATCCATTCTTCAAATCGATGAATTTTCCATCGATTATTCGATCCTCAGAGATTTGCCCCGTCATTTGCGAAAAAATGATTTCACGACCAAATGTGTTTTGTTCAAAGAAGGAAGTCAGTGGGCTTTGATCAACCTCGTAAAGCCTGGCAAACAAAGCTCAGTATTGGGATGTGCCATCGATTTGGGAACCTCACGGGTTGTTTTACGGCTCATCGATTTGGAAAGTGGCCGGGCCATTAGTGAAACCTCTTTTGATAATCCCCAGATCAGCATTGGGCCCGACATCTTGGAGCGGATCCATTTTGCCGATGGAGCCGAGGGGTTAAAGACTCTCAACCGATTGATCATCGATAAACTCAATCAGGCAACTGATAGATTGTGCAAGGACAGCGGTTTTGTCAAGGAAGAGATATACCTGATGAGTGTTGCGGGCAATACAGCCATGACGCATCTTTTTTTGGGATTGGAGCCGCGCTGGATCATTCGGGAACCGTATATACCGGTGACGAATCGGCCCGGACTTATTCGGACGCAAGAGATTGGCATTAACATTAATCCTGCCGGTCGTATTTTTGTATTTCCAAACGTTGGCAGTTATTTTGGTGGTGATGTAATTGCCGGGATTCTGTTTGCAGGTTTGCATAGTTCCGAGGAGACAGCCATTTTGGTGGATGTCGGCACCAACGCTGAAGTCGTGGTCGGCAATCAGAACTGGCTGATCGCCTGTGCGGGGGCGGCCGGCCCTGCGCTTGAAGGTGGGGTAACGCGCATGGGAATGATGGCCGGTTCCGGCGTTATTGACCACGTAACGATTAATCGAGAAACTAAAGAATTTGTTTTAGGCACCATCGATGATGAATCGCCACGGGGCATTTGCGGATCAGGTTTGATCGATCTGGCGGCAGAGCTTTTTCGTGCCGGCATGATCAATATCCAGGGTAAGCTGGTTCCCGATGCCTGTGCCCATCGGTTGACTGAAAGACATGGTATCAATCATTTAATGGTTTTACCGGCTAAAAAGATGGCGACAGGGGAAGGCTTGACTGTTAGCCAAGCGGATTTGGATAGTTTAATTCGATCCAAAGCCGCTATGTACACCATATTGGAAACCATCACCGAATCGGTTGGTATCACTTTAAACGATTTAGCTTCTTTTTATGTGGCGGGTACGTTTGGTTCTTTTATCAATCCCCGATCGGCGATCACTTTGGGCATGTTGCCTGATTTGCCGCTTGCGCGCTATAAACCATTAGGCAACAGTTCGTTGGAGGGTGCCGCTCGGGCGTTGTTGTCAACAGAGAGTATTGGTGAAATTGAGCGGATTCGTGATCACATCACGTATCTGGAACTCAACGTCAACCAGGATTTTATGAACCGGTTTAGTGCTGCTAAATTCCTGCCGCATACCGATGCATCCCGCTTTCCATCCGTGAAAATTCCAACATAATTAATCCAGAACTATTGGATTTGTCTTCAAACGATAATATAATCTTCGATATTTTATGGGGCGTCAAGAAAAGGAAGGCGCTGATCGCTTTTTCATTTTAAAAGGAAATGATGCAGAGAAGCCACATTCTTAAAACGGCGGCGGACGCAATATAGATTGTCCACAAGAAAATTATTTTTCAACCAAGAAAAGATAGATATGACGCGGGGCCAGATCTTTGGTGGCGACAGCTAAATATTCATTTTCGATTTCCATAAACAGCTTTTCAAGGGGCTGGGCATATTTTTCGGATAGATTCAGAAGCGCGATGCCAGATCGTTCGCTCAACCATTCAAGAAATGTGGCTTTGAGCGCTGGATTAATTTTACGCGGTTCCTGGCCTTCAATCCACAAATTTTCGAAAAAGCGTTTAAACTGATTTAATCTGATAGATTCGATTGCTTCATCAAGGCCAAGCTGCCGTCGCGCAAAAAGAGTTAATAGTATACTTTTATAAGTAATAATGCGCTTAGGTTTCGGTGCAAGGCTTAAATTGAGATGTGATAATAAATTATCAAACGCTATAATATCTTCTAAAATATTCTCAATTTCTCCAATGTCAGTTTCAGTAAAAAATTCTCGATACAGACTTCCGGTGCGGTAGTTATCAAAAAATAGCGGTTTTTTGATAAAAAGACCGCCGATGGCACCCAGCCATTCTTCTCCCCAAAAACTCAGCGGCAAACCTTGTGCTTCGAACCAGCTGACGCGCCGCCATTTTTCAGCGCGCCATTTAAGCTCAAGCACTTGACCGTATCCCAAACGGAAAATTTGATGCAGGGGGTGTTTCAGCAGCAGTGCTGCTGCTGGTTGAGAAAAATCGGTGTCGGTGGGCAACAAGCGCTTGAGGCCGATACTTAAATAACCGCACGCTTTTTTAACAACTTCCTGCAACTCAGATTTAACCTTTATGATTTTCCGGTCCGCCGCAATGATTTGGTTTGCCAAGGAGGCAAACTCAATTTGCAGCGCGTGCAAATCAGAATCATCCTCGATTGTTTTTAAAGCGGATGTAAACAGGGTGCCTTCCACCAATAAACCTTGTGAATAGAGTGGCACCGGCACCAATGGTTCTGCTTTTTGGCGGCTGGTTTTTTCAGTGACAACATGGGCTTTCATTTTTTCTAAAGACATTGGCTGATAAATGCCCACCGCTTCCTCAAACGGTAAAAAACCCTTTTCAGCCAAGCGTATATTGCGCAGTCGATACGCTTCTTCTTCCGATTCGGCCGGCAGGACAGCCGCCGTTTCAAGGAGGATATATTGATAATAGATATGGTCATAGTTTGCTAGGCGTTCCAGCAGGGTTTTAATAAAACCATGGCGTCTTTTTTTTGCGTCTGGTGGTGCATTCGGTTCCAAAGGGTCTTCAATAATACGGATGTAAAAGGCGTCGTCTAGGGTAAAGAAATCTTTGCCGATTTCGGCAGGGTCTTGGTCGGGTGCGCGTATAACCACTTCGATGTTGCGATACAGGTAAAAGTCCAGACAATCAATTTTTTGGTCGGCAAACCACGCGAGAAATCGATTGGGATCTGCATCCATGAGAATCGTGATCCATTGACTCAAAGCGGTCATATCAATACGATCACGGTCCCAAATTTCCAAATCGAGAATGTATTCGCACTGATCTTCTGAAGCTAGGGCCAGCAATGGAGAGCTGTCGTTGATGCCGGTATCATGGATGAGAAAGTAGAAATCTTCTTCGGGAAAAGATTGGACCAACGCTTGGGGATCAGGAGCTTCCAGAATGTGGGCCAATGCCTGTTCGGCCGGCAGCTTTAATATCTGCCGACGATCCTGGAGAAACGTTTCAGGCGGTTGCGAATGTGATTTATCAGGTACTGATTTTGGCATGGAACTTTTTTCAGTCGTAATTGAAACGCATATTATCTAAGCTGTTTGAGGAAGTGTTTTTAGATTCCACGGCGCGAACTTAAACAGCAGCAGCATTCCTGGTATGGCAATTAACGTGCAAAATATAAAAAAACCTTCCCAACCGAAATTTTTAGCCAGAAATCCGGTGGGCGCCGAAGCCATGACCCTTGGAATTCCCATGAGACTTGTCAACAATGCGTATTGGGTGGCCGTGAATTTTTTGTTGGTAATACTGGCCATAAACGCGACAAATGCCGCGGTACCCATGCCGCTGCTGAGGTTTTCAAATCCGATAACGGCCGCCAAAGCTGAAATATTGTGTCCAATGTGCGCCAGTACTGCAAAACCGGCGGTTGATAACGCTTGCAGAAAACCGAAAATCCAAAGACAGCGATTGATACCTAAGCGAAGCATGATAATACCGCCTAAAAAACCGCCGGCAATGGTCGCCCAAAAGCCAAACAGTTTTACCACCGCGCCAATCTCTGTTTTTGTAAAGTCGATATCAAGGTAAAATGGTGTTGTCATGGCACTGGCCATGGTATCGCCAATTTTATAACATAAAATAAAGGCAAGCATCCACAAAGCACCGGATCTGCTAAAATACTCAATCAGCGGATGTAATACGGCCTCTTTCAGGGTTCGCGGTGTGCCTGCCGTAACATCCGGTTCCGGCGCTAGAAGGGTTGTAATGACACCCGGCAGCAAACAAGCCGCCATAATAAGATAGACCATGGAAAAGGGCATATGATCAGCCATTATTAATCCACCGCCAGAGGCCAGCAGCATACCGATTCGATAGCCATTGACATACAGCGAAGATCCTAAACCTAGTTCTTCATCTGCTAAATCCTCCCGTCGATACGCATCGACAATAATATCTTGGGAAGCACTGAAAAATGTGACCAGGAAAGCGGCAAAGGCAACCAGCCAAGGATTTGCGACAGGATTTGTGAATCCCAGAAATACAATCGAAGCCATTAGAGTCAGTTGCACAACCAACAACCATCCCCGACGTCGACCCAAAAATGGCAAGGTAAATCGATCCAGAATCGGCGACCATAAAAATTTCAGCGTATACGGAAGCCCCACCAATGCCATCATACCGATGACGGTTAAATCGACACCGGCTTCTTTCATCCAAGCCTGCAAAACTGAAATGGTCAGTAGAAGCGGCAGACCGCAAGCAAAGCCCATTATAAAGGCGACCAACATTCGGCCGCTAAAAAGGACTTTAAAGATCGATTGGTTATCGGCGGTTTTCACAAATCACATCAGCAGCCACAGCGTTAACATTCGATAAATTTGATTTCAGGATTTGTGGCCCAGGGGAGCCAAATAATGAAAATAGCTTTAAACATTAATTTTCAATATCGTGCGGCTTTATAATGGGGCCGAATTTGTTTTTTAATTTTATTAACCCGGTACGCTGGACATCAAGAACCTTAAAAAGGGTTGCCGGCGTATTTTTTTCTTTGCCATAGGCTTCTTTTTGCAGATCGATGCGCGCAACGATATTATCAATGTATAATGAAAACTGTTTAACATAGAGTTCTTCAGGATATTCTTTATTGATAATGGTTTTAAACAGATCCTTTAGATCACCGTATTTGGGCAAATAACCAATCGGTGAATCAATGGCCGCCACTTCATGATGGGTTCTTCTTTCCAACCAGGCCATCCAAACCTTTACGTCCCGCTTTTCACCGATCAATTTGGGTAATGTGCCGCCTCGGGCTTCATCGGTCAAAAAGTAATTCAGTCCAGCAAGGATTGGTTGCTTGGCTTTATCGATAGCGGGATGGCCAAAAAATTTAAACTGGGCATCCATGTAATCGGCCAGTGAGCCCGGCGTAAAGGGGGCATTGGCCCATGGGGCGCGCCGCACTCCGGTAGCGCCCACTTCGCTGGCGGTGGCTGCTGAAACGATGCAGGCGCCTATAACTACGCCCTGTTCCGGGCTTTTAGCCACCCACACCGGTGGCATGGTATCACTGTCGCGGCCACTATAGGTGATCACCCGGGTTTCAATCCCGTTGGGATCTTCAGCCTTTTCAGAATAGTTGGCCAACGCAGATGAGCTGAGTGTGCAGCGGGCATTGGGATGTGATATTGGTACTTCTTTGCCATTTTCGTCGACCATGCCTTGTTCCCATAGCCCCTGGAAATTGAATCCCTTTTTAGGCGGTTCTTCGCCATTTCCGGTCCAATGCGGCACGCCGTTTTCATCAATTAATACATTGGACCAGATGACTTCCGTTCCCGGGTGCCGTAAACACGCCATCAGTTTGGGATCACCTTCCCTGTTGACATCTTCAATGATGCCGAAAATGCCGCATTCGGGATTGATGGAGCGGATACTGCCATCTTCAGCACGCCACATCTGGGCCAGATCATCTCCGATGAAGAGGTTGCCCGCCATGGCTGTTGTCGTTTTGCCGCAGCCGCTGGGGGCCGCACCGGCAAATCCTGTGATACGTCCATCAGGCCCATCGATTCCAGTAATAAACATATGTTCGGCCAACTCTTTGCCCCGGTTTTCGTACACAGCGCGGTCGACTGAAAATCGATGATTACCCTTTTTCATTAATAGCGTATTGCCGGCATAGGTACAATTTACACTGTAGGTCGTCTGGTGGGTGCGGCACATGTAGACTCTTGCATTGGGTAAATCTTCCGGTCGATTCAAACCTTCACTATGAATATTGGCATAAAAGTGTCCCATGCGATCTACTTCGCCGTCAAATGCCGTATAGCAATTACGATACAGAATTTCAGCGCTATGCATAACGTAGGCCGAACTGGTAATCTCAAGCGCCGGGTTTGATGCGGGAGACCCAATCGGCCCCCGGATGTAGAATCCGACCATCATGATTTTTTCATGCATTATATCCGCCATTTTTTCACGGATGTCTTCAAGTGCTACGGACCTTTCGACTTTATTGGCCAGGGAGCTGACCTCTTCACCTTCTAAATAAATATAAAAGGTGCGATCGATAATGCGGCCCTGTTCTTCTTTCAAATCATAGTGGATGGTGTGGCCCTCCATGGGCAGGGTTTTCTCTTCACCTTTCTCTAATGCCAGTTGACGGATGAATTGGCGATCCTCTTCCGAGCCGGTATTGATAAACACCTCTTGGGGGTTACACATCTTTACGGCATTGGCAATCTTAATTAAGGCTTTTTCATTTTTTATCTTGGATATTCTTTCCAGATGGGTTGTATTCATTTTGGTTTTAAAGATTTCATTTGCAGAAGCAATATCATGGATGCCGCCAATTTCACTGACAATATCAATAACGTTGTCTTTAAAATACATTCAATTTACCCCTTCCTATTCGGTAAACAGTGATCTGATGAAATATGGATTTTTAATTTGCTTTTCCAAACTTTTGGTGATGGCAGTATCTCCCAGAATGGCGATGTAGGTGACCGCGCGTTCATCCTCGGGTGGCCCGTCCCATCTTTTAGGTATGCGGCAAATGCCAGGCAGGGAAAAATCTGCGCGTTAATTTTGGGATTACAGCAGAGAATATAGGTCAGCGGTTGCAAATTGGCAGCGGAAGCTGAAAAACAGAAAAGGTTTACCAATGATTTTAATATATTAAGCTTAATTGCTTCATTTTGGTAAAATCTTCGACAACTTTGGTTAAGACGAATTAATTTCTCAATCATGAGGATTTTGAAGACCTGTTAGTTTTTCATAAACGGGCATGTGCTGTCGTATCCAAAGCATTACCTTATTAAATTCTTGTTTTAATTCATTCAGAGCTTTGCCTCTATGACTGACTCGGTTTTTTTCGTGCATGCTAATTTCTGCGAAAGTTTTTTGCAACGGGGGATAATAAAATATCGGATCGTAACCAAAACCATTTTCCCCGGACGGTTGTGCAGCTATCAATCCCTCGCAGCGCGCCTCGTAGGTTAGCGCCGCGCCAGTAGGCACTGCAATGGAAATAACACATTCAAATGCCGCGCGACGATCGGTTTGATGTTGCATGGCCTCAAGTAATTTTTGGTAGCGTTGAACATCCGTGGCATCTTTACCGGCATAGCGGGCAGAATGAACCCCTGGCAGACCTCCTAAAGCCTCGACAATTATTCCGGAATCATCTGCCATTGCCGGCATGCCGAGCAATTTAGCAGTTTCACTCGCTTTTTTGTATGCATTTTCATCAAAGGTCGCACCATCTTCTTCGATGGCAGGGATAGGGCCAAAATCAGCTAGACTCTGAATCGTGATCGGAAAATCAGCTAATAGCTCACGTATTTCAGTGGTTTTGCCTGGGTTGCGAGTGGCAAGGACCAAAGTTAGCGGCAGTGTCATTTAAGGCCGTATGTCTTTCAGATTAAAAAATTAAAACATCCTGTAATCATTAAATAAATATAACATTATTATATAATCCAACTAGGTATCTTTGTAAAGATGTTTTAGGCGTCGGTCGCTTTACAAACGAAAGGGGGTGTGAGATATAATCCCACGGTTTCTTTAATAACCAGATCTTAAATCTATTTATTCGCTCTGTGCAAATCAATTAGAATTCAATGCTTCGGAAATTATCCATTCGAAACTTTGCCATTATTGATGATCTCAGCATCACGTTTGAAGAAGGGCTTACTGTTTTAAGCGGTGAAACCGGTGCCGGGAAATCCATCATCATTAATGCCGTCAACTTAATTTTAGGCCGTCGCGCCAATGCGCAAATGATTCGAACGGGTGCTGAAACCGCCGAACTTGAAGCTTTCTTCGATGTTCCCAGCCAAGGACATCTTTCCCAGCAGATGGCGGAATACGGATTGGATGCCTCGGAGGGGCTGATTGTGAGGCGCGTCATTTCACGAAACAACCGGCATAAGAATTTTATCAATGACCGTCTGGTAACCATGCAGTTGCTAAACACCATTACCGACAACCTTGCCAGCATATCGGGGCAGCATGCACACCAGCGTTTGCTTAAAGAAGAGGCGCATTTGCAGATCATCGATCAATTTGGCGGGTTGTTGCGGCTGCGATCACAATTTCAGAAAATTTATCAAGAAATCAAACAAAATCTGCAAGAACTGGAACACTTGAAAACCTCTCAATCACGCCGAAAAGAACAGCTTGAATTGTACGCATTTCAAAAAAAAGAAATCATTGATGCGGCTATTGAAGTAGATGAGGATCAATTGCTGGAAAAGGAAATCATGCGGTTGCGACATGCAGAATCTCTCTTCCAGGCGGTGAAGGCGAGCATTGACACATTATATGATTCACAGGGCGCAGTTTTGGAAAAATTGAGCGACCTAAAAAACGGCTTGGAAAAATCAATCCGGATTGATCCTGCGTTATCGTCTGTAGGAAAGGGATTGGCCGATACCATTTACCAACTTGAGGATATTACCGAGGAATTGCGGACATATTTGCAAACTATACACATGGATCCGCAGCGTTTGGAAGCGGTTGAGGAAAGAATGGATTTGTTGACCAAGCTGAAGCGTAAATATGGTGGATCCATCGCCGATATTGGGGCGCATCTGACATCTGTAACCAACAAACTTGAGGCCGTTGAAAATTTGGGTGAAAATATTACCCAAATAAACTGCAAACTTGCTGACTTTCACGCGCAGTTAACCAGCAGCGCACAGGAACTCTCGAAAAAACGGCAGCAAACTGCTAAAAAATTGGCCGTGCTGGTAGAGAAAGAACTTGCATCACTAAAAATGGGCAAGACGCGTTTTAGCGTCTTTTTTAATACGGTAACAGCCGATGCTGATTTATCTCCGTATCTTACGGTTGAAGCACACGGCGTCAATGAAAACGGTCAGGATCGAGTGGTTTTTATGATTGCTCCCAACGTCGGTGAGGATTTAAAGCCGCTTGCGGCTATCGCATCAGGTGGTGAGCTTTCGAGGATCGTGCTGGCGTTAAAGGCGATTTTAGCTGAAACTGAATCGGTTCAAACCATCATATTCGATGAGGTGGATGCCGGTATCGGAGGGGCTGTGGCAGAAAAGATCGGCAAAAAATTGGCAGCCTTGGCTCACCATCATCAAATTATTTGTATAACCCATCTGCCCCAAATAGCCAAATACGGCAGCCAGCATTTTCGTATTTCCAAAAAGATCTCAAGCGGCAGAACACAAACCACCATTAAAGCAATCGATCAAAAAGAACGTGTGCAGGAAATTGCACGCATGCTGGGTGGCGATACAATTACTGATGCAACCTTGAGACATGCAGAGGAAATGCTTGGATATAGTTAATGTGTACAAAGGAATCGGAGCTAAGGGGGCAGCGGCTTGTGCCACATTTGTTAATGACCGGTCGCAGCGTCATATACCCAGTGCTATTTAACCAATAACCGCCTTGTCGGCTTGACAAAAATTAAAAGATGGTAATAGACAGGCTATCGAATTGATTTTAAAGTAATGGAGAAGGGGTAAAATATGCCAATTTTTGAATTTCGATGTAATGAGTGTCAGGATATTTTTGAGCTTCTGGTTTTAAACCAAGATGAAACCATCGAGCTTTGTTGCCCAAAATGTAAATCAAATAATTTTGAACGGGTTTTAAGTACCACTAATTTTGCTGTTACCAATACCGCGGGCGGACAGTCTCAGGCGAAAGCACAGACTCGGACTTGTTCCGGAGGCAGCTGCACGACTTACGAAATCCCAGGCTGTGACTAAAGAATGGTATGTCAGGGGTATGAGGTAAAAAGTGTGGCCGCCTATCAAGGAAATCCATGAACCAGATTCACAAACATGAAAAAGAGCAGTTTAAAAAGCTGTTTAAACAAGAGCATTTCGAAAAATTTGAAGATCGGTTTTCCGTTTTAGATGCATTTATGCAGACCGAACAGCATGTAACCGTCACCGAACTGGTCGAATTACTGAGCTCCAAGGGTTTGCTGTTAACTCCGGACTTTGTGCGTGAAACTCTGAACCTCTTGTACCAGTTTGGTTTTGCTGAGAAAAATCGTTTTGATAATGGTGTGGTCCGTTATGAGCATAAGCATGTCGGGCAGCACCATGATCACATGGTTTGCACGCGGTGCCGCCGGATTTTTGAGTTTCGCGATGATACTCTTGAGAATCTGCAGATAAAAATCGCGGCAACCCACGGCTTTCATATGCTGCAACATAAAATGGAAATTTATGGGATTTGCTCTGATTGCCTTAAAGAGCGCCGGCAAGTTGTGCCTTTATCCGCCACCAAGCAGGGTGAGCAGCTAATCGTTAAAGGTTTTAATGGCGGCGCCAATGCACGCATGCGTTTGATGACCATGGGACTGCGCATCGGCGATAAAATCGAAGTGATCACCAACCTCGATAAAGGTCAGGTCTCCATAGCGGTTGATCAAAAGCGTTATATCCTTGGCCGTGGACTTGCCCAAAAAGTTCTAGTGGAACACATTCGGGGTTAAATAACAGTCTAAGTTTTAGAATGACCTATACCCACCGCATGTTACCTGTTTCTAATTGTTGTTTGGAATTCGATACGTTGGTCCAAAATCGGCCTACCGTTGGATTGTATGCAATCGAAGCTCTATTACATTAATTGGCATTATTCATTTTATAACCGTTATCGGTAATTTCGTGAAGCCCTTCATTTTGACCTGGGTTAGATAAATGCTACATGTAGCGACATTCAGTATTAAGGTTGTATGCTAGCCTGCAACTGTAATAACGAATCCTGCCACGTTATGAGAGCACAGCGTCAAATTTGCGTATGTGAACCTGCCAGCTAACATGAACGTTATTTAATTTTAGCCTTTTGCCAAAACGGGATATTATAAAAATGGCATCTTTTTCCCCGGTATATTTAACAACTCTTAAGGACGGTGGTTTGGCAGCTAAGGTTAAAGCTGCGGTCAAAATACTGAAGTCATGTACTCTGTGTCCGCGTGAGTGCAAAATCAATCGTCTTGACGGGGAACACGGTGTATGTCAAACAGGGGCTCGCGCGAAGGTATCAAGCTATAACGCGCATTTTGGCGAGGAAGCCCCATTGGTTGGGCAACATGGGTCGGGCACCATTTTTTTTACACATTGCAATCTTATGTGTAATTTTTGTCAGAATTACGATATCAGCCATGAAGGCTTTGGCGAGGAAATAGATGATAAACGATTATCAGCCATTATGTTGGCTCTGCAAACAGCAGGGTGTCACAATATTAATTTTGTCACGCCTTCGCATGTTGTACCCCAAATCTTATCCGCAACCCTCTTGGCTGTAAAAGCGGGCTTGCGGATACCCTTGGTTTATAATTCGAGCGGTTATGATAGCTTAACTACGTTACAATTGTTAGAAGGCGTTATCGATATTTACATGCCGGATTTTAAATTCTGGGATCCACAGGTTGCCAAGATCACCTGTGATGCCGAGGATTACCCTGAAATAGCGCGTGTCTCTCTTGCCGAAATGCACCGGCAGGTTGGTGATTTGAATATTGATGAATCCGGTGTCGCCCATCGAGGGCTTTTAGTTCGTCATCTGGTTTTGCCGGACGGACTTGCAGGCACTCCCAATATTATGCACTATATTGCGCGCCATATCTCGACAAATAGTTATGTAAACGTTATGGCCCAATATCGACCTTGCGGTCGCGCATCTGAAGTGAAAGCACTGTCGCGATCAATTTCGGATCAAGAGTATCAAGCGGCGGTGCGTCACGCCAAGGAAGCGGGTATTATGCGATTGGATCAGCCCCGAAGGGTATTTAGATGGCTATAAACTATTTTCTGAGTTTATCAACAGATTGATTTATTTTAGGATTCTTGGATTTGGAACAGAAAATATGAATTCTATTTTAAAATTGCAGAGCGAAGTCCGACAGTTATCGATCACGTCGCTATCCCTAAAATCCGAAGAAACTGTCACCGCATCCAGACTCGGCATCAAAGATGCCATATGGGTGTCTTGGTTCGTCGCTGTTGTTTTCCTGATACTACTATGGCCTGATGGTCGTAGTATTTCGGCCGATCGCTTAACAGTTACCGCTCCAATAGCTAATATCCGTTCGGGACCGGGAACTAAATATGACATTATCTGGAAAGTTGAAAAATATCACCCCTTATTGATACTCAAAAAATCTGGTGCGTGGTACCATTTCAGAGATTTTGAAGGCGATGAGGGCTGGGTTCACCATTCATTGGTTGGCAAATTGCCGGCGGTCATTACAAAAAAGGATAAGTGTAATATCCGCTCGGGACCGGGAACCCGCCAACAAGTCGTTTTTATGGTCGAAAAAGGGATTCCATTTAAGGTACTTCGGCGCAAGGGCAATTGGATCAATATTCAGCATGCTGATGGTGAAAAAGGTTGGATTCATAAATCATTGGTATGGTAAGAGCAGGCAGGCAGGAGTAATCTCATATCTAAAATTCTATCTCTTAATCGTTTGTGGGGGAAAAATGACCAAAAAGAAGCTGACACGTAAAGAACTTCTAAAAGAACCGGATCAATTTATGACGTTTTCGGGAAGATTATTTCGGTTCGCAACAGAACATAAACCTCAAATTATTTATGGCATTTTGGGTGTTGTGGTTGTCATTTTAGCCATCACGGCATTTCGTTATTTTTCCGACAGGGCTGAAAACAGGGCGTTTATGCTGCTTGAAAAAAGCATGGGCATTTATGCTGAAGCGTTAAATACCAAAGACCCCCAACTGGCACTACTGGCCGTTGAAAAAGATTTTGATGATCTTTTTAACAAATACGGGAAAAAGGATGGCGGCAGATTTGCAAGACTCATATTTGCCAACATGTGTTTTGATGCCGGAGAAATTGACAGGTCCATCGATTTGTATCACCAAAGTCTGGAAGATTTTAGCCATCAACCCTCTTTGCGCAACTTTGTTTTGAGTGGACTGGCCCATGCCTATCAAGCAAAAAGGGATGATGTGAATGCGGCCAAATATTTTGAAAGCATTATTGAGGGACCTGGTACAGTTTTAAAAGATGATGCGCTTTTTAATTTAGGAATTCTCTATGCCAAGATGGGACAAAAGCAGAAAAGTGACGAAACATTTGAAAAGCTCGTTTCCGATTATTCGGATTCCATTTATTTCGAGATCGCTAAAGAAAAAACAGCCGGATAGGATTATCTGATGTTGTTTCAGCGGACCGATGTCCCGATAAGTCCGGGCTGTGATGTTTTAGCTGATGCTTTTTTAGGATGGTCTTATCGATCATTTTTCCGCCGATATAAATATAGATTGGTTTGGATCAAGCGTCCAATTGTTGTAAGTTGGGTTTTGATTAATATCCATCAAAAAGGTTGTGATGTCATAAATCATTGTAGATCATCTAGATTTACTTTAAGCTTTTTTATTTTTTGATTTAGGCCACTTTTGGTGATCCCTAAAATATCGGCTGCATGTGACTGAACGCCGTTAGCCATTTTCAAAGCCCTTTCAATCATCGATATTTCCACCATCGTTAATGTCTCGCTTAACTTGGCACTCGCTGGTATGCCATCAAAATGCAAAGCATTGTATACTTGGCTTTTAAAATCAGCCGGCAAATCCGATAGACCGATCTGATCCCTGGGGCAGAGAATCATTGCTCGTTCAATGACATTTTCCAATTCTCTAACATTACCTGGCCAGTTGTAATCTTGAAATAGGCGCTCCACTTCCAAACCTAAACCTTTTACCGGAATTTCGGCATTTCTTTCCCCAGCATACTTTTCAATAAAATGCTTGGTCAGTGGGCGGATATCCTCCGGGCGTTCTCGCAATGGGGGTAACCTAAAATGCAAAACATTTAAGCGGTAAAACAAATCTTCGCGGAAGCGGCCAACTTTAATCTCATCTTTCAATATTTTATTGGTGGCGGCGATAACGCGCATATTAACAGTGATCGGTTTGGTTCCTCCCACTCTTTCGATAATTTTTTCCTGAAGAACCCGCAGTAGCTTTACTTGAAGATTAGGTGTTAACTCACCGATTTCATCTAAAAAGAGGCTTCCCTGTTCTGCCAGCTCAAAACGACCTTTTTTCCTCGCAATGGCACCGGTGAATGCTCCCTTTTCATGACCAAAAAGTTCGCTTTCCAGCAAATTTTCAGCCAGAGCCGAACAATTGACGGCAACAAACGGTTTGTCCCGTCTAAGGCTGTTAAAATGAATGGATTTGGCCACCAGTTCTTTGCCAGTGCCGTTTTCCCCTTCAATTAAGACGGTCGCATTGGTCGGCGCAACTTTACGGATCGTTTCAAAGACATCCTGCATGGCTTTGCTTTTACCGACAATGTTGCCGAAGCTATATTGAGTCTCAACGGCGGTTTGTAAACGCCGGTTCGCCTTAACGACTTGATACATGGAAGCGGCTTTGCTGACGTATAGTATCAAACGCTCATTATCAAACGGCTTGAGAATATAGTTATACGCGCCTTTTTGCATAGCTTCGACAGCTTTTTCCACGGTGCCATGCGCGGTCATCATCAATACTGGCAAATCAGGATCCTTGGTCTTGATTTGCTCAAGTAATTCAATTCCATCCATTACCGGCATTTTCATGTCTGTCAAAACAAGATCAATATCTGAAGATTCAAGGATTGCCAATGCTGCCTGGCCGCTGTTGGCCGTCAAAGTTTCGTAACCTTCTTCTTCCAGTACAGCACTTAGGATCAGCGGGTAATTTTTTTCATCGTCAACAATTAAGATAGTTTCCATGGATTACGCCTCTTGCCGAATGGGCAATTTCACCTTAACGCGTACGCCTTTGGTCGCCTTGTTGGCGACATTCACTTGGCCGCCATGGATTTCAATGATACTTTTAACAATGCCAAGGCCAAGACCAGTGCCCTTTTCCTTGGAAGTAAAAAAAGGATCCCAAATTTTAGATATGATTTCATCCGCAATGCCCTCTCCGGTATCGTCGAAAATTACCTTGACGAAATGATCATTCGATTTTGTTTCAATGACCATTTCACCACCTGTAGGCATCGCCTGCATGGCATTTAACGCGATATTGAGAAATGCCTGATACAGCATCTCTTTGTCGGCAACGATTTCCGGGCTTTGGCCATTAAGTTGTTTAATGATCTGAATTCCCTGCTCTTTCGCTTGCGCGGATAAAAAATTAAGATTTTTTTCGATGATCTCTTCAACGCCGCACGGCTGCAGATTTGGATTACGAGGGCGTGCAAAGTTGATAAAGTCGGTTATAATTGAGTTTAAACGTCTAGCTTCCTCAACGATAATATCAATGATTTTAAAGGAGGGATCATCTGGCAATCCCTTTTTTTTAAGATGTTCGGCGGAACTTTTAATGATACCAAGAGGATTGCGAATTTCGTGGGATATGGCCGCGGTCATTTCACCCAGAGAGGATAGCCGTTCCGCCTGACTCAATTTTTCTTCGAGTTTCAACCGCTCAAGGGCACGGGTTTCAATGATATTTTCCCCACGCTTAACAACGAGAATGAGCACCAGCAGCAAAAATCCCATAACCACAGCACCGGTGATAACAACCACTATTTGATCTTTGAATATGTTCCGATATTCATCTGAAAGGTCTTGTACGATTTCAACCACACCAAGTACCGGCCCTGATAATCTGGATAGCGGTTTTTCGGCGCGCAAAGGCGCAAACGTGACGACCCGGCTTTCCTTTGGTATCCCAAATGAAATTTCCCAGAAACTACCCCGTTGGATGAGCTTGGATGTTGATCGGCCTTTTATGGCAGCCTGATAGTTGGCACTAACGATAATTGTCCGCCCAACATTGGTCTGATCAAAGCTGTATGATATCGTACCATTTAGGTCATAGATATTTACACTTTCAACATTAAAACTGTGCAAGGTGCTGCGTACGATTTTATCTAAGCGTTCAAATTGCTCTTGATTACGTAATTGGATGCGGCCGTATTTTAAATAGACAGGTAATACAAATTGGAGAAAAACTTGGTGGTTTAAGTTTTCGATCAATAGCAGCGCAAAGTCCTCGCTTTTCTTGCGCTGCATGGTCCGGGCCCATTGGGTATTCAGTACCGATAAAACCAGCGTGCCGCAAAAAATGACGATCAGACTCGTAAATGTAAAGTATTTTACCAGCCTAAAAGGCTTTATTTTATCTTCGTTCGTATCTTTTTTCATTTTTAAAAAATCGATGCAATTTAAACGCCAATCGACTATACTACATATAGACGTTGAATTAAAATATGTCAAAAAGCTTTGAATTCACTCTGTGCAAATAATGCCAGGCAATGCCATCCAAGATGCTGGAAATAAGAAATAAGAGTGATCGATACTGATCATTGCATTGAGCCAGCTGGCTGTAAATGACGTCTCAGATGCTATTAAAGAATAGGTTTTTAATTTGTTCTTAGGTCCATAGTGATAGCAACCGATAATTACCTTGTCGCTAAATAATGTTTCATTGGTGGCAATATACAATATCTAGTAACTAACGAGGAACGGATTACAATATAAGGCAGTTTGATATAATTATATGTAATTTATATATAATTAGCATTCAATTTTCTTGACTTTATATGCATATACGGTACATTTTAATGAGTTAATATATAAATTTATTTTAATTATAGTACATTTTCTGATAATTTTTCGTAATTGCGGCGTGGAGATGTTGGGTTTATGACAAAAAATTCATTGAAAAGAGTCAGAGAATCTCTTTTAATGAGTAAGGCCGAGCTTGGCCGAAAAGCAAATATCTCTCCGATAACAATCACTCGAATTGAAAATGGTTTGCCATGCCGCATGGAGACCAAACGCAAGATTCTGTTGGCATTGGGCTACAAAATTTCTGATCATTACAAAGTCTTTGGGAATAAAAAATAACTATGCTTTTTGGAAAAAAGGATCGCCTGATTGGGCTAGATATCGGTTCAAGCTCCATAAAGGCAGGAGAAATTGCTGCCACCAAAAAAGGACAGGTTCTTAAGAAATTTGGTATGCTGGATATCCCCCCCGGTGTGATTGCTGAGGGCACCATCAAAGATCCTGAAGCCGCTGCCGAGGGCATCCGCGAGCTTTTTAAATCTTATGGCATCAAAGAACAGAATGTAGCAATTTCGATCGGCGGCTACTCGATTATTGTTAAAAAAATAAACGTACAAACCATGTCTGAAGAACAACTCCAGGAAACCATCCATTTTGAGGCAGAGCAGTATATCCCCTTTGACGTTGCCGATGTCAATTTGGATTTTCAAATCATTGGCGATAACCCTAACAATCCCAATCAGATGAGTGTTTTATTGGTCGCTGCCAAAAAAGAGATAGTTAATGACTATATCAATCTATCCCAAATGGCAGGTTTGAATCCCTGTATCATAGATGTGGATGCCTTTGCGCTTCAAAATGTTTTTGAAACCAATTATGAAGCTCACAATGAAAGTGTGGCCCTGATTGATATTGGGGCTAGCAAGACCTCGTTGAATATTTTGAAAAACAATGAGTCTGTTTTTATGCGGGATGTTAGTTTGGGCTGCGGTCAAATTAACCAAAAAATAGTGTCCATGGCCGATTGCACTGCCGAAGAGGCCGAGGAGATTAAGCACGGTGAGGAAACAGACAAAATATCAGCCGAAGATTTAAATGGTATCATCACATCGGTAGTTTCGGATTGGTGTACCGAAATCCGGCGTGCTCTCGATTTTTTCTACTCGACCTATCCCGATGACCAGATCAAGCGAATCGTATTAAGCGGCGGAGGTGCAAACATAAAAGAATTTCGCAAACTCCTTGCTGCCGAAACCTCAGCGAAAGTCGAAACTATTAAACCATTTGAGAATCTGCATGTCGATGCCAATCATTTTGATCCAGCCTATTTGGATGTGGTCGCCCCTCAGGCGGCTATCTGTATGGGGCTTGCAACTCGAAGGGTGGACGATAAATGATAAAAATAAATTTAATTCCATTTCGAGCCGCTCGGCGCAAAGAAAACATTCGCCGTCAAATTTCTGTTTTCCTTCTTTCGCTATTGTTCATCAGTGTCGTTTTGGTTTACTATAATACAACATTAGGAAGTAAAATTTCCGAACTGGAAAGCAATATCGCATCGACTAAAAAGCAGCTTACCGCCACTCAAAAAAAAGCCAGGCAGGTTGACCAGATAAAAAAGAAGCTGAACTTGCTGCAGAGAAAAACCCGCGTGATCCGCAATCTGGAGCTAAACCGCAAAGAGCCTGTTAAAATGCTGGATGCGATGACCCAGCTGGTTGTACCGGAGCGGATGTGGATTACGAGTTTAAAAAACCAAGGTCGCCGCATAAATCTCAACGGAATAGCTTTGGACAATCAGACGGTAGCAGATTTTATGACGCGCATGGAAAGATCCAAGCTCTTTTCATCGATAAGCTTAAAGAAAGTCAATCAAAAGCGGATCGGTAAAAACAACTTGAAAAGTTTTGCCATTACCGCGAACAAACGCGTGGCCAAAGCTAAAAAACCAAGAAAAAAGGCATCCAAAAAACCTAAAAAGCAGAAAAAATGAAAAAACCCAATATCTCGGCGGATTCTTTTGCACCTGTCTTTCAATGGATCGAGCAACTTACCAAGATTCAGCGAATTATCATTTTTGTGCTAACCATTGTACTGCTGGTGGGGTCATTTGCGTGGTTTTCCTATCGACCCAAGTTGAATAAGATCAGTCAGTTAAAAGAGGATTATAAATCGCTTTCGAAAAAACTGGCGGTTGCCAAAAAAAAGGCGCAACAATTGCCGCAGTTCAAGGCAAGATTCAAAAAAGCCGAAACGCAGTTTAAGATAGCCATGAAAGCGCTGCCTGAGAAAAAGGAGATTCCCACGCTGCTTGCGGGTATTTCACAAGCCGGTCAGGATGCCGGATTAGATTTTTTGCTGTTTCAGCCGAAACCGATAAGGCGGCGTGATTTCTATGCAGAAATACCGGTGGCTATCAAGGTTGTTGGAAATTATCATAATGTTGCACTTTTTTTCGATAGCCTTGCGATTTTACCGCGTATCGTAAATATTAACAATATTACCATGGCCAAAAGCAAAAAGGGATCCAAATTAACTACCTCCTGTACGGCTGTGACGTACCAATTTGTTGAACCGCGACCTAAAAAGAAAAAGAAGCGTACGCCTCGCAAACGCAAACGACGGACGTAATTATAAACTCACATCTGTGAACGGGCTGCAATCTATGTTTAGTCTTTTTAAATTGTATTGCACTGCAATCATGCTTGCAGGATTGATTCTTTTAGGCTGCGAAGAAAAACCGAAAGAGCCGGAAGCGTCTAAAGTAGTGAGCAAAAAAATTGTTGCGCAAAAGACTGCCAAAAAACCGCCTGTAAAGAAAGTCACGAAAAAATCAAAGGCCAAACCGGCGAGCAAGGCCGTTTCCAAGAAGTCGAATGACAAGGCAAAAATTGCTCAGAGCAAATCAAATAAAAACATTAAAGCCCCGCAAGCAACATCTCCGCAGGGGCAATCCGACAAAACACCGGTGGCTACCACCGAAAAAACGGATCTCAATCGCCCGCAACCAAATACGGAGAAACCAGCGGCATTATTGCCGGCACTACAGGCTATGGACGAAAAAGCGGTCGTTGCAGCTAAAAGCAAACCCCCGGCCACCGGTTCCCCGGATGACGAATTAAAACTGCTTGCCCGTGCTGGCTTTTATAACCCTAAAGGCAAGATTGACCCTTTTAAACCACTCATCAGGGATAAAGGTGTCACAAAATCTTCAAAAAAACAGAAACGTAAGAAACGCATACCGCTTACGCCCCTTGAAAAGATCGAATTAAGTCAACTGACCCTTGTAGGTGTTGTTCAGGCATCCAGCGGAAATCGTGCCATTGTCCAGGAGGCATCCGGAAAAGGCTATATTATAACGGAAGGCACTTTCATTGGCACCAACGCCGGACAGGTTGAAAAAATATTACCGGACAGTGTAATTGTTGAGGAAGAAGTTGAAAACGTGACCGGTTACATTGAAACCCGGCGCAGAGAACTAAGGCTTAAAAAACCGTTTGGAGAATAATCGAATGGACAAAAGATATCGGCTACCTTTAAGAGCCCAGGCACTGATTGCGGCATTTTTTCTTCTCATGGGTATATTGGGTGGGTGTACAACAGAAAAGACCGTCCAAAAAGATACCCCAAAAGCGATGGAGCCCTCTGCGAAAGCTAAAACGATAACCGGCATCGAAACAACCGAAGATGAGGAAAATAGCTATGTGGTGGTCAATGGTGACCAACTGCTTACCTATACCTCCTTTAAACAGCCGTTTCCGTTGGGTGTCATCTTTTACTTTCCAGAAACAGCAATTGGCGATGTTGAATCATTGTTAGAACCGACAAGTGAGACCATCGAAAAAGTTAAAGTCACCGAGTTAATGGCCAAAGCCAATACAACCCGCCTGGAAATAGCCCTTAAGAAAGATGTGCCCTATGAAGTTGAGCGTGATGGCAATGGTTTAAAAATTGCCTTTCGAAAAACAGAGATGAGTGCCGAAGCGCTAACCGATGTGGAGCCGGTACAGCCTAGCGAGGAATCAGAGCTACCCATAAAGCCTGTTGCTGAAACCCAACCTCCAGAGATGCAACCGGAAGATAAGAAGCCGGATTTGAGCGAATTGCCAAATGCGCAATATATAGATTCGGTGTCAGTCGAAAAATTAGAAGAAGGCGTTAAGATCCATGTAAAAGCAGATGGGGTGGTTAAAGATTATACATCCTTTGCCATCGACAAACCGGCTCGCATTGTTTTTGACCTACCCGGGCTTAAGGCGCCCAAGGGCAGACCTTATAAAAAGCAAATTACGGTGTCTGTTGATACACCGTGGGTGAACAAAATTCGCCATTTCGGTCATCCCGATAAAATTCGGGTTGTACTTGATACCAATAAGCTTTATCTGTCGTCCTATAATGCGCGATCCGTTGTTGACGGCTTAGAAATTATGGTGGGCAAAGAAGCAGTCGGTCCCACCATTGAGTCCGGTAAAGAACTCAAGGGACCCCAATCAACGGTCACAGCCGATAAAGAAATGCCCGAACCAGCTGAGATCAAACCGGTTAGTGAGCCACCCAAAGAAAAACTAAAAGAACCACCCAAGGTTGAGGAAGCAAAATCTGAGGCCAAATTACCAGAGGTTAAATATACCGGCCCCGCCTGGATTAATCGAATTGATTTTTCAAGCCAGGAAGAGGGAAAATCTCTTATTATTATCGGCACAACACGACCGGTTAGGTACGATGTAGAAAAACCGGAAGCCAAAAAGATCCAATTGACCCTATTTGATGCCAATCTGCCAGATTATCGTAAAAGGCCATTAATTACGACTCGTTTTAAAAGTGCCGTTAACCGAATTACGCCCATTCAGGCAGCAAAACCAAAAAATACAGCTTTAATTAATATTGATTTACGCGAAGACGTTCCCCACAATATCGAGCAGGAAGAAAATTTCATCATGATTTCGTTTGCGGCTTCAGCCATTCCACCCAAACCGGTTGAAGAAGTCGCATTGCCATCGTGGAAAAAGATTATGACGCAAGCGGAACCAGGGTCGGAAACCCCATTGGAAGATGTTGTTGGACAAGCACCGGAAAAACAAGAAGAAAAAATTACCGAGGAGGCGGCGCCACTTCCTGCTGAAGTAACAACCAAAACCGCGCCCAAACCGATGACGGTGGAGGAGCAGGTGGCGGCCCAAATGGCTGCACCTCAACCAACATCTAAGTATACTGGTGAGAAAATTGCGCTCGATTTTTTTGATACAGATATCAAAAATGTTTTTCGAATATTGCGGGAAGTCAGTGGCAAAAACTTTGCCATCGATAAAGATGTCGGTGGTAAGGTCACGCTGACATTGGAAAAACCGGTGCCCTGGGACCAAGTTTTGGATCTCATTCTCAAAATGAACCAACTCGGATTTACCTATGAAGGCGATATTATTCGTATTGCAACGATCAAAACTTTAGCCCGTGAAAAGAAACTGAAACGGGAGCGCATCTTAGAAGAGCAAAAAATTCGCAAGGAGGAAAAGCAATTAGCGCCGTTATTTACGGAATATATACCAGTAAATTATTCCAACGCCAAATCGGATATCCTGCCGCATATCACGCCGATGTTGACTAAGGGGCGCGGCAAGGTAAGTGTGAACGACCGCACCAATCTGGTCATCTTAACCGACACGGCCGAGACCATCAGAGACGCCAAGGCGCTGATTCTGCGATTGGACCAAGTGACACCCCAGGTCATTATTGAATCGCGGATAGTTGAAGCCGACAAAAACTTTTCCCGTGAGCTGGGTATCAATTGGAATCTGCAAGCAGGCCCGCGTAGCAGTAATACGCTGGGTGGTGATGTTACACCATTTGCCAATGTGGATGTGCCGACGACTTCGACCGGAACGATCGGATTCACCTTCGAGCGTTTGGTTGACGGTTCAAATTTCTTTTTGGATGCGCAATTAACAGCTGCTGAGGCTGAGGGACGATCGCGCATTATTTCGGCGCCCAAAGTGGTAACACTGGATAACCGTACCGCCACCATTCGCCAAGGTCTACGCTATCCATATAATAAGCTGGATGATTCCGGTAATACGGTGACCGTATTTGAAGACATTGATCTGGTGCTGGAAGTTACGCCACAAGTAACCCCGGATCAACGTGTATTGATGAGTCTCAATATTACCAAGAAAGACCTCGGACCGGTCATTCTCGGTAATCAATCCTTCACGACCAAAGAGGCCAACACGGAACTGTTGATCAATGACGGTGAAACCGTGGTAATCGGAGGCATCATTAAAACAACCAAAACCAGCGGTTCAGAGGGTATCCCGTTATTTAATCGTATACCGTTGATGAAATGGCTGTTTAAAAATGATGTGCTAACTGACAATAAGGAAGAGCTCTTAATTTTTATCACACCAAGAATTGTTCAATTGGAGCAAGCTGCTGCAACTGCAGAGGCCAAGTACTAATTCATTTAGCGTATCAATTATCAACAAAAAAAACCCTGTTGCCAAGCGCCAAGCTGGCCGCAGGGTTTTTCGTTATTGCATTAGTTGCCTAAGTCCCGTCGCTCATGGCGGTGGTGATTCAAACTCGCCTTCAAAAATAACACTAGTATAACTCAATGAATGGTTTGTTACGCAGTATTAAAGTCATTCAGTTTTATGTTGCTTAGTTCTGGTTTCGCCTGTCTTTGCCGCGGATGCATTTTTCTTTTTCAAAAATGAGGTAAACACGCGGCGTTCTTTTGCGCAAGGAACCGATTGATATGCATAGACTGTCGTAGGTAAACTTGAAAAATTTGTTAGAGACTTCTGAAATTAGTGACGTTACATGAGGATACACAAGTTCGACTCTTGCAGACAATCTTGAGGACTATACTGGATTACAAAAACAGGCTGAAATGCAGTAAAAGGGCACCCAACCTTGGACCGGAAAAAAGTTTCTAAAGGCTAATGGACATTCGTTGTTCTCTTAAGATAATCGATTTCTTTTTGGGCTTGATTGGCCAATTGGGTGCGAGGCGCTAAGTGAAGTACACGGCGATATGCAAAAAGCGCCTGCTTAAAATCACCCGCTAATTGATAGCCTCGGGCTAAACTAAGATACAAATCGGCTGCCTGGGGATCCAACCCAATTGCTTTTTCCAGCGCATCGATAGCTGCTGGAACATTGTTGATGACCAAGTAGGTTTCCCCCAGCCCCTGTAGCGCGGAAACATGATTCGGTTCATAGGTCAATGCCTGATTGAAATAGTTTATGGCCAGCTGGTATTCATTCTTTTTAAGGTAAGCAATACCGATATTGGTGAGGGGGTACTGGGGTGAGGCATAGACGATGTTACTGGTAATTTTCTTAAAGGTTTCAATGGCGCGATCCCATTCTTTTATCTGCATATAAGCCACGCCCAAATTGTTGTAAGCAGGTGCGTAGCTGGGTTTTAGTTCAATGGAACGTTTAAACCGCTTGATGGCCTCATCGATATTCTTCAATTTTAAATACGTTAACCCCAGATAATCTTGAAGAATATGGTCATCAGCGTAAATTTTTTCTGCTTTATGCAATTCTTTTAGCGCTGCCTTAAAGTTATCTTTTTGATAGTAGGCTAAACCCAAATCACGAATGGGCTCCTCTTTTTTTTTAAGCATTTTTTTGTCGGGAGCGCAGGACATCAATCCAAGAAAAAAAATAATTGCCATTGCTCCTAAGCCAATATGAAATGTGTAATATTTTGATTTCATATGATGTTAATTCCTTGCTTTATTTAATTTGAGCCTTTGTGCGATTTCTTCTGCAACCCCTTTTATAAAATCATTGAGTTCAGTACCTGATAATGGTTGGCTTGGTTTGGGATATTTTTTAACGTGTGATGGTTTCACCAAAACAGGTGAATTAATTAATTCAGATTTGGGAACGACTTCAAATTCCGAAGGAAATTGATTTTTAAAATACATTTCCTGAAAGCCGCTAAATTTAAGTGCATGCGCCGTGGAGTTAATAATGGCAATTTCTTCACTGGTAACGAGGCCTTGTTCTTTTGCTGAAACCAGACCCGCTAACGACTCACCACCATGGGTACAGGCGATATGCCCATTGCGATTGGCAATCAGCTGCCATTCCATAATTTGTTGCTCTAAAGCTTCCACAATGAAAACATTGGGACGTTGAGATTGCGTATTATAACGTTCAACCAACTGGATAACACGGGGCATCGAAACGGGATTTCCTATCATAGCGGCCTGGGCAACACTTGGTCTAACCACTACCGGTTCAAATTTCCGTTTATGTGGATCGGATTCCTTGTAATATTGAAATACGGGACTAGCGTGATTAGATTGGACACCGATGATTTTTGGTAAGTGGGAAATAATGCCTGCTTCAAAAAATTTTAAAAAACCATTTAAAACCGCTGTAATATTTCCGGCGTTGCCGATCGGTAGCACCACCACTTTATTTTTAAGATCGTATTCTAAATCTTGAGCAATTTCATAGGAATAAGATTCTTGTCCCAGAATGCGCCAAGCGTTTTTGGAATTTAGCAGTGCGACGTTATGGCTTTCCGACAATGCTTCAACGACTTTCATACAGTCGTCAAATACCCCTGGTATTTCAAAAACGGTGGCACCACTTCCCAATGGCTGGGAAAGCTGTTGGGGGGTTATTTTTTTGTGAGGCAGAAGAACAGCCGATTTTATTGTGGGCTGCAAATAGGATGCGTACAATGCTGCGGCAGCTGAAGTGTCGCCAGTGGAAGCACAGATTGCCAATACATTTGGGATATAATTTTTGCGTATCAAAAAGTGAATATAGCTAAGGGCGCTTGCCATTCCCCGGTCTTTGAATGAAGCACTCGGGTTCTGCCCATCATTTTTGAAATAAAACTGCATGCCCACTTTTTCTGTAAGGAAACGATTGGCTTCAATTATGGGCGTATGTCCCTCGCCCAAATAAACGATGGTGTCCAATGGCAAGATGGGGCTGATGAATTCATGGTACCGGTATATTCCTTTAAGTGCTGTATGGTTAAGCATTTTGCGATAATCAAATATACGACGCCATTTTGCACCGGATGTAGATTTTAGCCGATCGGCGTCGGGATCATGAAGCAAAAGGACCTGGCTGCATTCTGGGCAGGTATACAAGAGTTTTTTGATTTCATATTCGGCAGTACACCCCAGACAGCGATAAACCATTCGGCCGTGCGGTTTAGGAATGATTGCCTGTTGAATATCCTGTGGAAAATCTTCTAATTTCACGGAGAAATTCTTTCTATACCACCCAGATAGCTACGCAGAACTTCTGGGATAATAACAGATCCATCAGCTTGCTGATAATTCTCTAAAATTGCAGCAAAGGTTCTACCAACAGCTAATCCCGAGCCATTTAGGGTGTGCACCAGTCGAGTACCCTTATGGCCTTTCTGCCTGAATCGGATGTTCGCGCGGCGCGCCTGAAAATCTTCAAAATTACTGCACGAAGAGATCTCGCGGTAAGCACCCTGGGCAGGCATCCAGACTTCAATATCATAGGTTTTGGCTGCTGAAAAACCAAGATCCCCCGTGCAGAGGTTAATCACTTGGTAAGGAAGTTTCAGTTCTTGTAAAATCCTTTCAGCATTTTGCAGTAGGGTTTCCAATTCATCGTAAGAATTATCCGGGTGGGCAAATTTTACCAATTCGACTTTGTTGAATTGATGTTGACGAATAAGGCCGCGGGTATCTTTGCCGTATGAGCCGGCTTCCGAACGAAAACAGGGCGTAAATGCAGTGTATTTAATGGGAAATGATTCTGCATCGAGAATTTCACCTTGGTGAATATTGGTTACCGGAACTTCAGCTGTGGGTATCAAAAAATAATCCCAGTTTTGCAATTTAAAAAGGTCTTCTTCAAATTTCGGTAGCTGGCCTGTATTCGTCATGGCGGATTGATTTACAATAAAAGGAGGCAGTACCTCACGATAACCGTGCTTTTTAGTGTGAATATCCAGCATGAAGCTAATGAGAGCTCTCTCAAGCGCAGCCCCCGTTCCGTAATACATCGGAAAACGAGCCCCGGTTATTTTGGATGCTCTGGTAAAATCCAAGATGTTTAACTTTTCCCCAAGATCCCAATGCGCCTGGGGCTGATAATCAAACGCGGTGGTGGCGCCGACTTGTTTAACAACCGTATTGTCCGATTCATTCCGACCAATAGGCACAGATGTATGCGGAATGTTTGGTATTCCCATCAAAATTGTTTCGATAGCTTCTTCTGATGCCCCAAGAGATTTTTCTAAATTTTTAATGTTTGATGATACGCTTCGCATATCGTCAATTAGGCTGGTAGCATCTTCATGGTTTTTTTTCATTTGGGCAATTTTTTCCGATACGGAATTGCGTTGATGGCGCAGATCCTCGATTTCAAGCAGTATCGCGCGGCGTTCGCTGTCTTGCTTAATAAACGCATCAAGGTCGACAGTTTCTCCCCGTACATCAAGGGCTTTTTGAATCAATGACAAATTTTGCCTTAAAAATTTGATTTCCAGCATGGTTGTTCCTAAAATGCTAAATAATTGACTTAAAAAATATGATATAATGTATTATAATTATGGATATCTTGGGGGATGATTAAACTTAGAATTTGTTATTTTAAGATAGAGTTGATGTTTATCCATCTATTTTTTGCAAAATATATTTATACTTGGGCCCCTTATGATAGTCAATGCCTTAATGTGCATTGACTTTTTACTGGCATTTGTTAAGTGGATGTCCATTAAATAGCCGATTAGGAGAGTCGTCCATGGATGAAATATTCCAAAAGAAAGCTGAAATTCGTCAGGAAACAATGGAATTGCTCGGATCTTTGCCAGCTGATGATATTACTGCAATGGCCAATCGGATAGAAGAACGGTTGTTTGATTTTGCCAATTTTTTGGAATCAAATGTTTCGCTATTATACATCAATTCTCCAGTTGAAGTCACCACGAACAGCATCTTAAAAAGGTGTTTTCAAGAAAGCAAAATTGTCATTTTGCCTGGTTTTGATCCCGATAACTATTCCATGACGCTTTTTAAGGTTGATAATTTAGAAACGGATTTAAAAATGGGATTGCGGGGTAAGTTAGAGCCCGATCCGGAGAAATGCAAAACGGTTCCCATTGAATATATTGATATTGCTATTATCCCAGGCGTTACCTTTGACGAAAAAGGCGGCCGTATAGGATCTGGCGAAGGTTACTATGATCGTTTAATTCCAGAGCTTTCAATTACCACGCGCAAAGTCGCACTGGCTTATGAGAAGCAAATCTTGCCACAGATCCCCATGGAATCTCACGACAAGTATGTGGATATTATTATTTCTGAAAAAAGAATTATCTACAAAATATAGGTGCAGCCAATATTTGCTTTGATTTTTTCCTCGCATCTATCTCTCTACTCAAGCCGTATGGCAGTACCCACTCTTTATTATCAATTTGATAAACCGTTGCTTATCAATGAACTAAGAAAAGGGAGCTTTTTGGTTAGGCAACAAGAGACCTGCAGCCAATGTTGGCATTGGCATTGAGATGGCTCGGTTTTGTGTTATCCAATGAACGCTGAAGCGGTTTCGCGAAAATATGTTATATATATCGGTACCTATTGACCTCATACCAACCATTGGATAAATAGCCACTTATGGCGATTAATACCAAAAAATTTGAAAAACTTCGCGACGAAATGGTCACAAATCAGCTAGAAGCGCGGGGAATATCAGATCCTTTTGTTCTGGGTGCATTTCGGAAAGTTCCGCGCCATTTATTTGTTAGTGAAGCGTTGATGGATCAAGCCTATAGCGATTTTCCGCTTCCTATCGGAGAACACCAAACAATCTCGCAACCATTTATTGTCGCAGAAATGACGCAAGCCCTTGACCTGAAAAAAGACGATCGGGTTCTTGAGATTGGTACTGGTTCGGGATACCAAGCTGCGATTTTAGCCGAGATTGTTTATCGTGTTTATACCATCGAACGGATTCATTCGCTGCTAGTAAAAACAAGGCGATTGTTTGATCGTCTTCACTATCACAATATTGTCACCAAATATTCGGATGGGACAACCGGTTGGAAACAAGAAAGCCCTTTTGACGCTATCATTGTGACCGCGGGATCCCCTGAAGTACCTCAAGTCTTGTTAAACCAATTAATAAATGGCGGTCGGATGATCATCCCCGTCGGCAATCAATACGCTCAAGATCTGATCAAATTGCACAAGGATCATCGTGGTGCCATCCATCGAACGAATTTAGGGGGATGCCGCTTTGTCAAATTGATCGGTGAGCAGGGCTGGAAAGAATAGCCGTGCTCCGGCGACTATATGACTGGGTGTTACATTGGGCTGAAACGCCTTATGGAACATGGGCGTTATTTGTGCTGGCATTCTGTGAATCTTCTTTTTTTCCCATTCCCCCAGATATTTTGCTCATTGCACTTGCTGTTGCACGCCCTGCCAAAGCTCTTAATTACGCACTGGTCTGTTCAGCAGGATCGGTGCTCGGCGGATGCTTGGGATATTTAATCGGTTGGCAATTTATGGCAGGATTAGGGTACCAAATCATAGAGTTTTATGGGTTGGCAAACAAATTTGATTATATCCGGTCGCTATATACAGCCTATGATGCCTGGGCTATTGGTATTGCCGGTTTTACACCCATTCCCTATAAAGTGTTCACCATTTCGGCAGGGGCTTTCAATATCAATTTCACGGTTTTTCTGTTTGCCTCCGTGATTTCTCGTTCTGCGCGGTTTTACTTGGTTGGCAGTCTGATTTATGTTTTTGGTCCGCGCATTCAAGCCTTTATCGACCGCTATTTTGATATTTTAGCTATTAGCTTTACAGTACTTTTGGTAGCAGGATTTGTACTGATAAAATTTATTTTTAAATAAAAATTTGTTGTTTGATTTTATTGTTATATTGCCAATTATCTATAACTAATTATCCGCATTTGGAAAAGCCGCACGCGTGACATACAAGGCACCCCTCCTCGTGGGCAATGGTGCCACCGCAATCCGGACAAACCCCCATCATTGAAGGGGTATCAGTATAGTCTGATTCCGTCAAATTTTCTAGAACCTGGGAGATGGCATCCGGACACGATAATACCATCTTTCCATTTTGCCAAGTCGGAGAGGGACATCGAATCCCCACCAGTTGTTTTATTACGGCATCCACTTTCACACCAGACCGCAAAGCGAGCGAAATTAAACGTCCGGTGGCTTCGATTTGTGAGGAAGCACATCCGCCGGTTTTGCCCATCTGCGCAAAAACCTCGCACATGCCGGCTGTATCCGCATTAACGGTAACATATAGTTTGCCGCAGCCCGTTTGCATCCTTTCAGTAATGCCCTGGGTTCGAATGGGGCGGGGGCGAGGAGCGATTTTCGCCGGATCTTGGGCCTCCATACCGATGTTAAGGACCTGTTTATCGCGACTCCCATAGCGATAGATGGTAACGCCTTTGCAGCCAAGTTGATAGGCGCTTAGATATACCTTGCGAACATCTTCGCGGGTAGCTTCAGCAGGGAAATTGACGGTTTTAGAAACGGCATTATCGGTATGCTTTTGAAACGCAGACTGAATTTTAATATGCCATTCGGGTGATATATCATGCGACGTTCTAAATATTTGCTTGATCCAATCTGGAATCGAATCGATGGATTGAACCGAGCCTGTTTTAGCAATGTCTTCAATTAGTCCCGGACGATAAAAACCTTCTTTTTTAGCAATTTTTAAAAATAAGGGATGGATTTCCGGTAGCGATTGCCCGTCCAATACATGACGGACATGGGCAACGGCAAAAAGTGGTTCAATTCCGCTGGTTGTGCCGGCGATGATACTAATCGTGCCGGTTGGCGCGATTGTCGTGGTGGTGGCATTGCGTTTGTGGCGAATGGTTGATTTGTCAAACTTGCTTTGAGGGAAAGCCGGAAAATTGCCCCGTTTTTTTGCCAGAGCGGCAGATGCTTTGCCAGCCTCATCGGCAATGAAAGCCATAATCTCTTCAGCGTGTGAAACGGCTGCCTCACAATCGTAGGGAATTTGCAATTGGATCAGCAAATCGGCAAACCCCATGACACCCAGACCAATTTTACGTGTCTGCTGGCTGGTAGTTTTTATTATTGGCAATGGGTATTGATTGATTTCAATAACATTATCCAGAAAATGGACCGAATCGCTTACGACTTTAGCCAAACGTTTGTAATTGATTGCGCCACGCGTAACCATTTTTGATAAGTTAATTGAGCCCAGCGTGCAGGATTCGTAAGGAAGCAATGGTTGTTCACCACAAGGATTAGTGGCTTCAATTTGCCCAAGTTGGGGAGTTGGATTGTGGCGGTTGATATGATCGATGAAGATAACGCCCGGTTCACCACTGTTCCATGCAGCATCAATCAAAAGGTCAAAAATTTTTTCAGCCGAAACACACGTAACGGTTTTACCGTTTCGGGGATTAATGAGATTATAGTCCGATCCATTTTCGAGTGCTTGGATAAATGAATTGGTAATCGCTACAGAAATGTTGAAATTATTTAATTGTGTCAAATTATTTTTAGCGGTTATAAATTTTTCAATATCGGGGTGATCAATTCGCAGAATCCCCATATTTGCACCCCGGCGAGTTCCTCCTTGTTTGACTGTTTCAGTGGCCACATCGAAAATACTCATAAAGGATAGAGGACCACTGGATACACCGGCAGTAGACAGAACCGCATCTTTTTCCGGGCGGATGCGCGCGAAGGAAAAACCGGTACCCCCCCCGCTTTTATGAATGATCGCGGCGTCCTTTAAAGTTTCAAATATACTTTCCATTGAGTCTTCAATGGGAAGCACAAAACAAGCTGCTAATTGCCCTAAAGGACGCCCGGCATTCATTAAAGTGGGGGAGTTCGGTAAAAACCATAGGTTGGTCATCAATTGAAGAAATTTGGCACACGTTTTATCAATATTCGCTTTCGGATCGAAAAAACGGTCGGCTTGTGCAATACTTTGCGCCACACGCTGAAATAATTCTTCTGGGCTCTCAATGGGTGTTCCATCAGAGTCCTTTTCTAAATATCGTTTTTGCAGCACCATTTTAGCATTTTGAGATAGTGGTAAAGCCATTTTATAAAGCGTCTTAATTATTTCAGTTTAGGTGTCTATTAAAAATTAAGGTTAAGTTGCCATTTGTATTCCACAGCCACTAAAATATGAACTATGTGAAGGCATGCAATTCATTTCTTAAAAAATCGGCGAAGGTCATTGCTAAAGGTGAAATGCTGCGGCGCGAATGATGGGTTAAATAAAAATGGCGGATGAATTTAATCCCTTTGAGGTCAATGGCTTTTAGTTTACCGGAGTTTAACTCTTCCGCAACTGCAATTACCGATAAAATAGAGATGCCGACACCATTTTTGATACCTTGACATACGGCTTCCGTGCTTCCCATTTCGGCAATAATATTAAGAGAATTTAAGGCAACACCTTTTTGGCCAAGTTTTTGAACCATGGATTTGCGCGTGCCCGATCCTTTTTCGCGGATGATGAAAGGTTCGCTGCAAAGCATTTTCAGGTCTACTTGCTTTTTCTCAACCCATTTGTGGGTCGCCGGTACAATTAAACGCATTTCATCTTCCATTAATCGATGCTGCAAAATATGCTTATCTTTCGTTTTGGAGCCGACCACACCTATTTCTAACTCGCCCGCCAAGATGTGATTAATAACGCCATCCGTATCACTGATTTTTAGTGAAATTGAAACTTCCGGAAACCGAGTTGTGAAGACGCCAATAATACGTGGTAAAAAATAAACACCTGGAATGGTGCTGCCACCAATCAAAAGGTGACCTTTGATGAGACCTTGAAAATCGGATAAGGCTGTTTCCATGTCGTTTTTTAGTTTGGTCAGTCGGCGTGCATAGCCGTAAAGCAATTCACCCGCTTTGGTTGGAATGGCCGCCCGGGCAAGGCGATCTATAAGGCGGCAACCGAAATGATTTTCAAGGTCTTTGATGTGGCTGCTAATGGTAGGCTGTGATAAATGGACGATTTTGCCGGCTTTAGAAAAACTTCGTAGTTCAACAACTTTACAGAAAATGTTGAGTTGCCACAAGTCCATGTTAAGTCGAGGGGGGTGTAAGGTCGAATTTTTCTTTTAGTTTTTTGCAGACAACTTCCGGTGCCATACCGTCAATATTGCCCCCAAAACGGGCAGCCTCTTTAATGATTGAGGAACTTGTAAAAATCCAGCGCAGTCCGGTAATTAGAAATACGGTTTGGATATCTCGATTCAGCCGACGATTCATAAGGGCCATTTGAAATTCATATTCGAAATCAGACACAGCTCGCATTCCTCTTAAGATGGCATCGGCATTTTTTTTCACGGCATAATCAACAAGGAGGCCATCAAATGTATCGATTTCAATATTTTTAAATTTATTTAAACTAATTTCCAGCATCGCTATCCGCTCTTCAACCGTAAAAAGTGCCGCTTTATCGGGATTGTGCAAAATGGCAACGATGACTTTATCAAAGATTTTGCATCCGCGTTCGAGGATATCTATGTGACCGTTGGTTATGGGATCAAATGAACCCGGATATATTGCTAATTTTTTCATCGATAACAAGACCCTTGGCAGTTGTCCGCCTCATATCACGTTCGTTAAAAACGTAACAAGTGTTTTTCCATATCGTCGTCGATCATCGAATACAAAACCTCTTAAGTCCGCGGGTAAAGCTTCATTGATGGAATGCTCTACAATAACTCGGGCGCCTTGATTCAGTGATCGACTCAAATGCAATTGAAGTAGTGCTTTTGCTAAGTTTCCGCGCTCGTATGGTGGATCCATAAACACAACATCAAATGGTGGCTGGTGATCTTGAATACAGTTGATGTTTTTAGTTATATCCCATTGAATAATACGGCTTTGGCCATTAAGTTTGCAGGCAAATATATTACGGTTTAGCAGGGCAAGCGCCTTTTTCTTATTATCAATGAATACTGAATAAATTGCGCCGCGACTGAGTGCCTCAATGCCAAATGCGCCCGTTCCGGCAAACAAGTCAAGAACCGTTGCACCCTGAAGACTGTTGGCTAGGATGTTAAAAACCGCTTCGCGCAGACGATCAGCAGAGGGGCGAATATCTGTGCCCTTTGGGGCTGCAAGTTTTTTCCCTTTTAAATCGCCTCCGATTATACGCAAAGCGAGGGCCTTTTCTGCATGGTTAGATCTTAAACGGCTAATGCCGTAGACATCAACTCCAGTGCCTATCGATCAAATAGAGATTAGATTGATTGACAATTATTGTTGCTCATTTTTGGTGTCGGCATTCATTAAACTTGGACTTAATTTAGGCCCAATTTTTTAATTTTCTTATGCAAAGAACTTCGATCTATGCCTATCGCATCGGCAGTTTTGCGGATATTGTTCTCATTTTTAAGAAGACTATGCTTGATGAATTCTTTCTCAAAAACTTTGCGTGCCTCTTTCAGGTTGTCAATATTAAGCAGTTGATGGTTGAAATAACTATCAGTTTTTAGTTTAAACTGATTGTAGGGTTCCGGTAAATCCAAAGCTTCAATTGTATCTTTTTCTGCCATAATCGAAAGACGCTCAACTAGATTTTTGAGCTCGCGTACATTTCCTGGCCATTGATACTGTTTAAGTAGCTCGATGGCATCAGGTGCCATTTGCTTAGGCTTGGTTCGATTGTAATCTGCGGTTTCGGCCAAAAATGAATTGACTAATATGAAGAGATCTTCAATCCGATCTCGAAGAGGCGGAACTTCTATGGGTATGACATTTAAACGGTAAAATAAATCCTCCCTGAAGCGGCCCTCTGCTATTTCTTCTTCCATATTTTTATTGGTAGTGGCAATTACGCGGACATCGATAATAATTTCGCGCTGGCCCCCCACCCTTTGAAACTTGCCCTCTTGCAGCGTTCGTAAAATTTTTGATTGTGTTTTTAAGCTCATATCGGCAATTTCATCAAAGAAGATCGTACTCTTATTGGCCAGTTCAAATTTACCCCGCTTCTTTGAAGAGGCACTAGGAAAGGCACCCTTTTCATGGCCGAATAATTCACTTTCGATCGCTTCTTCTGGAATCGCGGCACAACTTACATCAATCATTGTTTGATCAGCGCGCACACTTAATTGGTGAATGGTTCGTGCTACAAGCTCTTTGCCGGTGCCGTTTTCTCCTCTTATTAAAACCCAGCTGTCTGTGGGAGCCGCTGCTTCGATTTTCATTTTTAATGACTTAATAAGATCGCTTTGTCCGCTGATGGAATGCTTTTCAATTGTCTTTTTGCGTAAATATATAATTTCTTCTGAAAGCTTTCTAAAATTAAGTGCATTGTTGATCGCAACAATTACTTTTTCAATTGAGAGTGGCTTTTCAATAAAATCGTAAGCGCCAAGCTTCGTTGCCTGAACGGCGGTATCGATGGTGCCATGCCCGGTAATAATAATAACCTGGGTCCAGGGATGATCTTTTTTAATCTCTTTTAATGTTTCAATGCCGTCAATGCCAGGCATCCAAATATCCAGCAGCACAAGGTCCGGCGATTCTGCGCTGATTCGCTGAAGAGCTTCATAACCATTTGCCGCGGTTATGGTTTCAAAACCTTCATCTGAAAGAATGCCGCTTAAAGACTGCAAAATTGAGGGTTCATCATCCACAATTAAAACGGATGGATACATGAATTAGTTCCTTTACAGCATTTGGATATCGGTAGGGTTAAAATCCTTTTAGCGCATAGGATATAGGGTAATCTGTAACAATTTATTTTTTTGCAGACGGGGACTTGGTTTCAGTCTATATTCATTTAAACTTCATCGCTGTACCGGTGAAAAGTATTTATATTTTGGCCGGCAGTTCGATAATAAACCGAGCTCCCTGCGGTTCATTTTTCATTGCATGGATCTTGCCATCGTGATCGGTGATGATGCTGTTAACAATTGTAAGTCCAATGCCAGAGCCAGTTTTTTTGGTCGAAAAATTGGGCTCAAACAATCGTTGCCTAGCAGGCTCAGCAATACCCGGACCGTCATCTATGATCTCGATTCTAATCAGTTTGGCCGTGCTGTCATATTTAGTTCGGAGTTCAATGTTTCCTTGGGATTGAATAGCCGACACCGCGTTATCGACAAGATTGATTAGGGCCTGTTTTAAATGCTGACGGTCAAGGCTCACATAGGGTATACTGTCATCCAGCTCAACCGTAAATAAAATATTTTCATGCCCCTCACGATAAAGAGCGATGGTTTCTTCGATAATGTTGTTCAGATTGCACTGCTGCGGTTGCGCGGCCGGAAAGCGTGCGTAGGCCGAGAACTCATTTACCAAATTTCGAATAAGTTCTACATGATCGATAATCATACGAGTACATTCATCGAAAACGGGTTCATTCACGATTTTTGAGTATTTCCGTTTTAAACGCTGTGCTGATAAGGTGATTGGCGTTAATGGATTCTTGACCTCATGAGCGACCCGGCGGGCCACTTCGCGCCATGCGGCAACACGTTGAGCCTTTTCAAGTTCGGTCAGATCATCGAGAACAACAACCACACCGACATTATTTCCCGTGTCATCGCGCAAGGCATTGGCGTGAATCAAGAAACTTTTCAATATGTCTCTAACCTTGATCCGTGCAGATTGAATAACTTCATCTTCATTGAATTGGAACAAGCGCATTAAAATTTGTTGAGCTAATTTCAAGTATTTACCTTTTAAAACGAGGTCATATTGTCGATTTAAAATGTTGTGAGCTTGAATTTGCAGCATTTTTTCGGCGGCTTTATTAATGGTTAAAATAATCCCATTTGCGTCCATGGAGATGACCCCTGTCGAGACATTTTTTAAAACAATCTCCATGTACTGACGCCGTTCCTCTATTTCAATATTCTGGTCACGCAATTTAAGTGCCGAAAATTCAAGCTGTTTACGATTATGACGAAGGTCCTGCGTCATTTGATTAAATGATTCGACTAAACTGCCAATTTCATCGTCGGGTATGGCATCGATAGAAAAGTTGAGATTGCCTTCAGCCACTTGACGCGTACCTTCCGCTAGGTTCAGGAGGGGAACTGTTATCGATTTGGCAAAATAGAAGCCAAACCAGATAGCCGTGAAAAGAACCAACAGAGCGACGATTGATAGGGTCATATAATAGGTAACCTTTACAGGCTCTTTTAACAGTTTGATTTGCTGATATTCTTCAAACCCCCTAACAATAGATTCCATGTTAGCGGCTAATTCTTTTGGAATCAACTGATTCAGCACCACGAAACCGCTTGCTTCAATAGGTCTAACGCCGTAGGGAACGGTACCAATCGTTCGAACTAGTTCGCCTTGATTGACTGCCCGAGTAATTGTATGGTTAGTGGTCATCTTTGTTCGGAAGTTATCCGTAGCGATGGCTGCCAGAGGTTGATTTTCAAAATCTGAAGACAAGGCAAAAGTGAGGCGATAGGCATTGCCGTCGTAAATTTCAACCGCATGAAAGTTAAACTCAACCTGGACAATACGGATATAACGGGATAAGGCGTTTCTGTTTTCGGGCAAGAGGAAATTCTTCTTTTTGATCTGATAGGCAATCCTTTCTAAAAAATATTGATTATCTTCTTCAGCAAATTCATAGATTTTTCTTCCGACGCGCAATGAATTTTCCAAAGCTTGATCCACAGGCGCATTGAACCAGAATTTTATGCTGGCAGTAATAAAATTAATCGAAAAAAAGAAAAGGATGGTGGTCGGAAGCAATGTTAGGGTCGTAAAGGCAAGGACCAGTTTGATGCGAAGTTTGGACCCCAACACTTTTCGCCTGCGTTCATAAAATAGTTTTACCAGATTTTTAAAGGTCAAGTAGATTAATAAAACAAGCAGCAGCAAATTAATGTTTATGAGGATGAACAGTAAAATCGTATTTGAAACGGGGACATCAGTACCAAAATGAACGGCTTTGCTTCCGATAAAGGTTAGCAGGGGCACGAGAATTAAAACCACGACAATAACAATGACTTCCCGTTTCCGTGTTTTGCGTTCGCGCTCCGATAGATTGGTTGAAGATATTTTAATCATAGTAATGTACTAAAGATAAGGGGAAATCGCATACAGAATTTGTGCTAGTAAATAAAGTCAATCGTGTACCAATCAGTTTCAAAGTCCCACAGTGAAACAACGAAAAGAACATAATGGAGATAAAAGGGCAGGGTTAATTTGTTAAGCTCAGCCTTAGCTCTAATCTGATATTGACGACCTCTCTCTAAATCTTTAAGTGCAATCACAGGCAGACTGTCAATTTCGGTCATTCGTTTTTGTGCCTTTTCAAAAGATTGGGTAATGTAAGGATTTTGATTGTCCCAGGATCGATTTACGGAGAATTCTTTTTTGAGATTGTCATATTTAATGGTATGCGCAAGTCGGATGTCAGCTATTTTTTTATCAAGCCAAAAATTGCGTGTGCTGTTAAGTGATATTAAAAATGAAAAAGTTGTCGGCACGCCACTGAGAATTGCCTCTTTCATTTTGTCTTGAAAGGCGCCTTCGACATTAAGATACAGTAGTAAGTTATCGCGTGTATTTGTGACGATCAGATTGGTTAGGCGGGCTTCCTGAGCGCCAAACAGTGTTGACGGCAGGATTAGACAAAAAAAAAGAATGAGCGAAAATGCAGATAATGTACGGTGATTGCGAGTCAGCATCTTAAAAAATTGACACCATATCTATTTGGCGGCATCGAATTATCGGCAATATGAGCAAGAGGATCCATCGCCTAAAAGGCTAGAAAATATATGCCAAAAACCCTATCAACTGTTTAAGAAATCGATGCAATCTCACAATGAGGGTAACATTCTTCAAAGGAACGGGTTTCCCATGACTGTTTTTGACTAAAAAGTTTTTTGAGAAATGCATGGTTAAACATATGGCCCGATTTTGTCGCAATAACGTGGCATATGATCGGCATGCCTAACAACGAAAAATCGCCAAGGCAATCGAGGATTTTATGGCGTACAAATTCATCAGGATATCGTAGCCCTTGTTTGTTAATAATGTTATCTTTATCAATCACAATGGCATTATCCAGTGAGCCACCTTTAGCTAATCCATATTTTTTTAACAATTCAATTTCGGCTAAAAAACCGAAGGTACGGGCGCGACATATTTCTTCTTCAAATGCGTTTTCGGAAAACTCAAAGCTAAATGTCTGGTTACTGATTAATGGATGGTTGTAATTAATTTTACATGTAATCTTAAATTGAGAGGCAGGATAAGCGCATACCGATGCCCCATTGTCTGAAAATGTAATTGGTTCTTTAAGTACTATAAAAAATTTTGGTCCATCTTGGTTTTGAACACCGGCTGATTTAATTAATGCGGCAAACGGCTGCGCACTACCATCCATAATAGGAATTTCATAAGCATCCACCTCTACAATAGCATTATCGATGGCTAATCCATAGAAGCAGGCCATGAGATGTTCGATTGTCGATACGATGACACCATTGTCGCCAATAACAGTTGCGAGACTTGTATCCACCACATTGTTGAAATGGGCATTGATGCTTGGCTGACTGGGGAGATCGGTCCGCACAAATTTAATACCATGATTTACAGGCGCTGGTTTTATTTTTAGGCGGACTTTTTTGCCGGAATGTACGCCAGTCCCTTCGCATCGAAAGGACCTGGCCAATGTTCGCTGTTGATAGTGCATATTTTTTAGTTCGGTAAAAGATACCGATAAGGTTAAATGTCATTGGATCTAAACAATCTAATTTTATATAACATTCTGAAATTAAATCAACTATTAATTTTTATGCCGACTTAGCACCTCTTTAACTTAACTGAAAAATGGATTAATAAAAAGGATTTGTGAATTTTCACCTGCGTTTGATTTATCGCGCTTTGCAACTGAAGTATGGATGTTGTCCTCAGCGCCACTATTTGTTATGAAATGCCGAAAACCGCATAAACCATTTTATGGAGACTAGGGTTGCTGTCCAAAGTTTTAAGTAGCGCCATAATTGGCATCGAAGCGTATCTGATTGAAGTTGAAGTCGATATAAGCTCTGGACTGCCTAATTTTACAACAGTTGGTCTGCCCGAAACGGCTGTCAAGGAAAGCAAAGAGAGGGTCAAGTCAGCCATTAAAAATTCTGGCTACCATTTTCCCGATGATCGGATCACAGTCAATTTAGCACCAGCGAATATAAAAAAAGAGGGCACAGGATTTGATTTGCCCATGGCTTTGGGAATTCTGGCGGCGACCGAAATAGTTCCCCAGGAAACCTTGGCACAGTATCTTGTTATGGGCGAATTGTCCCTTGATGGGCGTGTCAAACCTGTTAATGGATCCTTGTCAATGGCTTTGGCGGCACGCCAGGGAAATTATACCGGCATCATTGTGCCCCATGCCAACCGTTGCGAAGCGTCAGTGGTAACCGATGTCTCAACCTTTCCTGTCAAAACTTTGAGTCAGGCGGTAGACTTTCTGCGCAATCAGGCTGGAATTAAGAAAGAGTTGGTCGATATTGCAGCGCTATTCCATCGTGATGCTCTTTATGATGTCGATTTCTCTGACGTTTTGGGCCAAGAACATGTCAAGCGTGCTCTGGAAATTGCTGCGGCTGGTGGCCATAATTTGATTATGATCGGACCCCCGGGATCGGGTAAAACCATGTTAGCTAAACGCCTGCCAACTATATTGCCGGCGTTGTCCTTTGAGGAGGCCATTGAAACAACCAAGATATACAGTGTTGTCGGCATGCTTCCAGCAGACCAGGCACTGTTAAATACCCGTCCTTTCCGGTCACCCCACCATACCATCTCTGATGCCGGTCTCATCGGAGGAGGCCATATCCCAAGGCCGGGTGAGGTTAGTTTAGCCCATAACGGTGTCCTTTTTTTGGATGAACTGCCCGAATTTAAAAAACATGTACTTGAGGTGTTGCGACAACCGTTAGAAGATTTGGCGGTTACCATTTCAAGGGCGGTGGTAACCGTCACCTATCCATCCAGTTTTATGTTGGTTGCGGCCATGAACCCTTGCCCATGTGGGTATTATTCCGACCCTAAGCATACCTGTACCTGCACCTATCAACAGATTCACCGTTACCGTTCCAAAATATCCGGTCCTTTATTGGATCGGATTGATATCCACGTCGAGGTGCCAGCGGTGCCCTATAAAGAGCTTGCTAAACGCACCAGAGCAGAATCATCGCAGAATATTCAAATCAGGGTGGAGCGTGCTCGTCAGAATCAGGTACGGCGATTTGGAGATTTGAAAATCTATTGTAATGCTCAAATGGGTAGCCGCCAGATAAAAAAATACTGTCAAATTGATGGTCGATCCAACGCTCTCCTGGAAACAGCGATTGATAAACTGGGGCTATCAGCACGGGCTTATAATCGAATTTTAAAAATTGCTAGAACCATTGCCGACCTGGAAGGCAATGAACATTTGTCGGTTGAGCATATCTCAGAGGCGATTCAATATCGCAATTTAGACCGTAATAAAGCGGTTAACTAAAACGATATAGCTTGTGTCTCTGGCTAATTGTTAATCACATTATTGACTGGCGCAGTTAATGCTTTTAAGTGATTTCAATGCTGGAAAGCCTTGCCGAAGCGTTGGCAATGACAGCCTTTAAAATCTGATGTGTTATGTAGATCTTAAAATTTATTATTGTTTCTTGAATGAATACCCTGTAAAAAAATCCATTCTGCTTAACGTCCTTTAATGAGCGATATTTGGGTTACCCGGTCAATAATTAATTTTTATAAACGGTTTCGCATTCTCTGTTGGTATCGATCGGTCTACTTGCCCCCATCTTTTTAGGCTTTAGATCAATCCACTTTTCAGCGCCATTGGCAAAGAACCTCCGAGCAAGTTTTCGCGACGGTTCATCGGACGTACTTATAATCAGCCATTGGCCATCGAACAACTCCGAGGTGAAAGTTGAATAATTTAAAAACCAAAATGATTAGCTGGACGATTCCATCCTGCGCTGTTTTAGCAGCGCTGATAATAGGGGCAATCATGTTAAGCGCCCTTGGAGCTAATCCCATCAAAGGCTTTGGCACCATGTTCGCTTCGGCATTTGGAAACCTAGACGGATTGGCCAGCACAGCCGTGAAATCGATTCCGTTGTTGCTGGTTGGTATCGGTATTTGCATCGCATTTCGTGCAAGCGTGATTAACATCGGCGGTGAAGGCCAGATGGTCATGGGCGCACTGCTGGCAACTATTATGGCACTCGCATTTCCCGGTTTGCCGGCAATTATTTTTATACCGCTCGTGCTGTTGGTGGGTTTAATCGGCGGAGCCGCATGGGGTGCTATCCCGGGGGCACTAAAAGCGTATTTTAATGTTAGTGAGATATTGAGCACCATCATGCTGAATATTGTGGCGGTTCAATTCATGAATTTTATGTTACGTGGACCTTTGATCGATCCTGGTGAAATTGAAAGGGGAACGCGAATTCCCCAAACCGCTCGACTCCCCGAGGCTACCGATTTGCCTTTGCTGCTAGAAGGTGCGCGGATGCATCTGGGGTTTTTAATTGCCGTACTAGCGGCCGTGGCCGCCTGGATCCTTCTCTGGCGCACTTCTTTGGGTTTTCGTCTCAGATCTGTAGGGCTAAACCCCGCTGCGGCTCGTTACGCCGGTATTCCAGTTAAACGCAGCATTATTATGGCCTTGGCGATTAGTGGCGCAATGGCAGGCTTGGCCGGCGCTATTTTGGTTTTTGGCAGTGAATCACATCGTATGGTAACTGATGGCTCCAGTACCGGCTTCACAGGTAGTGCCGGCTTTAACGGAATTGTGGTAGCTCTCTTTGCCGGCTTGCATCCCCTCTGGTCGATTCCCTCGGCACTTTTATTCGGCGGCATGTTGGTCGGCGCCAACGCGTTGCAGCGAGCTGTTCAGGTGCCATCGGCATTAATTATCGCACTTAATGGCCTAATTGTGGTGTTTGTTGTCAGTTCTGAATACTTTAAGCGCCGCGTTCAAACTGTTCAAACCGATCCAAAGGTGCAAAAGACAGTTTCCGATTCCGATAAAAACCAAGAAAGCGATAACCTCAAAGACTAAAAGATCATTTTATGAGCGATTTAATTAACACCACCATCATCATCGCAACCGTTGCATCCGGAATTCGTTTAGCAACTCCTTTTTTACTGGCTTCGCTGGGTGAATCGATCGGCCAGCGCAGTGGCGTATTGAATTTGGGGGTTGATGGTGTCATGTTGCTGGGCGCTTTTGCCGCCTATTATACGGTGCTGAAAACCGGCAATCTATTTCTAGGTATTATGATCGGTTTGATCTTAGGTGCATTGATAGGTCTTTTTTATGCTTTTATCACGGTCAATTTGCAGGCCCAACAAGGTGTCAGCGGCATTGGTATCTATCTTTTCGGGCTGGGGATGAGCGACTTACTTTTTCAAAAACTGGTGGGCACCCCGCGACCTATCATGCCATTTCGTATTTTACATATTCCCTTACTCTCGGATATCCCAATCATTGGTGAAATGTTTTTTGATCACAGCCTGATTGTATACGTTGCGTTTTTGTTAGTGCCGCTTTTATCTTTGATTATCAACCGGACGACTTATGGTATGAACATCAGAGCTATTGGTGAAAATCCGGAAGCTGCTGACAGCTTAGGCGTCAGCGTCGGTGGCATTCGTTACTCGGCATTGATCATTGGCAATATGCTAGCCGGATTGGCCGGTGCCGCCTTGGCCATTGAACTCGGCATTTTTCAGCATAACCTGACAAACGCAATGGGATTTATCGCCATCGCACTTGTCTATTTTGGCGCCTGGCGTCCTTTGGGTGTGATGGCCGGATCGCTGGTTTTTGGCGTCGTGGCTGCGATTGTATTGCAGTGTAAAACACTAGGATTGATTCCACGAAGCGCATCTGATTTAGCTGCCATGGCGCCTGCGATTATTACCATATTGGCCCTGGTGGTGGTAGCCAATCGTTTCCGGCAACCCACCGCGTTGACCAAGCCCTATGTTAGAGGTGGATAATCCTTGGTTGTGGTTTCTGAGATCTAACCAGTCTATTTCATATGTATCTTTATCTTACTCAAAAAGGAGGAAACAGTATGCGAAGATTTAATTTTGGCACCGTAATGTTAGTTGTGCTTATTTTAACGGCTTTTTGTGTGTTGCCAGCTGGGGTTATGGCCGCCGGTAAAATGCTGAAAATTGCGATCGTTGCACCAAGTGCCAGCAACGATCTAGCATTTACGCAAAGTATTGTTGACGGAATTAATGCCGTTAAAAAGGAGCGACCGATTGATTTGGCCGTCACTGATGGTACCTTTGTCGTTGAGGATGCTGCCGCTGCTATTCGCGATTATGCGAAGAAAGGTTATGATTTGGTAATTGCCCATGGTTCACAGTATGGTGGTTCTCTAAAAGAAATTGCTAAGGATTTTCCCAAAACCGCCTTTGCCTGGGGCACTTCTGCCGACACATTTGGATTGCCAAATGTCTCTTCATACGAAGCCGCTTCCGATGAAGGGGGCTTTGTTATGGGAATGATGGCGGCGGCCTTGAGTAAAAAGGGTTCTATTGGTGTTGTGGGACCGATTGAGGTTGGAGATGCAAAATTATTTGTAGATGGTTTTGTGGCGGGCGCCAAAGCCCAAAATCCGAAGATTAAAGCTAATGTAAACTATATTGGATCTTTTAGTGATGTGGCTTTAGCCGCCGAAGCTGCCCGCGCCCATATGGCTGTCGGTGCTGACGTGTTGACAGGCACGGCACAAATGGTAGTGGGTGCCATTGGTGCTGCCCGTAGTAAGGGCGTAGCTTGGTTTGGAACACAAGCGGATCAGACCGAACTGGCGCCTGAAATTGTTGTGGCTTGTCAGGTCTACAAATGGGAAGTTATTTTGCGACAAATTTTAGCTGATATGGATAACGGCATTTTAGGGGGCAAAAAATATGCGATCACATTAGCCAATGACGGTCTAATGATTGAGTTTAATCCAAAATATAAACTGCCAGACACCGTCACCAAGATAGGTAAAAAAGCGGTTATGGATATCAAATCCGGCAAAATTAAACCGTTGAAATAGAAACATTTAAACAGAGACTTTTGCTGAAAAACAATATTCGTAAGCGGTTTCTGGTGCTTAATGCTTTCCAGAAACCGCTTACCGGGGATTGGCATGATGGAAGAATCTGGATCGGTGCCTGTACTTGAAATGCGCGGTATTACCAAACATTTTCCAGGCGTGGTCGCCAATGACAATGTCTCATTCAATCTCTTAAAAGGTGAAGTACATGCTTTGCTGGGAGAAAATGGTGCGGGCAAAAGCACCTTAATGAAAATACTGTTTGGCTTTTATCCGCCCGATGCAGGGCAGGTGTTTTTAAATGGCCATGCGGTAAATTTGACGTCACCGGCCCATGCCATTGCCAATGGTATCTGCATGATTCACCAGCACTTTATGTTGGTTCCAACGCTGACCGTAGCTGAAAATGTCGCATTGGGATTGCGCTCATCACGCCATCCCTTAACTGATTTGGCGGCGGTAACTAAGCGAATACAGCAGCTTTCCGATACATTTGGACTTCAGGTCGATCCGCTTGCCTATGTCTGGCAGTTGGCTGTGGGTGAACGTCAGCGCGTAGAAATTATTAAAGCCCTATATCGCGATGCATCCATTTTGATTTTGGATGAACCAACTGCTGTTTTAACGCCTAAAGAGGTAGATGACCTTTTTCAGATATTAAGGCAGATGGCTGAAGCCGGGCGCAGTCTAATTTTCATCTCCCACAAGTTGCATGAAGTGATGGCCCTCAGTGATCGAATCACCGTTTTGCGCAATGGCTGTGTCACCGGTGAAGCCAACCCTTGTGATACGAGTCGTGCCAAGCTGGCTCAAATGATGGTGGGCCGGGAAGTCAAACTGGCGCCGGATAAACCCCACACTCAGATTTGTGAACCACGCTTAGAAGTAAAAGATCTGGTTGTTGAAGGTGATCGCAAAACAGATGCGGTTTGCGGCCTCAGCTTTCAAATTTGTGGTGGTGAAGTATTGGGTGTTGCAGGCGTTTCTGGCAATGGTCAGCGCGAATTGGCCGAAGCTATCTGCGGCTTACGTAAGCCTAAAACCGGCCAAATTAAAATAGACGGTCAGTCGGTGCCTTCTGGTAATGCCAAGGCAGCCCGCGAAGCGGGATTATCCTATGTGCCCGAAGAGCGGATGCGTGACGGGGCTATCGCTGATTTCAATATTTTTGAAAATTTTATTTTACTAAACCATGGACAGAAGCGTTTTTGCCGTATGGGTTTTCTCCGATTCACTCCAATTCATCAGCATAGTCGGACGCTCATTGATGAATATACCGTTAAAACGCCTAATCTGGAAACCCCCGCCAAAAACTTGTCTGGCGGCAATATTCAGAAACTGATTCTAGCTAGGGAACTATCAAGCGATCCCAAAGTACTCATCGCCGCCCAACCCACCCGCGGCGTTGATATTGGCGCGGCTGAATATATTCATGAGAGACTGTCGCACCAGCGAACTAATGGTACGGCCACTCTGGTTATTTCCGAAGATCTGGACGAAGTGCTCGCACTATCCGATCGAATTGCGGTGATGTTTGAGGGTCGGATTATGGGAATCGTTAATCGTGAAGAAGCCTCGCGCGAACGCATCGGTTTAATGATGGCAGGCGTTGACCCCGATTCACCCCCGGCCGACTATTGCCCAAGCCCTGAATGATCAAAATTATCGATTTTTTTCACCGACTTTTAATAGCACCTAAATCCTTATTAGCACATCCAAATTGTTAGTTATATTTACCTTTATTGGAGTAGGCGCGATAAGGGCGCGTCTCTCAATCAGGTTATTTAACCACAACCCAAATATCATAAAATGAGATTAAAAAATGACGCTTGATGATCGAAATAAGTGGATTAAACAGCGATTTGGAGAAATAGATCCATCCATATTGGGTGATATCGATGCCACTCGTGAAATTATCTGGCCGTCGCTTGAAGAATCTTTCCGGGTGCGGGACAATCTTTTGACATATCGGATGATTAAAAATATCGAAATCTATGCTCCCCGAATTGCTGAAATTTATCGAAATGGTGCTTATGAAATGATTCATAATAGCGATCTTGAGTGGCATCATGATCCTGATGAGATCGTTGCCAAAGTAAACACAAATGATTGGAATTTTTATGGATGCTGGATCGGCGAGACACTTATTGCGGTTGAATCCTTATATATTCTGCGCGGTGATTTAATTATGGAATGGGTCTGGGGCTGTGTTGATCCGATTTATCGTGGTAAAGGGGTTTGGCAACACATAGGAATTTACACTGATAAGGTGGCTGAAGAGAGTGGTGCACAGTTAGGGTCGGTTTGGGTGGTGACAACCCATAAATACTCACAAATGGCAGTGGAGAAAGCCGGTTATGTTCCCATGGGGTGTTTTATCGGAAAAAGATTTTATGGCGGCGCCGATAATCGTTACTATCGGCATACCCTTATCCATTACGCGAAATTATATCATGAGGCTGAAAAGCATCTTCAAAATTGGAACAGTATGCAGTTGACGCCTAAGGCTGCGCAACTGGTCAGCTTCGTTCGCAATCTTTGGAATGAAAATTCCTAGCCCTACCATTTTACTGTTATCATGACGCAGTAATACTTTTCAACGCATCTTACCTATATCCGAAAAGCTTTTCCATGATTTTGTCCAATATGCTCCTGTGATATTATTTACTATCGATTTTTTACGCAAATTTGTTGGCTTTGATTCACACCACCAAAATACAAAATCTCACCTTTTTAAGTAAATGCCTTCAACAGTTTTCCCATACAGGTTTTTCTTTGGCTAAAAAGGCTTTAATACCATTTTGGGCATCCCTGGCAGTTAGATTCATGGCAATGGTATGGCGGGCGTAATCAAGCGCTTTATCATCTGTTTGATCAATTTGGTCATAAAATGCTTGTTTGCCAATTGCTAAAACGAATTGGCTTGCTTTGGCGATATCTTCTGCAAGAGTTTGGGTTTCAGACTCGAGCATTTGCGTGGGAACCACTCGGTTTATGAGGCCAAAATCCTTTGCTTCCTGGGCTGATAAAAAGCGTCCGGTTAAAAGCATTTCCATGGCCGCCTTGCGCCCAATGCTGCGGCTAAGAGCCACCATAGGGGTTGTACAAAAAAGACCGATTTTAACACCAGGTGTTGCAAAACGAGCGTTTTCCTCCGCAATCGCCAAGTCGCACCAGGACACCAGTTGACAACCAGCAGCCGTCGCTACACCCTGAACTTGCGCAATTACTGGTTGCGGTATTTCGTGAATTAACTGCATCATTTTGGTGCATCGATCAAAAATGTCTTTGTATTCTTTGATGCCTTTATCAACCATTTCTTTCAAATAGTGTCCAGCGCAAAAATGCTTACCGGCGGCCCGAATGATAATCACTTTAATGGACCCATTTGCGGCCAGAATAGTAAGAATATCGGTTAGTTCAAGAATCATCTTTTTAGAAAGTGCATTGGCCTTTGAAGGATTATTAAGTGTAAGATAGCCAATTGCCTCATTTGCACGATACTCTATTTCTTTATATTGCATAGCGGTAGCCCTCCTATATAAATTATTAGATTCTTAATTTTGCCGGGTACTATTAACCAAAGCCTTTGGTCTCAGTAATTTATAGATTTTCTTTGGTTTCTATACATAGCATAGCATATATCTTTGACCAACCGATTGCACTGCTTAGTTTATACTATGCTGTCGTCTATTTGCTATTACGGTCACTACCTTTTGAAAAAATGCAGTTCGCATGGGTGTGATTAATGTTTTTTTGCCCAAATGACACTTGCATAGTGACCAGTTTAGGTTCATCATGCTTTGATCTATCGTTTGAATTTCAGAACTCAATAGATTGAAAACATAGATTTTTAGCAAAACAAAAAGTAAGCGTAATTTAATGATTGCAATTCTTTTTCCAAAAAAGAGAAATAGGAATTAACCATGAAAACGGCTGAAGATATCATTCTTGAAAAGAACCGTGAAATTATAAGTGTACCGACGGATACCAAGTTGATTGACGCCCTGCAAACCATGGTTAAGCATCGTGTCGGTGCGATATTGGTGACCAGCCGTGATGCTATTGTCGGCATCTGGACGGAACGTGATTTGATGTACAATACCGTCCAAACGCAATTTGATCCGCATGTCGCCGTCATCAAAGATTACATGATATCAAATCTCATATCCGCACCATATACGGATTCAGTTTACCATTTAATGGACAAGTTTTTAGGTTTGCGAATCAGCCATTTGCTCATTGAAAAGGAAGGCAAAACGATTGGTTTATTATCTGTCGGAGATGTCATGAAGGCATGTTTGCACGAAAAGACATCGGAATTGACCCAATTAAACACGGTTTGCAGCTGGAACTATTATGAAGAGTGGAAATGGAAAAAGCAATGAGCACATATTCATCATTCGGTCAATAGCGGCAAGGACTGAAACATTCAACATAATTTGATTTGGCATCTGCCCACATTCACACAAAAAATTGATATTCAAGAATCTTCAAAATTATTCAATATTTGCATTTCTGTAGGCTTTGACCCGCTTTGCAATGCCCCTTCCCATCAGGTTCGATATAATCCAAACCGTTACCAACTAGATTGATGCCAACCATAACCTACCGTTAATAGCTAAGATGGGCGACCGTATATAGTGGTTGTCAAGAAAAGTTCCGTTATTGAAACATTTTTCTCTACAACCATTTATGCCGCCATTCCTTATTTCGAGCTGTTATAATGCAAAGCGTTATAACTGACCATTGGAAAAATTTTTCCTAAAATCTGCAATTACGGCCGTTTCACCCCAGTTCTCGCAATTTAATATAAACAAATGAAATCATTAACTGTTTAATTTGTACTTGCGAATTTAAGATGCTTTTTTTCCATTCAGTATCAATATGAAATGAAAAACTTTTCATGTGAGGGGCGTTCATTCACATTCACATCACAATTTTCGACTGCGCCATATGTTTTTATAAGTTTATGAAATGAATATATAAAATAGTAAATCGTGCTAATTGATAACTTTTTTTTAAGCTTCTTTTGACGTTAAATCTGTAAATTTTTGTCACAAAATTTGTCGATTATTGTCACTTTAGATCCCTTCGAAATCGGTTGCTTTTAGCTAAGTCTCCTAACCAATTCATAAATTTGAGCACTATGTTTTTTGGTATGGCTTTTGCGATTAAATATGTTCGACATTCAACTTGAACAAACCTTTTTCACTTGGGCGTACCTAAAACCATCCGATTATCATTATGCAAACTGTCACTTTTCGAATTGGTATATTTAGACTGTCGCTTTGGGCGCTGCTTTGGCTTTTTTTATTGAACAGCTATTTTTTGTATGCTGGCAATAATTCGCCGCAAGTGATGTCGCAAGCTAATAAATTAGAACCTTGTATGGATAAAACCGCAGTTGCTAATGAGCTTGAAAAACAAGATCCGAAATCTGATATAGAAAGACTGAAGTTGAACGCCCGCATGTCGTTTATGCAACAAAAGCTTGCCACCCGGCAAACCGATAGTGATAATTCAAAGAATGATAGATTTTTTTGGAAGACATATAAAGGACTTGCATCCGCGAAGCGTTATTTGCCGATTCGTCAGCGGCTTCCCCGCGTATACTGTAGAAAAACAGAGCGCCTGGCAGGGCCTATTATTGTAAGAGCAGCTGAAAGGTATCAAGTAGATCCTGCTCTTGTAAAAGCAATCATCATGGCTGAATCAGGTTATAACCCTCGTGCCGTTTCAAAAAAAGGGGCTAAGGGATTGATGCAGTTGATGCCACGAACCGCCAGAGCATTGGGCGTAAAGGATATCTTTAACCCCGAAGACAATATAAATGGGGGTGTAAAATACATTAAAAAATTATTGAACCGTTACGAGGGTGATATCAATCTGGCTTTGGCCGCTTACAATGCCGGTCTCCGCAAGGTTCGACAGTATAAAGGGGTGCCGCCGTTTAGAGCCACCAAAATATATATTCGCAAGGTTTCCGAATACTATTTTCTGTATAAACGTCAAATGAGCCAAGCCTAATTGTAACCGGTCATAATAGCACCACGCCTCTTTCTTGTTGGCATTCACTACCCTACCTCTTGAGAACTGCGAGCTACATGCGCTATTTCGCTTCTTTTAAGAGTTGCCCAGCATGTATTGTTCGGAGCATTTCAAATCTGATAAGATACTTTTTAAGCGCTAAACTTCACCAAAACTGATTGATTGAAGTTTCCTTATAATTAGTGCTTGGTAGGTGTTGAAAACGAATCTAAAAATTGAGCAGAGGTATTTTCGGACGCTTTTACTGGAGATAAATTGTCTATTAGGATAAGCTTTTTTGGTCAGTTAATGCGACATTGGTTGAAAATGGAATCGTTTTTTCCAATAACGGTTCACCTGACTTAGAATGCACAAATATTTTGGCCTCTTTAATATAATGATAGTCAATATTCAATTCGTGGTTGAGTTTAACAATTTTAAAGCGAGCTATGGAAAAGAATTGTCCTTTCAGTGGCTTGTTTGATTTTTTTGTAATGGAATTGGCTGATGGAAGAATTAACCATTTGAATTGAGACCCAGTTTCTATTTTCAACATGACATAAGTGCGTCCGGTTACCGTTCGCGAGTTGGGATCAATTTTTTTAAGTTTATAATTTACACGCAATCCATTGCCTAACGGGTCGCTTAGTATTTTAAAGTTTTCTACCGCCACTTTGGGAACTTTTTTAGCAGCATTTATCTTTTGAATATGTTCTGATGGTGCCGTTGAGGTTGTGTCCCAACTTGCCTTTAAAATCACAGGTGATTTTAGGGTGGGTGTTTTCTTTTTATCGGCGGGAATCACCATTTTATTATTTGATTTTGATTCTGCCAATACTAGGCTAACCATTAAATGATCATTTTCTTTTTGTAACTCGTTACGCTGCTGCAGCAGTCGAGCTAGCTCATTGTGGATGGTTTTATTGTCACTAATTGCTTTTTGATATAGCAAAAAAAGGCACAAAGCGACGGCTACCGATGTGAAAACCGCGGCAAATGATGATATCGTCATCCACATAAAGCTTTTAACCGATATCGAACGGCTTTGGTTCTTAAAAAATAAAACAATCCAATGTTTATTTCTTTTTGGCGCTTTCATATTCGGCTGTGGTATCTGAAATTTTTCCATTTGGCTATTTCCTCATTAATTGATTGTACCCGCTAAAAATTTATAAAAAATACAAAAAGTTATCTTCCGTATGGATACTATCGGAACATTTACGGCATAACTTAAATTTTTATATAAAAATTGATCATTTTTAGTGATTATGTTTACTAACTTTTTGTTTATTTTACTAAAATTGAATATATGGTTCAGGTACCATAATTTCTAATGATTCTTTGAATTTTTTCAAATTGGTGACCTAAAGTATTTATATGAACAAATTAAAGGGATGGTATCTACGCAGGCGGTTTGCTAGGGTAAAAAATGGTAAGAATATTTGGAAGGGAAATAAAAGAACCGTACCGGCACCCGTAGCTTTAAATGCTATTGGCTATTGGGGCGGCTTTTTCGATAGGGTTTTGTGATCAAGTTTGGCTGCCAAAATGAAACCCGCCGTTTTGTCATCAGCATAGGTTTAGAATGCAGGCAATTCCAAGTGGGGGTGGTAAATTATCAATTTGGGTACTATGTAGTGTTTTTGCCTCGAAAAATAATCACGGCAAGATTTGATGCAACAGACTGATATGCGCGATATCACAGTCACATTAAAGAGAGCTTCTATGTGATCAGAGGCTTATTCCGAGAATCCGTAATGATAAATCTCGTATTCGGTTGATCCTCCCAAAAGGGCATCAATTTTTGCTTGAATTTCTTGTCGGTCTTTACTTATTAGCCAATTTTCCCAGTCCTGTGATGACTGCCAGGTACTAATAACCATGAATATTTCGGGATATTCGAGGTTTCGCAAGGTTTCGCCGGAAATATAACCGCTTTGATTGGTTGCCATGCTCCGCATCTGCCTAAATAGAGGAATCATTTCCCGGGCTTTATCTTCGGGAACTTTACGTTTAATTAAAATTTTAACCGCCATTTAAATCCTCCTTAGCATGTTGATTGACTTGTTTTGGGCACGTTCTATATGAAACGCATTTAAAATCCTCGTTTCAATTTAAACCAATTTTTCATAAGTATACCAAACTAATTCTATGTTAAGATCGACGGGCAAGTTTGTCGAAAAGTTATCAGTACAAATTGAGAACAATAATGACAGGAAACTATGCTAATTTAAACATAGGCGAACTCAATTTTCAAACATTTTATTCCAATTTTCTCATAGAGTTAAAGGCATCTTATCAAAAATCAATTCGCAACCATATCATCTGCTTGCTTGTTGTGCCTTCTCAGTGACGGCTGCATTAAATTTACTAGCATTTATTATAAATCGTTCATGCCTACCTTCAGATATCGTATCTACGCCATCATCGGCTTGGATTGAAAAGGTGAGTTTGCGTCCTTCTATTTTTTCTAGTTTGCCTTTTACCGTCACAGTAAACCCGGGGGGCGTCGCTGCAGAATGGTTAAAATCGACGTGTATCCCTACTGTTTGTTCATTTGGCCAGTCAATGTGCGGATTAACTGCTTTTATGCAGGCCAGCTCAAATAATCCCACCATATAGCCGGTCGCAAATACATGTGGCATGATTTGCAGCTCAGCCATATCTGGGAAAAGGTGCGGAACCGTTTTATTTTCGGGAACGGTATATTTAAAATCAAATCTTAAACCTGGCTTGAGAGTATCTTTCATAATTCCTCCTTTTTGTTTTTCAGCTAAACAATGCAACTTCTCTGTCGATATTTTCCAAAACACGGTCCAGCTTAACGATCCTTTCAAATGTTGTAAGTGGATGGCACTTGCATAACCCGAAGAAAACGATGCGGCATTTGGTCAGCATCGAGACCTTGTGGGTTTTTTATTTTTTAAATAAACCAACAACAAAGCATTTCATCCAATTGAAGCAAATTCACGCCTTTTGCAACCATAAAACCCCTGGATTTAGAATTCAATTTAATTCTAATTTTTAAGCACGAACAGCTGAAGAAGATGATTTATTATGCAAAGCGTCAGCTTGGAATATCGTGTAATACTCTTTCATGTCTGTTACAGACATGTTATTGCTAGTTCGCTAGATGTTAAAGTCCCTTGAAATAACTTCTTTTAAACTGTAAATTGTTGCTTAGTTGTGTTTCCCGTGAATATCTGAAATATGATTTATTGATACCTTCTTAGACGGTTTATTAACGGCAGCCAGTAAAGGTATGATACAGCTTTTTCGTAATTGGATTGATCGTCACTTTTCTGATCCACAGGTCGTTGTCCTCATTTTTCTGCTCCTGTTGGGCTTTATTCTCGTCATGCTGCTGGGACATATTCTTACCCCGGTCATTGCCAGTATTGTCATTGCCTATTTGCTGGACGGCATGGTGTTGAGGATGCAGCAAATTAAGATCCCTCGAATAGTATCAGTACTCGTTGTCTTTATCATTTTCATTGCGTGCGGTTTATTTTTGATCACCTTTTTGCTTCCCAAAATATCCAAACAGATTGCCCAACTACTGCAGGAATTGCCGGCAATGATTGCCTTAGGCCAGCAACAATTGACGGGCTTACCAGCGCGATATCCTGGTTTTATCTCCGAAGGGCAAATCGCTCAAATATTGAATTTTATTGGCAACGAGCTGACCAGGTTCGGTCAGAGTTTTCTATCATTATCATTGGCATCGGTGCGTGGCTTTATTTCAGTGCTGGTGTACCTTATTCTGGTGCCTTTCATGGTGTTTTTCTTTTTGAAAGATAAAGAGCTCATCCTTGATTGGTTTGCCGACTTCTTGCCTGAAAATCGAAGCCTCGTCATGGAGGTCTGGAATGACGCCAACCGCCAAATTGGCAATTATATACGCGGTAAAGCTTGGGAAATATTAATCATTTGGACGGCCAGTTATATCACATTTGTCTTCATTGATTTAAATTTTACGATGTTGCTGGCCTTTTTTGTGGGTCTGTCCGTGATCGTTCCCTATATAGGGGTGACTGTAATGTTTTTCCCTGTGGCGATCATTGCGTATTTTCAATGGGGTTGGGGGCCGGATTTAGCCTATGCGGTCATTGCCTATTCTGTCATCCAGCTTTTAGACGGTAACTTATTGGCACCACTACTGCTTTCCGAGGTCGTTAACTTGCACCCCGTTGTGATTATAACCGCTGTTTTGATTTTTGGTGGCATATGGGGCATATGGGGATTGTTTTTTGCCATTCCATTGGCCACTCTCATCGAAGCCGTTTTCAAGGCATGGTCAAGTCATCGTCGCAAGGCCGAAAATGCCGGGGATACCAAACCAGAGGAGAAAGCTGCCGCCTGATCGCACAAGATTTAAGCTCCTGAATAAACACCGATAATCGAACATAATTAATGTTTTCCGACTTCCAATTATCGCTTTCTAACCAGGATTCTTTTTGAAATTTTGAAACGCTTGTGTGAGCAGTACCTATTATAAAACCCCCATATTCAGAAAGGCTTTCGCATGGAACTATCAAGTCAGGCATTTAAGCATGAAGGCATGATTCCCAGCAGGTACACCTGCGATGCGGATGATATTTCACCGGATCTGCAATGGCAGGCTGTTCCCGATGGTGTGCAAAGCTTTGCTCTTATCTGCGATGATCCGGATGCCCCCATGGGAACGTGGGTTCACTGGGTTTATTTCAACATTCCGCCAAGCACGCATAGCCTTCCCGAAGGGGTCATACCAGTCCAACAACCGGATCAAGGTGGTCGACAAGGCACCAATGATTTTCAGCGCATTGGCTACGGCGGACCTTGTCCGCCTGGCGGCATTCACCGCTATTACTTTAAATTGTATGCGTTGGATGCCATGCTTGATTTAGACGCAGGTGCTAGTAAACAGCAACTTCTGGATGCAATGGAAGGCCGTATCCTGGCAAAAGCTGAGATGATGGGCCGCTATCAGCGCTAAATGCGTGCGTGATGATTTGAAAACAGATCAATGACCCAGCATTTTAATTCATTGGTGTGTACGGCAGAAAATTAGCAAACTCTCCACCACTTCAGCCATAAATTGAAAATCGAGTTTATCCATTGTATCAGACGCCAGATGATAATGCGGATTGCGATAAAAGGCTGAGTCGGTAATCATGACAGCCTTGAAACCGTTATCCCAAAAAGGTGCGTGATCGCTGAGTCTTACCGATGGCATAATCCAGCCGTTGAACGGCACGGTTAGATTAACTACCGGCAAACGGCTGTTTTGCGAAAAAGCTGTCAACACCTTCCGCATGAATTTTCTGGAACCAAAGTTACCGATGATCCCGATGAAATTACCTGTATCTGGATAGTCGAACAACATCAACGGAAAGGGATAACCCTGGCATCCGGCCTCATGGCAGGCATATCCCACCATTTCCAGGCAAATCATGCCATCTATTTTTTCGCTGGCCTTCTTAGCCGCTTTGGCATACACACGGCTGCCCATAAAACGGGTTCCAAATGCCGGTGGTTCTTCCAAGGCAAAAGATACGAATTTGATATGGATATTCAAATTTTCCTTGTCTAACAGAAAATGCAGTCGGTGGGCGACCTCAAGCTGAACAGCAATTGCGCTGGCATTGTCGTCCGCCCCGACTGTGCCCGCAACTGAGTCATAATGGGCACCGATAATATAGTGATAGCTTGGGTTCTTGCCCAAATTAAATTCAGCCACAATATTTTCGACCGTTATACCATGGTATTTGTAAGGCTCTATTTTAACCGGAATACCTAAGTTGCGATGATGGTTTTCGATGTATCGCGCTGTTTTTTGCAAATTTTTGGGTATGCGAACACTGCGCTCGCCAATATCATGAGTCAGCACCTTGAGATGGGCCTGCAGACGTTCGATGGTTGATGGTGGCATATTCATGAATTGGCCTGCCCATGTTGGATTTGTTATTATATTGCTGACAGCTAAGAAAATAGTGAAACTTAGCATGCAAAAACTTCGACTCATTGCTGAGCACCAGTATTGCGCGGTTCATTATAGTTAAAGAAGCAAATATGATGACAATGCTTCAAATAATAGGATGTGCATGTCTTCGATCACAATTAGTTAACCGACGTAGGTAAGCTATTTGATAGCGCCGATCGTTGCTTTCTACAAGAACAAACTCTTGCTTTAGGGGTGTAAAAGGATAGGTGATGCCACTTTTTTAACACTGTTAGCCAGATAGGAAGTTCATCATGTCAGGTAATCGCAAAGCTGTTTGGGGGTGGGCGTTATATGACTGGGCGAATTCCGCATTTGCAACCACCGTTATGGCCGGGTTTTTTCCGATATTTTTCAAACAATATTGGAGCTATGGCACCGATATAAACGTTAGTACCGCACAACTGGGTTTCGGTAATTCAATCGCCAGTATCCTTGTGGCGGTCATGGCACCACTGCTGGGTGCCATTGCAGATCGCGGATCGGCACGTAAAAAATTTTTAATCGTATTTGCTTACTTGGGTGTTTTAGCCACAGCGGCGTTGTTTCTGGTTCAGAAAGGTGCCTGGCAATGGGCGATTTTTGTCTATATTATGGGCATCATCGGGTTTTCCGGAGCTAATGTATTTTATGACGCGTTGTTGCCGTCAGTGGCGGATGAAAAAGAGATCGATTTTACTTCGAGCTTCGGTTTTGCGTTGGGCTATCTCGGTGGCGGCCTGTTGTTTTTGATAAATGTGCTAATGACACTAAAGCCCCATTGGTTTGGTTTCCCAGATGCCGGTGTTGCCGTGCGGTATGCCTTTCTATCCGTGGCTCTATGGTGGGGTGGTTTTTCGCTTTTCACCGTATTCTGGGTACCTGAAGTTAAAACTGCATCCAGACAACGTGAGACCGGCTTGGTCCTGACTAATGGATTTAAGCAATTATCCAAAACATTTAAAAAACTTCGCCATTTAAAAATGGTGTTTCTTTTTCTTTTAGCATATTGGCTATATATTGACGGCGTCGATACCATTATCCGCATGGCGGTAGATTACGGCCTCTCCTTGGGATTTCATTCCAATGATCTGATTCTGGCGCTTTTACTGGTTCAGTTTGTCGGATTTCCCGCGGCATTGATTTTTGGCAAGCTTGGCCAAGCTTGGGGTGTGCGCAGATCGATATTTTTGGCCATTGGGATTTACATGCTAATAACTATTTGGGGAATTATGATTTCCAGTCGGCAGGAGTTTTACATCTTAGCCATTATGATCGGCCTGGTGCAGGGGGGTATTCAGGCGTTAAGTCGATCATACTATGCCCGTTTAATTCCCAAGGCGCAGGCGGCCGAATTTTATGGTTTTTATAACATGCTGGGAAAATTTGCCACCATCATAGGACCGGCGTTGATGGGCTTGGTTGGTTTGGTTGTCCGCAATGCTCTAATGCCAGAAGCACCTACGCCGGAGCAGATAACTGAAGTCGGACAAATGGCTTCACGCTGGGGAATCGGTTCTCTGCTAATATTGTTTTTCTTGGGTGCTGTTTTTTTAAAATTTGTGGATGAAGAAAAGGGGAAGCAGGAAGCTGTTTTTTTGGCAGATACTTAGCCGTAGAAAAACATACACCTAAGTCGTGTTTTGAGGATCTTTGAAACGATCGCAAATAGATTGAATGAAAACCGCGCGATTACTGAAAATCCAATCGACGCTTCGATTTAACTCCCGAAATAAACAGTTGATTGATTCGATAAAGCCTGTGCCTACTTTTGAGCCGTTTTGGTGGTGTATTGCCAAGATGCGGTTACTCAACAATAGGAAGTGTCCCGTGACGCCGCCGTAATGATTGGCCAAGGCCAGGTCACTGAACCGGTGCACGTTTGCCCGGGCAATCGGCAAAAAAGCCTCGGGCGGCAAATCCTTAAATATCGTGAAAATTTCGGGATACAGGGACATGCAATGAAAATCGATCGAAGGCTGCAGTGGTTTAAAAGTATTTGCCAAAATTTGATTTTGTCGCTCTGGATCCGGGAATCGTTCTTTTTTAATTTCCACCATTAAATGCAGTTTATTTCCATATCGTTCTACCACCGCTTCAAGGGTTGGAATAGCTGGAAAATCATGTTTTAAATCGGCCAGCTGCAGATCACAGATTTTGGCATTTGCATTGAATAACCGCTTAAGATCGCTGTCATGAAAAATGACCGGGTGTAGATCTTTGGTCCAGCGCACGTCAAATTCAATTCCCCAAGCCCCGCAAGCTAATATGCGATCAAACGCAGGCAGAGTGTTTTCCATAATGCGCTGATTGTCATGCTCGCCACGGTGAGAAATAATACGGCACTCGCGTAAACGCTTTAAGTCTGATGCCGGCTGGGGTAATCGCGCATACAGCCAATGGGTGATTTGCAGAAAAGAGCGTTCGATCAGCGGCAGCATGTTTTGTATTTTCCCTTCGTTGTGTTGGCATCAAAAATTAGAATAATGATTTTCTTTTTGAAGCTGGACCTTTAAGTCAGGTAATTGGCATCATCAGGAACGGCCGGTTTATTATTGTTTTATTTTTTACGACGCTCCTTATTTGCGAGGCTAATTTAAACTTATTTAGCAAAATGAAATTGACATACAGCTGTGCAATTAGGTAATCAATAGGAGCATTATTGGCGCACTGTGCCCTTCTGATTCAATCTGTACCGGATGTGTGATGTGTCTTTTACAATATATAAAAAAGGATTTCGCATGATCAACCCGGAAAACCCAAAAAGACTCTCCCACAGCATCAAGCGCATACAAAAATTTTCTCATTTTTCAATATCGCTGATTCTTTTGGTCGGTTTTATGTGGGCAACGGCCTCTATCATTTTTATCCCCAGCGCACGTGGGGATTCAATTGAAGAAGGTGCATCGTTGTTCAGCATCAATTGTGCCATGTGTCACCACACCGAATCAACGGAAAGAAAGGTCGGCCCCGGTCTGCAGAGGCTTTTTACAAGAGACAAACTGCCCGTCAGCGGATTGCCGGTCACTGAAGATAACATCCGCAAACAAATCAAAACACCGGTGGGAACCATGCCGTCATTTGCAAAGTTATCTGAAATCAAGATTAGTCATCTTATAGAGTTTTTAAAAACTTTATGAATACCTAAGAATATTTTGTAATCAATTGTTTCATACCTTATCAAGCCACCCAACATGAATTCGTTTTATGATATCGCATCTGCCTTATTAGCTCTAATCTGTGTCTAAAATGGAATAAAATTTAGAAGAAGAATTTTTACATCGGGAAAGGCTCATTTAATGGGCAGCTTTATTATTATTCCCTAACAAAAGGAGGTTATATGAAACGATTATCATTTCTTCTGGTTTTTTTATGTTCTTTTATTTTATTTGCTTGTGCCGAAAAACCATCCGATACCTCCCAAGAGATTGCTGATCTTAATGAAAAAATTGCTAACTTAACTCAAGAAAATGAGGAGTTGAAGAAGAAGATTGATGAGCTGACACAGCAATTAGCAAAGCCTGAGATTAAAAACCCCGATACATTTATTCTCGCAAATTATGGCAACCTGAGGACATTGGACCCTTGTGTCGCTTACGATGTGACGTCATCGCAACGTTTGTGGAATATTTACGAACCACTTATCTTTTTTGACGGATCGCATACCGATAAATATAAGCCTTTGGTGGCCATGGAAGTGCCGACGCTTGAAAATGGCGGTATTTCGGAGGACGGCCGAACCTACAAGTTTACCATTCGCAAGGGCATCAAATTCCACGAAGGTCAAAGCCTCACCCCTGAAGATGTGGTTTATACGTTTAAGCGTAATATGATCGCTGATCCGGATGGTGGTCCCATGTGGATGCTGCTTGAGGCTTTGACAGGCGAAGGATCGACCCGTGACAAAGAGGGTAAAATAATTCCAGGAATTTATGAAAAGATCGATAAGTGCGTGGAAGCCAAAGGCGACCAGGTAATATTTCATCTGCCCAAACCGTATCCGCCCTTTATGGGTATTCTGGCCTATTCTTCATCCGTAATTTTAAGCAAGCAATGGTGTATTGCCAACGGCTGTTGGGATGGCAACATTAAAAATGCGTCTAAATTCAATAATCCCGCTCCCGGCCATGAGCCTCTGCTAAAAATTGCCAATGGCACCAATGCTTACAAGATGAAATCCTGGGAACCAAACAAAGAATTTGTATTTGAGCGCTTTGATGGATATTGGGGCCCGCAACCCAAATTGAAGCGCGCCATTGTGAAATACGTGAAAGAATGGAGTACCCGCAAACTGATGCTTCAAAATGGCGATGCTGATCGTGTGCGCGTTGATAATCCCTATGTTCCGGAAGTCAAAGCTATCAAAGGGCTCAAGTTTTATGAGGTGCCCTTGCTGTCTGTGAGCGCGGCCTTTTTCTGCCAAAAAGTGAATCCCACCGGAAATCCCAATATCGGCAGTGGGAAACTGGATGGGAAAGGTATTCCTCCGGATTTTTTCAGTGACATCAATGTGCGCAAAGCATTTCTGCATGCTTTTGATCGCAAAACCTATGCCCAAGATGTATTTAACAATCTGGTCATTATGCCCACCAGCCCCAATGTTAAGGGGCTGCCTTATCATAAGGACGTGCCGGTTTATGAATTTGATGTGAATAAAGCCAGGGATTACATGCAAAAGGCCTGGGGTGGCCAGGCTTGGGAAAAGGGTTTCAAAATGATCATTACCCACAATACCGGTAATGAAATGCGCGAAGCCGCAGCCCACATGATGGCTGAGAACATTATGTCGCTAAATCCCAAATTTCAGATCGAGGTCCGTAATGTCGAATGGAAAGACTATTTGGTTCAATACCGCAATTTCATGTTTCCCATATTTATCATCGGTTGGGGTGCCGATTATCCGGACCCGCATAATTTTATGTATACGTTCATGCATTCGCGGGGCGTTTATGGTCGTTATATGGCGTATCAGAATGATGAAGTGGACAAACTCTGTGAAGCCGGTATTGCCAACGTGGATCCCAAGGAGCGTGAAAAAGTATATCATCGCTTACAAGATTTGTGGTACGCGGAAGCCATCGGCAACACGATTTACCAGCAAATTGTGGTGCGTGCCTATCGGGATTGGGTGCACGGATTTGTTCCCAATGCCATGCTAACCGATGCCAACGAAATGCTGATGGATATCCACAAGCAATAGCCAGACTTACAACTGAAACCGGCGCTGGGAAGCTGCAGCTTCCCAGCGTATCCAAATATACGGCATACGCCATCCGCACCCTATGCTGCCCTTTATCATTCGCAGATTCTTTTTTTTAATCTTCGTTCTTTTCGGCGTGTCGGTTCTGATTTTCGGTATTTTGATGACGTTCAGTCCGGAACGCCGCGCAGCCGCCTATGTCACCACCCCCCAACAGGCCAAAGATATCCCCAAAATAATAAAACAATTTGGTCTCGATGACCCTTTCTACCACCAGTATTTTCGTTGGATCAAAGAGGTCGCTAAGGGTAATCTCGGTTGGTCGCTCGTTGCCGCCCGTCCGGTAGGCGAGGCGTTTTGGCGCTATTTTCCGGTTACGCTGGAAATGAACCTGTTTGCCGCACCGATCGTCATTTTTTTTGGCATATGGCTGGGATCGGTATCTGGTATCCATCGCGACACCTGGGTGGATCACTCTACCCGTATCTTTGCCATCATCGGCTGGTCGCTACCCACCTTTCTATTTGCTCTTATTCTGCTCATGGTATTTTACGGCTATTTTCAAGCTTTTTCGCCGGGGGTGCTCAGTGATGAACTTACCCTGTTTATCATCGACAATCCCGATAAATTTACACCCTATACGGGTATGTATACCATCGATGGGATTTTAAATGGTCGTCTGGATATTGCGCTGGATGGCCTGCACCATCTGGTTTTACCGATTATCACCTATGTAATTGTGGTGGTGGCACTTAATATGCGGGTCATGCGTTCCGGCATCATCGAGGAATTATCAAAAGATTACGTGTTAACAGCGCGCGCCAAGGGTGCGGACAATAAAACGGTTAACTTCAAACATGCGCGCCGCAACGCGTTGTTGCCGGTGGTGACGGTTGCCGGTCAGCTGGTGGCTTTGTCCATGGAGGGCAGTGTTTCGGTTGAAGTGGTCTATAACCGTCACGGAATTGGATGGTGGCTGGCTGAATCGGCCACTCAGCTGGATATGCCGGTATTGATGTGCATCTGTTTGTTTATGGGGGTCGTTTTTGTGATCACCAATTTAATTTTAGATATTATGTACGCCGTCATCGATCCGCGAATTCGATTAAACTAAACTGCATATATCAGTTAAACGATGGCAACGAACAAATTTCATCCACGCTGGCGCGAATTTAAATTTACGCTGCATCGGATTTTTCGTAATCCCTCTGCCATTATCGGTTTCATGCTACTTTTTTGTTTTATGGCAGTGGCTATGCTGGCGCCGGTCATTGCGCCGCCTAAAAATCAGTTCAATCCCTATATGATGCCCCATAAGGGCTATTCGCCGACCCCCAAACCACCCAGCGAACAAAATATTTTCGGAACAACCTCCGGCCAGTACGATATTTTCTATGGTGCCGTGTGGGGAACACGTACAGCCTTCAAGATCGGACTTTTTGTCGTCCTGATTGCTGGCATTGTGGGCATCAGCTTGGGTGCTATTGCAGGATACTATGGTGGTTTATTGGATGAAATTCTGATGCGCCTGATTGATATTATGTGGGCCATTCCCACGCTGGTATTGGCCATGGCCATTGTGGTGGCCTTTGGGCGCGGGTTGGATAAAATAATGATTGCGCTAGCTTTGGTTCAATGGCGGTGGTATGTACGCGTGATCCGGTCGGAAATCTTGACGCTGCGTGACCAGGATTTTGTGCATGCAGCCAAACTAATGGGTGTTTCTGATTTTATCATTATCACCCGGCACATTTTGCCCAATGCGATATATCCGGTACTGATCATGGCCTCCATGGACATGGGCTCCATGGTCATTACCGCTGCTTTTTTAAGTTTTGTCGGCCTGGGCGCACCCAAAGGCTATGCAGACTGGGGGCAAATGGTAGCCTTGGCCCGAAACTATATTGTGGGGCCGGTCGATGATCCACTGAGGTTCTGGTACACCATCGTCATACCGGGTGCGTGTATTATCCTGTTCGTGTTGGCTTGGAATCTGATTGGCGATGCCCTGCGGGATGCCTTTGATCCCAAGCTGCGCAGACGCTAAACAATTTAGCAGATTAGCTCTCAGTATTAGAGACACCTGATGTAGAGCTTTACATCAAGATAACATTTTAACAACCATGACCAAATTAGTTCAAACAATTGATCTTATAACCAACTTCTACACCTACGAAGGGGTGGTCAGGGCCCTTGATAAGGTCAACCTGACGATCGAGCATGGAACCACCTTCGGTTTGGTGGGCGAATCCGGCTGTGGCAAGAGTGTAACGGTGCGGTCTCTGCTACGAATCATTCAGGCCCCGGGCAAAGTGGAGGATGGCGAGGTCTGGTTTTTCCAGAATGCCCAGCAAGACACCGAGGGTATCGAATTGCTGTCGCAAAATGAAAAGTATATGCAGGCGTTGCGCGGTGACAGTATTTCAATGATTTTTCAAGAGCCCAATGCGGCCCTCAACCCCATAATGAGCATCGGTGATCAGGTATCGGAAAGTTTTCTGTTCCATCGCAAACAAGAAATGTGTCGCCAAATCAGCGACACGCTCTATTCACCCGATTGCCAAATTTTTTTACCGGTTAAGAAACTTTTGCAGCCTCTGTATCGGTTGGCTGCGAAAAACACAGGTGCGTGGCTATTAAAGTTTCTGAGTCGCGTTCCGGTTTTTAAATACTGGGATCGCTTACTTAAACGGGAAGCGCTGCGGCGCTCTGTTGACATTATCGCTAAGCTTGGCATTTCCAATGCGGAAGAGATTGTCAAAAGCTATCCGCATAATTTGTCCGGTGGCATGAAGCAACGCATCGTTATTGCCATTGCGTTGGCTTGCCATCCGGTGCTGTTGATTGCCGATGAAGCCACCTCAAATCTTGATGTCACGATTCAGGCTCAGATTCTGGAATTGCTGCGTGAGTTAAGGCAGAAAGAGATTTCTTCGGTTCTACTGATTACCCATGATCTGGGTGTGGTGGCTGAAACCTGCGATCGCGTCGGGGTTATGTATGCCGGTCAACTGTGTGAAGTTGCCAATGTCAAGGATTTGTTTGGTAACCCCAAGCATCCTTACACGCAGGCGTTACTGCATTCAGTTCCGCGGCTCTCTCAGAAAGGCCCGTTGCAAAGTATCGAAGGCAGTGTCCCCAACCTTGTTGCGCCGCCCCGGGGGTGTCGATTTCATCCCCGTTGTCCACATTGCAAGGAGATTTGCCGGAAAAGTTTTCCGATGCTTGTGGAGATTGGCAATCATCATTTTGTGGCTTGCTACCTTTGGACGAATTTGTCCAGGGACTAAGGATTAGAGGCCCTTTTATAAAATATGTCCAAAATTTTAGAGATAACCGATCTCAAAAAGCACTACCCTGTGACCGGGGGTGTGCTGCAACGCAAGATTGCCTCCGTCAAGGCATTGGATGGTATTGATTTGAACATCCAACGCGGCGAGTGCCTGGGACTGGTTGGTGAGTCCGGCTGTGGCAAAACAACAACAGGTAAAGCCCTGGTGCGCCTTCACAGGCCCACGGAAGGAAAAATTTATTATTATGCTTCGGCAAACCAGCAGGATGAATTTAAAACCGATATTGCCCAGCTTCATGAGGGCGCTTTGAAACGAAAGGGTATCCGCGCTAAATTTCAAATGGTGTTTCAGGATCCAACCACTTCCTTAAATCCACGCATGCTCATCAAAAATATCATCGCCGAACCACTTAAAACCCAAAATAGCATCAGTGCTCGGGATTTGGAGGCGCGCGTTCTGATGCTTTTAAGCCTGGTGGGGCTTACCAAAGACCATTATTTGCGTTACCCCCATGAATTTTCAGGCGGACAACGCCAGCGAATTGCCGTGGCGCGTGCCATTGCAACCCATCCGGATTTTATCGTTTTGGATGAGCCGACATCGGCACTGGACGTATCGGTGCAAGCCCAAATTTTAAACCTGCTGATGGAACTGCAACAAAAATTGAGCCTGACTTTCCTTTTTATTACCCATCATCTACTGGTTGTGAAGTATATCAGTCAACGGCTGGCGGTGATGTATCTTGGCAAAATAGTCGAGGTTGCGCCGACCGCTAGCCTGTTTAGAAATCCGTTGCATCCTTACACCCATGCGCTGCTTTCAGGGATACCCGTTCCCGACACGGCTTCCAAAGCCCGGCGAATTGTTTTAACCGGCGACGTGCCCAGTCCGCTAAATCCCCCCAAGGCCTGTCGATTTCATACGCGCTGTCCCTTTGTTATGGATATTTGCCGTGAAAAAGAGCCTGTGCTGGAGGAAGTTATACCCTGTCATATGGTGGCCTGCCATCGCAAATTGGAAGTTGAGAAGCTGGTAATGGAAACATTCGGCCATACATCATATGAGCATGCGGATGTTCTTTAATGAATTCGTTGCAAGGGGTGGTTAATTATTGGTTAATATTGTAAATTTGTTAGATGTTATTATCATGTTGATAATATGCTTTATTAATATGTCATTTAATGTATAGTACCAATTTATTTTCAAGTGCAATTGATGGTTGTTGAGCCGATTGTAATGTAATTAACGAAGTCGAATGTATGGAGGAGGCTAAGAATGAAAGCATTAGTTCGATTGATGGTTCCTTTTCTTTTAGTATTGTTTATTTGTGTATCGGTTTCCGCAGCAGCCGATAAACCCGGCGATGTGATCCGAAAGGCCATGGACCAGGCGATTAAAATAATGAATGATCCCAATCTGCAAGGAGAGGGCAACTCGGAAAAGCTCCAGGAGGAAATCTGGAAGGTTATTAAACCGATGTTTGATTATATTGAGATTTCGAAACGTACCCTGGCGCGCAACTGGAAAAAATTTAGCCGAGATCAACGCAAGGAATTTACGGATTCTTTCATCGAGGTTTTAAAAAATACATATTTGTCTCAGCTGAAAAGTGAATACAAAGATGTAAAGATTAACGTTGTCGGCGAGAATCTCGTTTCTGAAAATAAGGCTCAGGTAAATACCCGAATCTTAAGGCAGGACCTGGATGTTCCGGTGGATTTCAGGATGGTTTTGAAAAAAGACCAATGGCGGGTTTATGATGTTGTCATTGAAGGTGTTAGCATGGTTAAAAACTACCGAACGCAATTTAATGAACTGCTGAACAAGGAAACGCCCGATCAGTTAATCGCGCGTCTAAAAACCAAGATTGAGAAGCAGAAGCAGGGTGCTGATACCGACGATAAAGTTTAAGATGCTTTAGCGGGCGGATAAAAATCTCCCGCGGCACTATTAAAAGCAGCGGCCACTTTTGTTTTAAAAGTGGCCGTTTTGTTTAGTTGACAATCAGTACGGAAACGTCTTTGGCGAGATTTAAAATTTTATGGGAAACGCTTCCCATGAAAAATTCCTTCAAGCCGGTCAGTCCCCGGCGACCGATAACAATAACATCATAACCGTCAGCCGCTTCGTTTGCGATATCTTTGGCAACGCTGCGTTTTTTGGATTCTATTTTAATGGTGATATTGTTTTGATCAAATCCCTTTTCAATCAGAAGGGCTTTGGCTTTTTGTTGTGCGTTTTCAACCAGCTTGCGTTTTTCATCTTCCAAGGCGCAGAAACTGGTCTGTTGAGAAATAAAATGGGGAGTTAACTCCGGGCTTTCCAATTTGCAAAGGGTGGCAACATCTTGCAACACACTAATCAATGTAATCCGGTGATCGGTGGTAAAATGGTCGGCAACGTATTCCACTGCCCGCATTGCATTTTCAGAATCATCCAAAGCCACCAAAATCTTTTTAACCATTATTCTCTCCCTTCTATGAGTATAAAGTGGGTTGTAAGCAAACGATTGAGATTACATTAATCGCGAAGCAGTTATTAATCAAATTCAAAGCGAACACCCTGTGCCAGCGGCATTTCGTCTGACCAGTTGATGGTGTTGGTCTGGCGCCGCATGTATGCTTTCCACGAATCCGACCCTGCTTCACGTCCACCACCGGTATCCTTCTCGCCGCCAAAAGCACCACCGATTTCTGCACCCGAAGTGCCCACATTGACATTGGCAATACCGCAATCACTTCCCAAATGGCTCAAGAAGGTTTCCACCTCCTTGAGGTTGTTGCTGAAAATGGCCGAGGATAATCCCTGGGGTACCCCGTTATGGATCGCAATGGCCTCGTCCAGCTCTTCATAGGGTATCAGATATAAGATAGGTGCAAAGGTTTCCTCGCGCACAATGGCACAATCCGGTGGGACCTCACAGATGCAAGGCTGAACATAAGTGCCGGTTTCGAAAATACCGCCTGAAAGCTTTTCGCCGCCATATAGAATTTTGCCGCCCTGGGAACCAATCTCAGCCAGAGCCGCCATCATATTGTCCACGGCCTCGGTGTCGATTAAGGGGCCCATTAAAATACCGTCTTCCAGTGGATTGCCAATGGGTACCTGTTGATAGGCTTTAATCAAGGCTTGTTGCAGATCGGCATAAATGGCCTTGTGAGCGATTATCCGACGCGTAGTGGTGCAGCGTTGACCCGCCGTGCCAACGGCGCCAAACACGATGGAGCGGATTGCTAATGTCAAATCGGCGTGGGGGGTTACAATAATGGCATTGTTGCCACCAAGCTCTAAAATCGTTTTGCCCAGCCGGGCGGCAACAGCTTGATTGATGGCCTTTCCCATGTTGACACTGCCGGTGGCCGAAATCAGCGGTACGCGCGAATCATTGACCAAGGGATTTCCCACCTGCTTGCGATTTCCGATCACCAAGTTCAAAATGCCTTGGGGTAAATTGTTGCGGTCCAACACTTCGGAAGCAATTTTGGTAACGGCTAGTGCGCATAAAGCTGCCTTGTGGGAAGGTTTCCAAATAACCGTATTGCCTGCAATTAATGCAATCATGGCATTCCATGACCACACCGCCACCGGAAAGTTAAATGCCGTGATAACACCCACCGGTCCCAGGGGATGCCACTGCTCATACATCCGGTGACGCGGTCTTTCGCTATGCATAGACAAACCATATAGCATTCGTGATTGTCCCACAGCGAAATCGGCAATATCAATCATTTCCTGTACTTCACCTTCACCTTCAGATAAGATTTTACCCACGTTTAAGCTGACTAAACGCCCAAGGTTTTGTTTGTTATGACGCAAGGCATCACCGATTTGACGCACGATATCTCCACGTTGAGGTGCCGGTATCATGCGCCAAACCTTAAAAGCTTTGACGGCCTGCTTCGCAACTTTTTCGTAATCATTAGCCGTTGCCGTGCGAATACGACCGATGGTTCTACCATCAATCGGTGAGACCGACACAAGAATGTCGCCATTGCACGACAACCAGCTGCCCGTATTGGCCCCTTCCAATTTTTTGGTAAGATCAAATGCTTGTAATGCCGTGTCCATTAATTTTGTTCTTTATTAAAAATTAATTAGTTATTGCTTCCCGAACGACTTCCTCAAAAATGGTTAGACACAAATCAATCTCGCTCGCAGTAACGGTAAGTGCCGGACTAAAACGAATACTGTTTTCGCCACATCCCAGTAAAAGCAGGCCTTTATGAAATGCTTTGTGAATGATACGGTTGCGCAATTTCACATCCGGTGTTTTGGTGTCGCGGTCTTTAACCAACTCAACGGCGACCATCAAACCTTTACCGCGCACATCTCCCATGCATTCTAAGTCATTCTGTAGCCGGTGCAACCCAGATTTCAAACGGTTGCCTTGCTCTTCCGCATTGATCATTAATTCATCTTCCAACATCGCAATTGTTGCCAATGCGGCTTCGCAAGAAATCGGGTTACCACCAAAGGTTGATGCATGGGACCCTGCCTCCCAGTTCATAATATCGGCCCGGGCGACCATGGCACCCAGGGGAAGTCCTGAAGCAATGCCTTTGGCCAGGGCCATTATTTCCGGTTGAACCCCAAAGTGCTCCATGGCAAACATTCGGCCGGTGCGCCCCATCCCGGATTGCACTTCATCGGCAACATACAAAATGCCATATTTTTGAGCGATTTGATAAAGTTTTTTGTGAAATTCAGGCGGCGGAACGACATAACCACCTTCACCTTGAATCGGTTCCACAAATATGGCGGCAACCTCCTCCGGCGGCATCGTCGTTCGAAAAAGGGTATCTTCAACCCAGCGGGCACAGTAAATATCGCATTCCGGATAGCACATATTATAGGCACAACGGTAACAATAGGCGTAAGGAATATGTGTGATGCCTGGCACAAAGGGATTGTAATGTTTTTTTTGAATGGTTTTGCTGGCTGTTAAAGACAGCGCTCCCATGGTGCGGCCGTGAAATGCACCGTAGAAAGCGATATTTAACTCCCGCTGCGTGTGCCACCGGGCCAGTTTAAAGGCGGCTTCCACTGCTTCAGCCCCGGAGTTACCGAAATAGACTTTATGAACTGTATCGCCGGGAACCAAAGAAGCCAGTTTTTGTGCCAATGCTATTTGAGGCGTGTAATAAAAATCGGTACCCGACATATGCAGCAAGCGATCCGCCTGTTTTTTAATTGCCGCTACAATCTTGGGGTGACAGTGACCAGTAGCATTGACGGCAATACCAGCCGTAAAATCAAGAAAGAGGTTGTCATCGACATCATATATCCACAGCCCTTTTGCTTTTTTAACGACCAATGGATAAACACGGGTATAAGACGGTGACACGTAGGTTTTGTCCAGCTGAATTAAATTGTTGGCCTTGGTACCGGGCAGGGGTTTTCTGATTTGCGGTGCCTTCATTGTTAAAACCTCGCAGAATTTGATTAAGTGCACTTGGTATTCTGGCTGCAGTCACAAAGCGCTGCAGGAAGGTGTACAAACCTATTAAAATCTAACGAGATTCATTCCAAAGGTCAACAACCAATGCCGCGCGAATTGGTCCTGCTGGATGACGTTCGAACGATTTATTATCCACCTGCATTTGCGGTCGGAATCAAGAGTCGGTTCTAAATGTAAAGTTATAATGAATATTATTCTTGACTAAATTATTTATAATGAATAAATGATAGTAAAAAAGGGGTAAATAAGAATGATTGACGAAATAAGTTATAAAATTTTAAGAATTCTTCAGAAAAAGGCCCGAATACCCAATGTCGAAGTCGCCCGTCAAGTGGGACTCGCCCCATCAGCGGTCCTGGAGCGTATTCGCAAAATGGAAAAACAAGGCATTATAGACGGGTACGAGGTGCGGTTGAATCCTGCCCGTTTTGATCGCAGTCTTGTGGCGTTTGTGCACGTTTTTACGACCAAAACGGAATTGCAATTGGATGTTGGCGCTATTTTAGCGGCCATACCTGAAGTGCAAGAGGTGCATTATATCAGTGGTGAAGATGGCTATTTGGTTAAAATGCGGGTGGCAAACACCGATGAACTCGGGCGCCTGGTGCGTGACAGAATCAGCTCGATTCCAAATGTTGGTACCACGCGTACGTCAATTGCGTTGACAACTGTTAAAGAAACGGCTCGCATACCCTTGGTTGATGAAGATATCAGCGAACGCCGCCGATAACCGCCTCTGTGACCAGAAATGACTTTCAATATTGAATCTTTTTAATCTTTTTTAAGAGATCTTGGCTGTTTTTCCAACTGATGATTGCCAAGGCTTTTTGATGATATTTATCATTTAAGGAGTCAATGACAATGCCGATGTCTACAGATTTTAATCAACGCTTAAACACCATTTTAGATGAGATTGTGAGCCACTATGGTACCCCCTTCCACATTTACGATGAAAAAGGTATTTTGGAAACCGGTCGCAAGTTAAATGCGGCCTTTGCCGGCATTAAAGGCTACCGTGAATATTTCGCGGTGAAGGCTTTACCGAACCCCCGTATCCTTCAAATAATGCAAACTTTGGGTTTCGGTTTTGATTGCAGTTCCATTACCGAGTTGCTGCTCAGCCGGCAGATTGGTGCCCGTGGTAAAGACATCATGTTTACTTCCAATAACACCAGTTTGACGGAATTCAATGCTGCCGCTGCCGATGGTGGTTGTATCCTCAATCTGGATGATATTAGTTTAATACCAAAAGTTCCGAAAATGCCTGAGTTAATCTGTTTTCGTTATAACCCGGGGCCACGGCGCACCGGTAACGCGATTATTGGCAATCCGGTCGAATCCAAATACGGCCTCAGCCACGAACAGGTGGTTGAGGCCTACCGGCAAGCCCGGCAAATAGGTGCGCTAAGATTTGGGTTGCACACCATGCTGGCGTCCAATGAATTAAATTATACCTATTTTATCGAGACTGTGCGAATGCTTTTGGATTTGATTGAATCGATATCGGCAACTCAGCAAATCGATTTTGACTTTATCAATATCGGAGGCGGCTTCGGTATTGCCTACCATCCGGATCAAAAGCCTCTTGATTTAAGCACAATGGCCTCTGAAATTACCGCTCTTTTTAAAGCCTTTGAAAGAAAGCACGGCAAAGCACCCAAATTGTTTTTGGAGAGCGGCCGATATATCACCGGACCCCACGGTGTATTGGTGGTCAAGGCCATTAACCGCAAAGATATTTACCGTAAATATATCGGCGTAGATGCCTGTATGACGGCGTTAATGCGCCCAGGCATGTATGGCGCTTATCATCACATCACGGTACCGGGAAAGAACGGTAAGGGGAATCACGAAATCGTTGACGTTGTTGGTTCGCTTTGTGAAAACAATGATAAATTTGCCATCCAGCGGGAATTGCCGGTCATCAAAGATGGCGACATCCTATTGATTCATGACACCGGCGCCCACGGACATTCCATGGGATTTAACTATAATGGGAAATTGCGTCCCAAAGAGCTTCTGCTTAGAAGCGATGGAACGGTAGAGTTGATTCGGCGTGAGGAGACGGCGCAAGACTATTTTGCCACTCTGAATTTTGATTCGGACCTTCTAACACTTGTCAGATGAAAACGGCATGTGGCTATCAAATTTATTCAGCTCCGGGCCTGCGGCACAGGCGCTACATCAGCTAAGCACAAAATCAGTTATCCAATGTCAATATTTGTTGATCGCAGCTGAACGCAGAAGGCCTGATATTTTGTAAGCCATGAGGGGTGCAGCTTGACAATTTCGCCTGCATTTCACTATAGTCAAAAAACACTGTCGGTGTTTTCTAACGTGTTACCTCGGAGGAATTTCTTAATCCAATGCTTCCCGAAGCGACCAGTGGTTTCTTAGCATGCCATGTAATTAAAAGACCCGTCTGCCAAGGCCAAATTTGGTGCATAATTTTTCTTTAGGAGCAACAATGGTTCAAGTCCAGGATATTATGACAACCGATGTGATTTCTGTCACACCCCAAACCGCCATCACCGAGGCCGCTCGCATTCTGCTTGATAACCACATAAATGGTCTGCCGGTTCTGGATGATCAGGGAAAATTGGTGGGTATCCTTTGCCAGAGCGACCTGATTGCCCAGCAAAAACGCCTGCCGGTTCCGACCCTGTTCACCCTTTTGGATGGGTATATCCCTTTGACATCTGCCAAACAGCTTGAAAAAGAGGTCCAAAAAATTGCAGCCTACACGGTCAAGCAGGCCATGTCATCCGAGCCTGTTACGGTAAAGCCGGATACGAGCCTTGAAGCGGTGGCGGCTTTGATGGTGGATAACGGTTTTCACACGATACCGGTTGTGGATCAGGCTGGCAATCTGGTTGGTGTGGTGGGCAAAGAAGATGTTCTGCGGACCCTTTTGGCGGAATGATAAACAGGCACATCATCTGCCGCCAATAATTCGCAACTGACGGCATCTGGAGGAACCCAACTGTCCGCTTACATATTCATCGGACGCAACGACGACAAGATCTAATAAGAACTTTTGCAGTTTTCCATGCCACAATCTCTATCCTCAATATTGCCGCTGTTAAAAATAATTTGCGTGATCGGCGCTGCACTTCTCATCGGCAACTGGTATTTGACGGAGGTTAAGAAAGCCAAACAACAGGGTGCGCCCTGGTATCGGCCGTATTTATCAATTCCAGGACTCATCATTATTATCGCGATATTATTTCCCCTTATTTATTTGGCTATAAAACGGTTTATTGCTTGAGTCCTCACATGCTATCTTTGGATTCATACGGAAATGATTTGATACACTAATGTCTCATAAGGAGCTTTACGATGCTAGATTTCACACTAACTCCGGAGCAGATGGCATTGCAGCAGAAAACACGAGATTTCGCGCTCAAAGAGGTTTTGCCGGTGGCTTGGCATTACGATGCCAAAGATGAAATTCCTGTGTTTGTCCTTCGCAAGGCATTTGATGCCGGGCTCATGAATTCCGATATCCCCAAGGAATTCGGAGGCAAAGGATACGGGTTGCTTGAGTCTGCCATTATGACCGAAGAAATAGCGGCTGCGTGTCCGGGATTGGCTACTTCGATTTTCGACAACTCATTGGGAATGGAACCGCTGCACCTAACGGGCAATGCCGATTTAAAAAAGAAATATTTTTCTGACATTGCTAACAATTTCAAACTAATCTGTTTTGCTACCTCGGAGCCGCTAATGGGGTCGGATGTTTCCGGCATACGGTGCCATGCTGAACAAAAAGATGGCGACTACATTTTAAACGGCACTAAATTCTGGATCACCAACGGAGGTGTGGCCGACTATATATCCGTTTTTGCGACAGCCGATCCGGATAAAGCCCACGAGGGCATCTGCGCCTTTTTGGTTGAAAGGAACTGGCCCGGGGTAACCGCCGGTCGCCCCATCCCCAAAATGGGACAACGCTGTTCCAACACGGTGGGGATTCATTTTGACAATGTGCGTGTCCCGCCTGAAAATGTGCTGGCACCCCCTGGCAAGGGTTTTGTACTGGCGATGCAGACGTTTGCACGTACACGTCCCATTATCGGTGCCTTTGCCACCGGCGCTGCCCGTTCAGCCATGGAGTACGCCATCGACTATGCCAAAAAACGTCGCGCGTTTGGCAGTAAAATAGCAAATTTTCAAGCAATTCAATTTAAAATCGCGGAGATGTATCAAAAGGTTGAAACATCACGACTGTTGACCTGGAAATCTGCCTGGGAAGCCGATCAGGGAATTGATCCCACCATCAATGCATCCATCACCAAGTTTTACGCAACGGAAGCGGCTCAGGAGGTTGTGAACGAGGCCCTTCAGATTTTTGCCGGATATGGTTATACTGAGTTTTTTCCCATCGAAAAATTACTGCGGGACATGCGGCTTTTTCGAATCTACGAGGGTACCAGTGAGATCCAGCGGATCATTGTTTCCGGTTATGCGCTGAATGGCTACCGACCCGTGATGCCGCCGTTGGAAGAACTACCGCTGTTAAAGAATATGCCCATTGAATCGGAAGATGATTGGAAGCGCACGGACCAAAAAGCCTGGCGGTGCCGAATCTGTGGCTATACGCATTATGAAGATGAGCCACCGCAGAATTGCCCTTATTGCTTTTTCCCAAAATCGGCTTTCAACCAAGTGTGGCCACCAGAGAAATCTTCGGAACAAACAGATGGTAAGCCTGATTGATCGCCGGTTCAAATCGTTACAACAGCTTGTGCTTATCCATCGGTGTTCAGTTTTAAGCATATCTTGACAGCCACCTGAGTCTGCCAATCATTGACTCGGGCAGCGTTTTTTCTTAGATTATCCGACATGGGCTACGTATTTAGTTTTCAAGACGCATTGGCTTATGACAAATGGTTTCAAAAGCCACAAAATAAATATACTGCTGAACTGGAATGCCAGTTAATGCAGGATATGCTCAGACCTGTTCCGGGAGAGTCTGTATTGGACATTGGCTGCGGAACAGGGCAAAGTATTTGCTCGTTATTAAATATGGGACTGCAGGTCACAGGACTTGATCCCTCACCGTATATGCTGGATATTGCCTTCCAAAACTCCGGTAATCGGGTGGAATACTATCGCGGATTTGCCGAGGATCTTCCTTTTGAAGATAATTCCTTTAATCATGCCTGTTTTATGACCACGCTTGAATTTGTTGATGATCCTCAAAAGGCCATTGAAGAAGCTTGCCGGGTTTCCAAAGACCGCATATTTATCGGTGTGCTGAACCGTTATGCTTTCAAAGGGATTCAACGACGGGTCAAAGGCATCTTCAGCCAGATTATTTACAATCACGCGCGATTTTTCAGTGTTTGGGAGCTCAAAAATTTGGTGCGCTCCGTCCTGGGCGAAGTCCCGATTACATGGCGAACCATTTGCCAGCTGCCGTCTTCTACCGGTAAAATTGCTCAAAGTGTTGAAGCCGCTAGTGTCTTGCAACGCTTCCCTTTCGGCGCCTTTGCTGGGACGGTCGTCACGCTGGTTCCGCGCTTTCGCACCCGTCCGCTGAGTATGCGCTATCAGGCCAAACATACCGGCGGGGCACCTGCCCTCTAAATGCTCGCCATGGAGAGCAAGTCATGCAGGCCTATCTATTCGAGAATCTGGAATCCAATAAAGTTAAATGCCATCTTTGCAATCACCGTTGTGTTATGAAGGCGGGGCGCCGGGGCAAATGCGGTGTCCGGGAAAATAGCAGCGGTGTATTAAACACGCTGGTTTATGGCCGGGTGATTGCCAGTCATATCGACCCCATCGAAAAAAAGCCGCTTTTTCACGTTTTACCGGGCTCTTTGTCGTATTCCATCGCAACAGTGGGATGTAATTTCAAGTGCCGGTTCTGTCAGAATGCCGATATCGCCCAAATGCCGCTTGATCGCCCGGGAACCATTATGGGCGATTTGGTTGCGCCGGAAGCGGTGGTGGCAGCAGCCGTTAACGGCCATTGTCACAGCATTGCTTACACCTACACCGAGCCGACCGTATTCTTTGAGTTTGCCTACGATACGGCTAAGCTGGCCCATGCCCAAAATCTGTTAAACATATTTGTGACCAACGGTTATATGAGTGCCGAGGCCTTGGATATGATCAGTCCGTATCTGCATGCGGCCAATGTTGATTTAAAGGCGTTTACGGAAGACTACTACCGGAAGCTTTGCGGCGCCAAGCTCAAACACGTCAAAAACACTCTTAAGCATATGAAAGCCAAAGGCGTTTTTGTGGAGGTAACCACTTTGATCGTTCCCGGGCTCAATGACAATGTACAAGAACTTGAAAATTTAGCTCGCTTTTTAGCCGACTCACTGGGTCCTGACACCCCCTGGCACATCAGCCGTTTTCATCCTACTTATAAACTGACGGATCGAGGGCCGACGCCCGTATCAACCCTACAAAAAGCTAGAAATATCGGCATTAAAGCCGGATTACGCTACGTGTATACCGGCAATGTTCCCGGTGATGAAGGTGAATGTACCTTTTGTCATGAATGTGGAAAAACAATTATCGACCGCTGGGGATTTCAGATAAAGAATTTGGCGGTGTCTAAAGGTTGTTGTCAACACTGTGGAGCCAAAGTTGCCGGCATATGGCAGCATCAGGTGCCTTGAACACACCGAGATTCAAGCGGGTTAAACGGGTATCGCGACTGGTTTCTAGATTGAGGAAATAAAGCAGGGGTTTGTTTTCGGTAGCAAGGAGATGAATGCCCTTATCGACTGGCCTCGAAGCATTTGCGCTCCACGTACCCGGACGTGTTTTTATCAAACACGGCCTCGTTTTCGTGGATATATTTCGGCGGACCTTCCCAGGCGCCACAAGCCAATACCGCTATTTCGCCCAAGGTAAATTTACGCCCACAGGCGGCGCAGCCTTCGGCGTTTAATGTATTAACCTTTTCAAGATCCAAAATGATTTTTTGCTTATCACCCATTGTTTGTTCCTGATTATAAGTTAATGAAGGTGGACAAACCTTACGAGGCACTCTCGAAACGACCGCATTACATACAGTAACGGTAATTCCGATCAAAAGATTTACAATATTCGCACAATAAAAGACGTAAAATAATTTTTAAACATCGGTTTACATATACCCGATTAATTGAATTTCAAAAAAGGTTCCTATCAATTTTCGGATAGATATTTCATCACACCCGGATGAGGCGTTAAGCCGAGGTCGTTTTTGCCGGCAGCGTCCATTGTAAATGATGCCAGGGCCGGATGCGCACTCTTTAGGTTTTTTTGATAACGATCAATGGCGCTGATAATTTTGTAGGCAGTTTCTTCGTCAAGATTGTCTGATGCAATTAACGCCACACTGGTTCCAAAGGTCGTAATACCTTCGGGATTTGACGGATAGGTGTTTGCTGCGATCGTTATTTTTAAAAATTCAGGTCGATCAGCTACCAATTTTTGAATGTCAGTATCATCCATATTTACTAAATCCGCCTCGCACAACTTGAATAATTGCTGCAACGTCGCATCAGGGTGAACCCCGATATGAATCATTGCCTGGGTTGTGCCGTGACAGAACGCCATTGTATCCTGTGACTGCGAGGCGGAAAGTTCGGCCGCGAGGCTAAAATTACCTTTGGTCCAGTTTTTAGCCGTTATAATCGTATCGGTGGCCAGGTGCTGCAGTGAGCGCGGCGCACCAAAATTAATCCGTTTGCCCTTCAATTCCTCCATTGACGATATGTTGGCATCACGGCGAACAACGAGGGTAAAGGGGACTTCATACAATGGAATCAAAGCTCGCAAATTATCATAACTGATATCCAAAAACTCGAAGTAACCGGTTTTGTTAATGGCATCATATAACATGCGTGAATCAATTAAAGCGCTGTCTAAAGAACCACCTCGGAGGTTGGTAAGGTTATGCACGTCGTCGGGTGCCGGGACAGTTTTGCAGGTAATATCCTCTGCGCTTTTATTCACCATTCGGCAAATCAAACGGCCGGTAAAGTTCGAAAAGGTGCCGATTTCACCGGTACCCACGAGAATTTCTAACGCGTGGGCCTTAAGCGGTAATAATCCGATCATTAAAAAAATACAAAGAACGGAAGCCTGCATGAAGAACCGTCTGTAACCATTATTTATGCGGTGTAATGTGGTCATCATGTTTTCCTCCGCGCGATTCGAACCGAATCGAAACGGGTTTATATTTGAAGGTTTCGTAGCCGCAGCACGGAACATTTAGCGTTCTCAGCGACTCGTTGGGAACAGCTGCGGCTAAAAGCCTCGTTAATATCGTGGCGATGGTTGTGGTAGACCACGATGAGGTCCGCTCCCCATTTTTCGGCAACTTTGATGATTTCCTCCCAGTTTTTCCCAATCCTAACAGTGCAGGATACCGTTTCGCTGCAATGCGTTTTGATGAAATCATCCAAAGATGCTTTAAACTGATCGGCAGCCTCTTTGCGGACTTGTTCTGGTATGAAAGAAGCCACCAATGGTGTTCCAAAGCCGGGCATGACGCTGATAAGCCGCATTTCGGCGCCGCTCATTTTGGCAAAGGCCGCTGCTTTTTGATAGACAGCGGCGGCCATTTCAGGATAGTCGATGTCGACCGGTACAAGAATTTTTTTAAACATGACCTGCTCCCACAAAAGAGGTGAATATCCATATACGAAAAGGTTTGCGCGACCACATTGCGATGAGCAAATCTCCGAAATCGAAGGTTATTCAGAAAGATTTGCAGAACTTGCGTTAAACCGTCAGGCTGCCGCTTCCATTTTGGTTCTACGGCCACGCTGTACGAACCAGATCAGGCCTGCCAGCACCAGGGCTGGTATGAACATCAGCTGTTTTGGCAACCGCTTATTAGGTACCTGGACGTTCAATATCTCCTGGTCAAAATCGATGCCGGCTTTTTCCGCCGCACTGGCAAAAACCACGTTGTCGATGATGATTTTGCCCTCGTCGCTGCGAGTTTCAAGTCCGATACCGGCCAATCGCTCGTTGCCGGTGCTTTCATTGCCAACTTTCAACATGACCGTCTTGGTATAGGGATTACCATTTAAGTCCTCCCCTTGTACTTCGACAATAAGTTGAGAGCCGGCTTCCATGCCTTCAACCATCTGCTCGATTTTATTGGGCGCTTCCTGTTTGAGGGGCGGAAAAACCATATCCCACCAGAAACCAGGGCGCAGCAACGTAAATGCCACCAGTAACAACACCACCGTTTCCCAGATGCGATTTTTGGTCAACCAGAATCCCTGGGTGGCGGCACCAAAAATCATCATGGCGACAACCGCCGATGCAATAACAATAAGCAAATGCAACCAGTTGGCGACTCCGATTATCAGCAGTTCGTTGTTGAAGATAAAAATAAACGGCAATATCGCGGTACGGATATCATAGGCAAAACCTTGGATACCGGTGCGGATTGGATCCCCGCCGGATATGCCGGCGGCAGCAAAGGCGGCCAATCCCACAGGAGGAGTATCATCAGCCAGGATTCCGAAGTAAAAGACAAACAGATGCACAGCGATAAGCGGTACGATCAGACCGGCCTTGGCCCCCAGGCTGACAATGACTGGTGCCATCAAGGTTGAGACCACGATATAGTTGGCAGTGGTCGGTAGCCCCATACCTAAGATAAGGCTGATGATCGCAGTAAACAGCAGAATCAACATCAGATTGCCGCCGGAGATAAACTCCACAAACTCGGTCATGACCAGTCCGATGCCGGTCAGTGTTACAGTGCCAACCACGATACCGGCAGCCGAGGTGGCTACGCCGATGCCGATCATATTGCGGGCTCCGGCGACGTAACCGTCAATCAGATCCTTAAAACCGCGTTTGAAGGTGAATTCATCGCCTTTGGCTTTCCGAAATAGACCTTTCAAGGGGCGCTGGGTTACCAAGATGAACATCAGCAGCACTGTGGCCCAGAAAGCCGAAAGCGACGGTGACAACCTTTCCACCACTAAACACCACATCAGTACCACAATGGGCAGCAAGAAAAAGTAACCGGCCTGGGCGGTCGGTCCCAATGCTGGCAATTCTTTGATTTCATGGCTGCTATCCAACTCGGGCACCTTGCAGGCAAATGCGAGCAGCACAAGATAGGCTGCTAACAGCAGGATCGAAACAATATAAATAGTTGCTTCTCCGGCCACGGTTTTGATCCAACCAATTCCGTAATACGTGATGCCGCCCATGATGATCATGAATAGAAACGTCATCACAAATGCGAGCAATTTTTGGGTCATGGTTTTGGTCACCGGTTTTTCCATGCCTCGCAGGCCCATTTTACAGGCTTCCAGATGGACGATGTACACCAGGGCCACATAGGAAATGATGGCCGGCAAGAAAGCGTGTTTGATGACCTCGATATAAGAAATACCGACATATTCCACCATCAAAAAAGCTGCGGCACCCATCACCGGTGGCATCAGTTGTCCGTTGGTGGAACAGGCAACCTCGACTGCTCCGGCCTTTTCCGCCTTGAATCCTACTTTTTTCATCAGTGGAATCGTAAATGTTCCGGTAGTGACCACATTGGCTATCGAAGACCCGGACACCAGGCCGGTCAGTCCCGAGGAGACCACCGCCGCTTTGGCCGGCCCACCTCGAAGGTGGCCCAGACCGGCAAACGCGGAACGAATAAAATAATTGCCGGCGCCGGCTGATTCAAGCAGCGCTCCGAATAAGACGAACATAAACACCATGCCGGTGGAAACGCCTAACGCCACGCCAAATACACCCTCGGTCGACAACCAATAATGGGACATGCCTTTGGACAGGCTGGCGCCCTTGTGTGCAATGACCGACGGCATATAGGAGCCAAAAAAGGTATAAATGATAAAAACAGTGGCCACTACCATCAGGGGCGGACCCAGTGCGCGGCGGGTGGCTTCCAGCAGCAGAATCAGGCCGATAACAGCAACAACCAAATCCAATTGGGTTGGATCGCCGGGGCGCTCTGATAATTCGGCATAGAAAATAAACAGATAGGCCGCACAAAATGCTCCCACCAATGCTACAATCCAATCCTGAATCGGAATGTGGTTGCGGGGCGAAGACTTAAATGTCGGATAAGCGGTGTAGGATAGAAAAATAGCAAAAGCGAGATGAATGGCGCGTGCCTCGGTGGAGTTGAAGACCGCAAAATTGAAAATGAAAGGCAACGGCGATGCATACCAGAGCTGAAATAAGGTCCAGATGAGCGGCACGTAAAATAGAATATTTTTGGAAATCGCGCCGGTTGGATTGCGAGCCCCTGTTTCAGTTTCGGCAACCATCTCCTCAAGCTCTTGCTGAGATGCTTTGCGACTTGCTGTTTCAGTCATTGCGCTGATTCCTTTTATGAAAAGGGTGACAGTTCTCTAGTGGCTTGCGGCGGTCTTGACGGGAAAGGCGATTTAAAATCTATAGGTAGTTCGATAACGTGTTGAAGCTGAAGCATAGAAGTGGGCAACCGTGCACGGTAACATCCGCGCACGGTTGCAAATCGCCCAGGCTTACATCAAGCCTGCTTCTTTGTAATATTTGATCGCACCTTTGTGCAATGGCGCCGACAACCCGTCTTTGATCATTTCTTCCTTTTTCAGATTTTTAAATGCGGGATGGAGCTTTTGAAACTGATCGAAATTTTCGAAGACAGACTTAACAACGTTGTAAATGATATCTTCATCGACTTTGCATGAGGTGACAAACGTAGCGCCGACACCAAAGGTTTTTACATCCATGTCGGTTCCGCGGTACATTCCGCCGGGAATCGTGGCTGTACGATAATAATCATTATCTTTGACCAGTTTATCGATCGTTGGTCCGGCAACTTCAACAATTACTGAGTCACAAGATGTAGCCGCTTCTTTGATAGATCCGCTGGGATGTCCCACAGTAAATACCATGGCATCGACTTTATTGTCGCACAACGCTTTGGATTGTTCGGCGGACTTCAACTCGGAAGCCAGTTTAAAATCGGCTTTGGTCCAACCCATGGCTTTCATGACCACTTCCATGGTGCCGCGTTGACCGGAACCTGGGTTGCCGATGTTGACACGTTTGCCTTTAAGATCTTTAAATTTTTTGATTCGAGAATCTTTCCGGGCTACTACCGTAAAAGGCTCGGGGTGAACCGAGAACACAGCACGCAGGCATTTGTTGGCGCCTTTGTCTTTAAATTTGCTGGTGCCATTGTAGGCATGATACTGCCAGTCCGATTGGGCAACACCCATATCCAACTCTCCCGCAGCAATGGTGTTGAGGTTGTAGACCGATCCGCCGGTGCTTTCAACGGAACAGCGGATACCATGCTGTTTGCGCCCCTTATTGACCAAACGGCAGATCGCACCGCCAGTGGGGTAGTAAACGCCCGTTACACCACCGGTTCCAATGGTAACAAATTTGGTTTCGGCCTGCGCCGGTGCTGGTGCAAAGCTCAGGCATAACGCCAGACCGAGAAAAACTGTAATACCGATAAATAACGCTTTTTTCATTCCTGCCTCCTTTTGTGTTTGCATGGGTTAGGTTTGATAATGGGTGATTGGCCCAGTCCTTTTCTGGTACTTTACCCCCCAATCAACCGTTTGAAAAATAGTGATATTTATACCAAATGGTAATCAAATTCAGCAAAGAACAATGTTGCCAAATCTGCGTTGCCACATAGTTAAGATTTTTGGCTTTAATCATGAGCGATTAAGGTAATCGTTATTTAAAAAGTTATTACCCGTAAGAATTTCGTTGATTGATGTCAAATGATAGACTAGATGTGACCCTATTGCGGTACCGCACCCAGAGGACCGTGTCAATAAAAATCCGATCGTGATGAAATGCCTGCTATCAAATGTTTTGCTGGCGGTATGCATCTGAAATCAAGACCATCTTGCTTTAAGAATGATATAGCAGAAATTTGTTTAATATTAAAAGGTTGTAGGCCGTTAGGTTCCGCGATTAATTTATGATAAATCAAGATGGCTGTTTAGTGCGAAGAAACGACACGATTATTCTGTAAATAATATGGCGATGGGTCTATGGTAATATGCCGAGTGAGATGAAGGTGCCGACCGTTTCGGTAATTATCCCCACTTTTAATCGGGCCTGGACGTTGAGTTCAGCCATCGATTCCGTGTTGGCCCAGTCATTTCAGGATTTTGAACTCATTATTGTCGACGATGGCTCCACCGATAATAGCAATGCGCTATTAACCCAATATGGCGATACGATTCAGGTGCTACCGCAAGCAAACCGTGGCGTTAGCGCGGCCCGTAACCGGGGTATTCATGCGGCGCGAGGCAGGTTGATTGCCTTTCTGGATTCCGACGATGAATGGATGCCGGAAAAATTGGCGGTTCAGGTTGAATTTTTCAAGCAAAACCCCACTTTACAGATATGTCAGACCGAGGAAATCTGGATTCGAAAGGGCCAGCATGTTAATCCCAAAAAGCGTCACAAGAAGCCCGCAGGAGACATATTCAAGCCCTCTTTGCACTTATGCCTGGTCAGTCCATCGGCCGTAATGCTGCGGCGAGCTCTTTTTGAGCGCGTTGGTTTTTTTGATGAAGCTTTGCCGGCCTGTGAAGACTACGACATGTGGCTGCGTATCAGTTGCCACTATCCAGTGGGATTGATCGATACGCCGCTGATTATCAAGCGTGGCGGACATGCCGACCAGCTTTCGCGCATGGCCGGTTTGGATCAATATCGCATTCAAAGCATCGTCAAGTTAATGGAAAGTGGGCATTTGTCTGATAATCAGAAACAGGCGGCAGTTGCCGTCCTCGTGGAAAAATGCCGGATATATGCCAATGGTTGCCGCAAAAGAGACAAATTTGAGGAAGCCGATTACTTTGAGGACTTGGCGCGGCGCTACGCCACTGATTCACATGATGGCCACTACTGATTTCTTACCACGCCGATTGATTTGGCCTGTTTTATCATTTATGGCCAAATGATGGTGACATACAATTATAGTCGTTTTAGCGGCCGATGCATGTCATTCTTTTTGGCTACGATTGAATACCCAAAGGCCTTTTAACGACGGTTAGCAGCATTTTAAATCGTTTAGCGGCCGTAACTGCATGCGGAACATCAGCCGGCATCACTACTACCTGACCTGCACAGACGGTTATATCAGTGCCATCAATATTTACCAGCGCTTCGCCATCTAAAACTTGCACCATAGCATCTCCAGGCGCGGTATGGGCACTGATGCCTTCACCCGCATCAAAGGCAAAAAGGGTTAAACTGACAGATGGATTTTGAGCAAATGTTCGGCTAACAACGCGACCCTCTTCATATTCTACCAGATCCAATAGGTTCTGCGACTCTGAAAATGGGATGTTTTTGATAAGTACCGGTTTATCCATTTGTCCTCCTGATGTTTGTTTAATGCCAGCCTTCTGCAGCCATGCTTTGATTTGATGTTTGCTTGGTGCTTTACCTGCAAAGATTATTTTACCATTGATCACCAGTGCCGGTGTTTGCGTGACATTGTAGTGATCGAATTTTTCAACATCGCGCACGTGTTCCAGATCAGCCGCCAAATTCATTTCTGCCAAAACTTGCATTAATAAATTTTCGAGACCGTCACACACCGCACAACCGGCACCCAGCACTTTTATTTCCAACTCAGTGGAAGCCTCTTGGGTAAACGGCTGACCCATAAATTTGCGAAACTCTCTAACAAAAGCTTGCCCATATTCTTTTTGGACATGTTGGGGAATATAGTTTCTTTTTTTGAGCCGATCTAATAACTGTCGCGCAATGGTATCATCCGGTTGATCTGCATATGTGTCAGCTGTTTCTTTCAGGGCATCTTTAAACCCCACAAGACCGATCATGTACTTTCCGATTTTTATTTTGGTAATGTCAGTTGTGGGCATCGTTGCTAAAGTCTCGTTTAATGTTATCAGAAACCTTATACCATGCGCTCAATGGATTTCAACTTATTATCCAGTCGCTTGGCCGATATCGAGCCGGCCGTTTTGAGTTCCTGGGCAAACAGCGACACCTTAAACTCTTCAATCAACCAGAAGAAGTTTTCTACTTCTTTTCTCTTTGCTTCCGATGAAGCCGGTGTTAAATCCTTTAATAGTGAGGTTAGCTTTTGCTGGTAGGGTGCCAAATGATCAGCGCGCATCCGGTCTTTTTCAATATCGATGGTGGCGCGTTCGGCCCGCACGGCAACAGCCTGAATATAGCGAACGATGTGCGTTAGCCGTTCCGCCGAATAAAGAAACATGAAATGAGAAGGTACCAGGCGCGAAAGTTCCTGCTGCAGTCGGGTCACAAGATTTAGAAAAGAAGTGTTGGTTTGGTTGATACTTTCCAGGCGTCCCAGCGCTGCGCAGCATTCGCCATAGCTTTTTAAGACTGGAATCGTTTGATCCAATATTTTACGGGCTTTTGACCGAATGTGAGATTGAACCTTTTGTGTATAAGTTTCAAATGCGGATCGGGAACGAATATTTTTTTCAAATTGGGTTTGAACGATGCCGTCATAGAGGATGGCCTGGATTTTTTGATGGCCGCCAAGATAACGGACATAACTGGATAAGTTTTCAGGCAGAATCAACTGCTTTTTGATGTACTTTAGTTCCTTGGCCAAATGGATGCGCAACAGTTCAGCAACGCCTTTCTTATGTATTTTAAGCGCCTCTTGTGGATCTTCAAACAGCCGTAAGCTTACTTGCGGTGTGGCACCCGTATCCTTTTGCAGACCCGGATAAACTTTCCAACGCCCAGTGCGGCCCGCTTTTAATTCAACGGCAGCGGGCAGATCTTTAAAATTCCATCGCGTGATGCCGGTTTGTTCCCATTTCGATTTGGCGGCCTCCAATTGCCGGTTATAGGACGATTGACCCGGTTTTGCGCTGAGGATGGCAACATCTCGGTCCGCTTGAATGATGTTGCCGTCATGATCGGTAATGGCAATCCGGGTTGTTAAATGCGGTGGCAACAAATTTGCGGGCCAGGCCGATCCCGGAATATTAATGCCGAATTTTTGGAAAATAAATTTTCCCAGTGCGGTAATTAAGGCACCATCTCCCCGCGGCATTTCTTTTAAAGTAAGCGCAATCGTCGCGTTTACCGGTACCAGTTTCTTGCGGTATTCTTTGGGCAAGCCTTTGATTAAGGACGTAATTTTTTCAGCCAACATACCAGGTACCATCCAGTCGAGCGATTCAGCCGGCAGATGCAGGGCGCGTTCGCGTGGAATATGGACGGTCAGGCCGTCATCTTCCTGGCGCGGTTGAAATTGATAGCGACAGTCGAATCGATTGCCTCCGAGCTCAACATTATCAGGAAAGTGTGCCAACTCTTTTGCATCCGGGAGATACCGCAGGAGATCTTTGGATTGCATGCGTAAAAACTGATCATTGCCCTTTTGCTTGATGAGTTGATGCAAGGCCGCAAGGCTGGATATATTATTCAGGCGCTTTTTATAAAACATAACCAGATCTTCTGCGGATATCAGGATGTCCCGACGACGCAGCCGGTTTTCCATATCCTCAATATCGTTGATCAGGGCACGGTTATGCACCATAAAGGGCAGCGGCTTGCTGATATCTTCGTCGACTAGGGCCTGGCGAATAAAGATGTCGGTGGCGTCCTCAGGGTTAATACGGCCGTACGTTACTTTGCGATCGGCAACGATGATCAAACCATATAGGCTTACCTGTTCGCTGATCACGACCGTTTTTCTTTTGCGCTCCCAATGCGGATCCCTGTAGATATATTTGCACTGCTCTTGGCCTAAACGTTCAAGCCAGCCGGGATCAATATTGGCGGCAATGCGCGCAAACAACCGTGACGTCTCCACCATTTCAGCCGCTACGATCCAGGCGCCGCCACGATTAAAAAGCCCCGAGCCTGGAAAGATCATGACCTCTTTGCCGTGGCTGCCTTTAAATAAGTTTTTCGATTTTTTTTGGGCGATGTTGGATAAAAACCCGCTTACAAGCGATTTATGAATTGCCGTATATTTTTGCGAAAATTCATTCGATGCAACTTTACCAACTTTTTTCTTAAAAGATGTTTCAAACGATCCCGACTCTTGCGCAATCGTTACAAGCTGGCGGTGGATATCGTGCCATTCACGCATGCGCTTGAAAGACAAAAAATGGCGACGGCAAAATTTTTTTAGCTGGTTGGTTGATGTGACTTTTTGGCGGGTTTTTTGATACCGGTGCCAAATGTTTAGTAGGGACAGAAAATCTGATGTGGAATCAACAAACGCAGCATGCGCCTGATCGGCGTCTTTTTCCTTTTCGGGTGGGCGTTCGCGAGGGTCTTGAATGCTCAATGCGGCGATAATGACCAGGCCTTCGTCAAGACATCGTTCTTGGTGAGCTTCAATTAATATTCGGGAAAGTCGCGGATCTATGGGAAGCTTGGCCATAAGGCGGCCCCTGGGGGTCAGCCGAAACCGCGATTCGCTATTTTGTATTTTCAGCGCAGGTTGCTTGGCAATGGCCCCCAACTCCTGAAGTAAATTGCACCCATCCCTGATACGCTTATCGGTCGGGGGATCTATAAATGGAAACTCAGCAATGTTTCCCAGATTTAGGGCCGTCATTCGCAAAATAACGTCTGCCAAATTGGCCCGCAGAATTTCAGGCGTCGTATACAGCGGGCGATTACTATAATCTTCCTCTGAATAAAGACGTAGGCAGATACCGTGTTCGGTGCGGCCACATCTTCCCTGACGCTGATCGGCACTGCTGCGTGAAATTGGCGCTACCGGTAACGCGGTAGTGCGGCTTCGAGGAGAATATTGCGAAATACGGGCCAATCCAGAATCAACGACATATTTAATGCCGGGAATGGTGATAGAGGTCTCCGCTACGTTGGTGGCCACAATGATTTTGCGTTTTGATGAGCGGCGAAAGATTCGTGACTGCTCTGCCGCAGGCAGCCGTGCATACAGGGGCATAATATCGATGCCGCTGTATGGCCTGCCAGCCAGCAACTCACAAGTTTCGCGGATGTCTTGTTCCGTGGGCATAAAAATCAGGATGTCGCCAGGCCATTTTTTACGCATAATCCAGTCAACGGCCTGGGCAGCGGACTCGACATGGGTCGACTCATCATTGCCATTTGCTTCAAGGGGGCGGTAATATGTTTTTACCGGAAACATCCGGCCGGACACCTCAATAACCGGCGCGTTAGCAAATGCAGCGGAAAACTTGGCCGTATCAATGGTTGCGGATGTGATGATTATTTTTAGATCATCTTGCCGTTTGACCAGCAGCGTCTTTAGAATACCCAAGACAAAATCGATGTTAAGACTTCTTTCATGGGCCTCGTCGACAATTATAGTATCATATTCAGATAGCAACGGATCATTTTGGGTTTCCGCCAGTAAAATGCCATCGGTCATAAGTTTAATATAGCCATCACGGTGGGTGCGATCATTGAAGCGAATTTTATAACCGATGGATTTGCCGATGGTTTCATCTAACTCTTCGGTAATGCGCTGCGCAACCGTCATCGCTGCAATGCGGCGCGGCTGGGTGCATCCGATTTTACCGGCAATACCACACCCGGCTGCCAGGCAGAATTTCGGTATCTGGGTGGTTTTGCCCGATCCGGTGGCACCGGAGATAATCACCACCGAATGTTCGCGGATAGCTCGGATGATAGCATCTTTTTTTGCCGTAATCGGTAAATTTGAAATATACTGTGGCCGGGGTTGTTTGGCCTGGCGCCGTTTTTTTGAGCGAATGGATGCACGTACCCTTTTATGCAGCCGGTTGACCTTGTCGGCTTTGCTGGCCGCCTTCATGGAAGCTTTATTGATCGTTTTAAGTTCACGGGCGATTTTATAGCGGTCTAATAATAGTGTTTCCGCAAGATCTGACTCAATTTGACGGATAGTATCGCGAAGGGTTTTCATTGGTTATAAACGGTTCGGTGGGCCAATTATATCGGTGCGCAATGCATTACATTCACTAATTTTAGTTTAAAGTTTCATGATAATACCGGTAAATCGATTTGATGTCTACGGGTCGGAAATAGAAAATATCAATTTTTATCAGCCATCGGAATGATGGGTGGCAACATTTTGGTGATTGGGTATTAAACAGAGAATTTTGCCTTAAAATTGACAGCGATGCCCGCTATCATTATTTGGGCAAATGTGAAATGCATTGCACAACTAGCTTTAGAAGATAAATACGGGGTATAACCGGCGGTCATCCCCCGGTAGAAAAGGGGGATGACCGGCCTTGATTCTATAAAGGGATTATTATCTTTGAGGCAATCGATTTAACCAAGCGCCATCGAAAAACCAGCGCTCTTTAAGCTCATCCAATTGACCGCTACCTTTCATAATGCTCAGAAAGTTTTCAACCCAGTTAATTAGATGGGCATCTCCTCCCGGAACAGCAATGCCCAAAGGTTCGTATGTGAAAGGCGTGATTAGCGAAAGCAAGCCTTGATCAGGATACCGAAAGAGCGACACGATGCAGATAGGGTAATCAGCCACCATGGCCTCCACTTCGCCGTTGAGCACCAAATCCACCGCCTCATCATAATCTTGGGTGGTAACTAACCGGGACAGCGGCAGCACACTTTCGACAAATGCCTGACTGGTCGATCCTTTCAGCGCGGCATAGGATGTGTTCGGGCTATTGACCGATGCTGGATCTTTAGCGGCAGCGATGGTTTCGATTTTAGTTAAAAACGCCTTGCCAGATATGAAATAGGGACCGACAAAAGCGACCTTGACATTGCGATTGGGCGTAATGGTCATTCCGGAAATAACCATGTCAACCGTTCCCTTTTCCAATGCGGGCAATAATTCAGCGAATGCCATTTTTTCAAACCTGAGTTCCACCCCCATGCTATCAGCCATCCGACGCGCCAAATCCATTTCAAACCCGATGATTTCGCCGTCTTTGGTGGTCATATTCAAAGGCGGCATATTGCCGGCGGTGCCAACCACCAATTCATTTTTAGTCTGGATTTGGTTGAGAGAGCTTGGGGCACAGGAAATAAATACAGACAATGCCAGGATTAAAATGACGATCACGCGTGCTTTCTTCATGGGCTACCTCCTTTTAGGTTACTGCCGTTAAGTTGTTAAATTTGACACATCTTCAAATTCGTGAAGTCCTGTCTGCCACGATTCTACATGCATATTTAAAGTCCATTCTACTCGTAATTGCCAACAAACCCGCTTGTATAATTGGCTAGGAAAGGATGGGTTTGTTTATGCGAGCTTGGAAAGACAGGGCAAATGACAATTAAAATTTAAATGAGGATGATAATTTTAAATAGAAGTTATAAGGCACGATAGAAGAAAATCAAGAAGTGTTTTCAAATTATTGATCCTTTTGATAGAAGTTGAATCAAACAATGCTATGGTGATTGATTATTGTTTGCGAATCGGCGATATTTTTCGATCTAATTAAACCGGTGGTCCTAAAATTTGAAAGGTCGCATTATGAAAAGCTATCGTAAGGAGCTGTGGTTTGAGGTGCCAACTCGCAGGGCGCTTATCAACATTACGCCAGATGTGGAGGCATGCTTGCGTGAAAGTGGGATAAAGGAAGGCCTCATACTTATTAACGCAATGCACATCACCGCATCCGTATTCATCAACGACGATGAATCTGGTTTGCATCACGATTATGATATCTGGCTGGAAAAGCTTGCACCGCACGAACCTGTTTCGCAATACCGGCATAATGTGGGCGAGGATAATGCTGATGCCCATATGAAACGCCAAATCATGGGACGTGAAGTGGTTGTTGCGATTACGGATGGAAAACTGGACTTTGGTACCTGGGAACAGATTTTTTACGGGGAATTCGATGGCCGGCGTCAAAAACGGGTGCTGGTAAAAATAATTGGTGAATGAGACAGAGAACAGGTTGCCGCTGTGGTTATTTTTTTGGCTGCTTTTGATCGGTTAACTCGACAAATTCACATATTTGTTGTCGCCACGCAGCCATCGCTTTCTGCCGATTAATCGTAGCGATTCCGACAGTCTTATTTTCGTCTAAGGTGCGCAATTCCTGGGCCACCTTTTCAATCTCCTTTTCAGTGGCCATAAACGCTTCAACGATCTCCGGATCAAAATCCTTACCTGAGCCTTCGGCGATTATTTTTTTGACCTTCGCATGCGGCATGCCGTCCTTATAGATTCGTTTGCAGGTCAGGGCATCATAGACATCCGCAACTGCCAGAATCCTGGCTGAAAGGGCGATGGCATCGCCTTTAATTCCGAAAGGGTAGCCGTTGCCGTCCCACTTTTCATGATGGGCCATGGAAATTTCTATGGCCCGGGCCAGAAATGGGCTGTTGCCCCACTGGTCTCTAATTTCAAGCAGTGTATCGCCCCCGATGGTTGGGTGCATCTGTATGATTTCCCGTTCTTCAGAGGTTAACGGGCCTGGCTTATTCAGCACAGCATCCGGAATGCCCACTTTACCAATATCATGCAGTGCCGCTGTGGAAGTGACGGTTCGAATCCATCTTTCGTCGATCTCTGGATGATTTTTGGCGATTTTGCGGGCCAGTATCTCAACAAATTTACAGATTCTTTCAAGATGCAACCCGGTGTCATCATCGCGGGTTTCAGTTAATTTGGCCAGACCAAAGATCACGGCATCGCGCGTATTCAGCAATTCTTTACTTTTTTCTTCAACCTTTCGCTCAAGATTGGCGTTCAGTTCTTGCAGCTCCTGATTGCGCAGCTCGAGGCTTTGCTGCAATCGATGAATGGTCAGATGGGTTTCAACCCGGGCAATCACCTCTTCCGGCTGAAACGGCTTGGTAATATAGTCCACGGCGCCTAATTTAAAGCCCTTAACTTTATCCTGGGTGGCATCCATGGCGGAAAGAAAAATGATGGCAATTTCCGAGGTGTGCGGATCTGATTTCAATCGCCGGCAGACCTCATAACCGTCGATACCCGGCATCATGATATCCAGCAAAATGAGTTCCGGTTGCGCTTTGCGGGCAATGGCCAACGCCATCTCGCCATTTTTAGCCGCCAACAGCTTATAGTTTTGGCCCTGCAGGGTTTCCATCAAAACTTGCAGGTTGGCGGGATTGTCATCCACCAATAGCAGCCGCTCTTCGGTTTTCAGCTCAGTGTCTTCATTGGAGGATTTCGGATTCATGGTGGGATCCTTTCAAATCTGAAGTGGTAATAAGTCGTATAATATTTAAAGTGCCTGGTCAAAAGGTATTAACAGAAAGGTATGCTTAAATTAAACTAAACCCTATAGTTGCATAAAAAAAGTGCCAGAATATTGACAGTTTGACAGAAATCTATTTTTAGGATAGTTGTAAATTGGGGGTAATTGCACGATTAATAAAAGAAATGTTAATGATTTAGATTGGTTGAATCTATATCGGCGCGCACAGCTAAGTATAGCTGATAGTGGCAAAATATTTGTTCTGTGCCACTATCAAACTGACTCCGAATAAGTAAATGCGCCATAACCTGCGCACTCAATTTGCGAGGCATTTATTGAGCCGCTATACGTGTTTGCGGGCAAACCGGGAGATGGAGGCACTAAATGGAAGTTTTAGGCATTGATGTTGGGTTTGGTTTTACCAAAGCCACTGACGGCAAAGAGGCAATCGTTTTTAAGTCGCTGCTCGGGGAGGCTACCGATATCAAATTCCGCACAAAAATTGCCAAGGATTCAATTAAAGATAACCTGCATGTTACCATTGACGATAAATCTTATTTTGTTGGTGATTTTGCGGAGTTACAATCCAATATTCAACAGTATACCTTGAATCAGGAAAAACTAATATCCAAATTCGTCAAGGTCCTGGCCCTTACCATCGCTGGCAGTTTTCCTGAAAAATATATTCCTCTCAATGTTGTATCGGGCCTGCCGGTTGGCTATCTAAAGAAATTTTACACGAACTTCACCAAGATACTAATGGGTCAACACGAAATTACCTTTCATAAAGCCGATGGCAGTCAGGTGACCCGCCGGATAAACATTAATAAGGTGCGCATGATGCCCCAACCCCTGGGAAGCGTCTTCAATATCCTCATGGATGATAACGGGAAAATTGCCAATAAAGATTTGACGAAACAGAAAGTTGGGGTTGTTGATATCGGTTTTCGGACAGTGGACTGCACGATTATGGATCAGATGCGTTTTGTTGATCGGGGAAGCGCCACGATGGATAACGGAATTTCGAAAAGTTTCAGCGGCATTGCTCAAAAACTGCGTGAAGAAACCGGAGTCAACTTGGAGTTATATCGGCTTTATAAAGCGGTTGAATCGGGTCGCATTAAGATCCGTGGGCAGGAATATGCACTTGACGATATCAAGACAAAGGTTTTTTCGCATTCGGCTGAGCTCATTGCCAACGATATCGAACGGCTATGGTCTGATGACTGGGACATCGATAATATTATTCTCACCGGCGGCGGCGCCAAGGCGTTAGGAGACTACTTAATTCCGCTGCTGCCTGGCACGGTTATGCCGATTGAAGATGTGGTTGACCCCCGTCTCAATAATGTATTTGGCTATCTCAAATACGCCAAGTACAAGTGGGGCAACAACAGCACGACTGAGACGGCGACGGATGAAAAAGCGGCCTAACCACCAATGCTCATTCGATTTTATAAGCGCTTGCCAGCATCCTCAGAAGGCTCATTGAAACATATCTTATAATGGTCAAGCATCCTTTCAATAAGCTTTTATATTTTCCATATTGGTAAAAGTTACCTCGTTTAGTCCTCAATAGTGACTGCTCTGCATTTATGCCTTTCTTTTGGAAACAATTTTTTAAAATCCTGGACCCTTTTGGTACCAATACCGGTCATTAATGCCTTGACGGAGGGCTCATTCTATGAGATATTTCGCCCTTCGGACTTTTTTCGGGGTCCTGTGCTGATGGCATCTATTTTCAGCGGCTGAAATTACTGACATCGCTTGCGTTGATAGCTTTGTTTTATCCAAATTTATAACCGAACTACAGGAGTTAGAATGAGTTCAAAAAAATCATCCCAAAGCGGATCGGTTATGGTGGTCGGTGCTGGCATCGCCGGCATGCAGGCTGCTCTCGATCTTGCCGATTCAGGCTATTATGTCCATCTGGTGGAAAAATCGCCGGCCATCGGTGGTGCCATGGCCCAGCTTGACAAGACCTTTCCCACCAACGACTGTTCCATGTGAATTATCTCACCCAAACTGGTCGAGGTCGGCCGGCACCTAAACATCGAGTTGCATACCCTTTCTGAAGTTACCGATATTCAGGGCGAAGAAGGGAACTTTACGGTATCCATCAAAAAATCGGCCCGCTATGTGGATATGGAAAAATGTATTGCCTGTGGGGCCTGTGAGGAGAAATGTCCTGCTAAAACCGCCGATGAATTCAATGAAGCCATTTCCAAACGCAAGGCGGCATATATTCCCTATGCCCAGGCGGTGCCCCTGAAATACGTGATCGATCCCGAAAGATGTATTTATTTGAAAAAAGGCAAATGTGGGGCCTGTTTAAAATATTGTCCTACCGATGCAATTGATTTTGATCAAAAGCAAGAAACGCTGAATCTAAACGTGGGTGCGGTCATTGCCACGGCGGGATACAAACCGTTCGATCCATCATCTTTAGATAATTATCAGCACGCCAAACTGCCCAATGTTATGACCAGCATGGAGTTTGAACGCATCTTGTCCGCCAGCGGCCCCACTGGTGGTCATGTGCTGCGACCATCGGATGAACAGGAACCAACCAAGATCGCGTGGTTGCAATGTGTGGGTTCGCGGGACTTGAACCGCTGTGACAATGAATACTGTTCCTCGGTCTGCTGCATGTATGCCATCAAGGAAGCCCTGATCGCCAAAGAGCATATTGGCGAACAGTTCGAAGCCACGGTATTTTTCATGGACATGCGAACCCATGGCAAAGAGTTTGAGAAATATTACAATCGCGCCAAGGATGAAGGCGTTCGATTTATTCGCTCCAAAGTACATTCCATTACACAAGCTGATGACAGTGGAACTTTGGCTTTAGAGTACGCCTCTGATGAAGGCCAACGCAATATCGAGCAGTTTGATATGGTGGTATTGTCGGTTGGTATGGAGCCGTCCGATCAAGCCATTGATTTGGCCCAAACACTTGATATCGAGTTAAACGATTATAACTTCGTCAAAACCGATGACACTGCACCGGTTAATACTTCCCGGCCGGGTATTTATGTGGCGGGTGTGATGCAGGGCTGCAAAGACATTCCCCAGGCGGTCATGGAAGCCAGTGCTGCGGCGTGTCGGGCCGGTATTTCCTTGTCGGATCACCGCGGCACCATGGTCAAAGATAAGGTGTTTCCCAAAGAGCTTGAAGTAATCGACCAGGACGCCCGGGTAGGCGTCTTTGTGTGTAATTGCGGTGTGAATATCGGCGGTATTGCAGACGTTCCGGCCATTGCTGAATATGCGCGAACCCTGCCGAATGTCGCCTATGTGGAAGAGAACCTGTTTTCATGCAGCCAGGACACCCAGGAAAAGATGGTTGAAGTGATTAAGGAACAGAATCTTAATCGAGTTGTTGTCGCAGCCTGCACCCCACGTACCCATGAACCGTTGTTTCAGGAAACCATCCGCAACGCGGGGGTCAATGCCTATCTATTTGAGATGGCCAATATCCGCAACCAATGCACCTGGGTGCATTCCAAGAGCAAGGCCGATGCTACGGAGAAAGCCAAAGACCTGGTGCGTATGGCCGTTTCCCGCGCATCGCTGCTGGAACCGATTCCGGATTTGTCGGTGGATGTCGATAAATCTGCTCTGGTAGTTGGTGGCGGCGTGGCTGGTATGACGGCCGCGCTGAGTTTGGCCGATCAGGGTTTTCCCACCACGATCGTGGAAAAATCATCTGAATTGGGCGGTTCCGCGAAAGATGTGCATCAGACATGGAGCGGCCGTGACGTGCCACCCTTTTTAACGGACTTGGTCGATCAAGTCGAAAAACACACCGATGTTAAGGTATTGTTAGACAGTGAAGTGGTAGGTGCTTCGGGCTTTGTCGGCAATTTCGAAACTCAGGTAAAAAATGGCAAGGGTGAGGTCACGGTCAAACATGGCGCAACTATTATTGCCACCGGCGGACAAGCCTATGAACCGGATGAATATCTGTTTGGCCAAAGCCCTTGTGTCACTAAGTGGCATGACCTGGAAAATGATCCTGCTAAGTTGAAGGATGCGCAGAGCGTTGTGTTTATTCAGTGTGTCGGCTCACGTGATGACCAGCGACCGTATTGCTCACGGATCTGCTGTACGGGATCAGTGCTGCAAGCCATTCAAATTAAGAAACAGTCACCTGATAAAGATGTTTTTGTGCTGTATCGCGATATCCGCACCTATGCGGAACGGGAAGTGCTGTACAAACAAGCACGACAGCTAGGTGTGATTTTCATTCGCTACACGCTGGACCGCAAGCCGGTAGTTAAAGAGGCTGGTGATGGTTTGGAAATTCAGGTGTTTGATCCGATTTTGCAAAAAGAGGTCATCATCAGCGCGGATCTTTTGAATTTGGCAACGGCCATCGTGCCGTCGGATAACAGCCAACTGGCCGAACTGTACAAGCTGCCGGTCAACGAAGAAAACTTCTTCATGGAAGCCCATGCGAAGTTGCGACCGGTCGACTTTGCATCCGATGGTATTTTTGTCTGTGGCTTAGCGCATTTTCCCAAGTCACTGGATGAAAGCATTGCCCAGGCGCTGGCGGCTTCCAGCCGAGCCGCCACGGTACTGGCCAAAGCCAATATTCAAATTTCACCGCTGGTCTCCCAGGTCGATGCGGAAACCTGTATCGGTTGTGGACTATGTGCCAGCGTCTGCCCATTTGGTGCCATTGAAGTTGAAGAAGTCGAGGGCAAGGGTTATCGGGCCAAGAACATTCCTGCTTCCTGCAAGGGTTGCGGGTTGTGTGCCTCATCTTGCCCGAAAAAAGCCATCGACATGCTGCATTTTAAAGATGAGCAGATTGTGGCATCTGTGTGTGCCATTGCCTAAAGTAATCGATGAACGTTTTGACTGATTAACGTCATTTACCATTAAATCAAATTGATAAGGTAGTATTATGGCAGAGTTTGAACCAAAAATTGCGGCGTTTTTGTGCAACTGGTGCGCTTATGCCGGTGCCGATCTGGCCGGTGTCTCCCGGTTGCAGTATCCACCCAACATGCGCACCGTACGCGTCATGTGTTCCGGACGCATCGATCCCCTATTTATTATCAAAGCCTTTAAAGAAGGTTGTGATGGCGCCCTGGTAGCAGGGTGACATTTCGGTGACTGCCATTACCTGGAAGGTAATGTCCAAGCTGATAAAAAAATCCGGCTAACCCAAAAATTACTGGATATTGCCGGTATCGGTGCAGAGCGGCTCCACTTGGCGTGGGTATCATCAGCAGAAGCCCAACGGTTTGTGGAGGTTGTCAATGCAACCGTCAATTCCATCCAAAACCAGGGTAAATTTGACTGCCAAGCCAATGCCCTCCAATTGGAAGCCGCTGAAATGACAGTTTCGGGCGAAACGATTCGTTGGATGGTGGGCAAGGAAGTCGAAATTACCACCAAAGGCGATGTGTATGGCCGCCAATGGGACCAACACAGTTTTGAAACGGTTTTGGATCAAGTATTAGAGCGTGAATATCAAAAGAATCTAATTTATCAAGCCATTCAAGAGGGCTGTGCCGCCCCGCGCGACATCAGCCAAAAAGTTGGATTGAATTTAAGGCAGATTTCTTATCTGCTGGCTGATATGGAAAAGACCAATATGGTTGAATTCAAAGGAATGGAAGCCTGTAAACCGGTTTTTGCAGCTTTATAAGGAGATCACATGGGAGCTGAAAGTACCAAGAAAAGCGGTTCAGTGATGGTCGTAGGTGCCGGTATCGCCGGCATGCAAGCTTCGCTGGACTTGGCCAATTCGGATTACAAAGTATATTTAGTTGATAAGTCGCCGACCATTGGCGGGATGATGTCCCGACTGGACAAAACGTTCCCGACCAATGATTGTGCCATGTGAGTGATCTCACCTAAACTGGTCGAGGTCGGCCGGCACCCTAACATAGAACTGATTACTTGCAGCGACATCAAAAGTGTGGAAGGTAGTCCCGGAAATTTTGATGTTACCTTGAGCAACCGTCCGCGATACATTGATCCCGTCAAATGCACGGGATGCGGTGAATGTGCGCTGCATTGCCCTGTAACCGCTGTAAATCAATACAATTTAAAGCTGGATGACCGCCGGGCCACCTTTATCGAATATGCCCAAGCGGTACCCCTTGCGTTTGCCATCGATACGGAAACCTGTATCGGCTGCGGACTTTGTGAAAATATGTGTATCGCCAAGGCGGTCGAATACGATGATAAGGTGCGCGAAAGCTCGCTCAATGTCGGCTCTGTGATACTGTCAGCCGGCAGTCGGGGTTATGACCCCTCCAGCCTCGACTATTTGGGCTACGGTAAATATCCCAATGTGGTGACCAGTGAAGAATTTGAGCGAATTCTAAGCGCTTCCGGTCCTTATCTGGGACATCTCATGCGGCCGTTGGATCGCGAAGAACCGCAGAAAATTGCTTGGCTGCAGTGCGTGGGATCCCGTGATGCCAACCGCACCGGCAATGGCTATTGCTCTTCAGTGTGCTGTATGTATGCGGTCAAGGAAGCCATGATTGCCAAAGAGCATGCCCATGGAGATTTGGACTGCGCCATTTTTAATATGGACATGCGTACCTTTGGCAAGGATTATGAAAAGTACTATAACCGGGCCAAAGATAAAGACGGCGTGCGTTTTGTGAAAGCCCGCATTCATACCATCACGGAAGTTCCCGATACCGGCGATTTGGTTGTCAAATTCGCAGATGAAACCGGTGCGATGCAGGAAGAAGTATTCAATATGGTGGTTTTGTCCGTCGGGCTTCAGATTCAGCCGGATGGGGCCGAGCTGGCCGAACGCTTGGGCATTGAATTAAATCATTACAACTTTGTGCAGACAAATTCTTTTGCACCGGTGACGACCTCACGTGCCGGTATCTACACCTGCGGTGTGCTGCAGGGCCCCAAGGATATCCCCAGTTCGGTTACCGAAGCCAGCGCAGCGGCGTGTGCTGCGGGGGCCGAGTTGGCTGCGGCGCGGGGAACCGACATCGCCAAAATTGAACTTCCTGAACAAAGGGATGTCAGCCAGGAAGATCCGCGTATCGGTGTGTTTGTTTGCAATTGTGGCATCAATATCGGCGGGATTGTGGATGTTCCCGAAGTTCGTAAATACGCCGAAAATCTGCCGAATGTGGCCTATGCCGATGAGAACCTGTTTACCTGCAGCCAGGACACACAGGATCTGATTAAAGAAAAGATCAAGGAACTTGAATTGAACCGGGTAGTGGTGGCGTCTTGCAGCCCCAAAACTCATGAAGCGATGTTCATGGAGACGCTGGAGGCCTGCGGCCTCAACAAATATCTGTTTGAAATGGCCAATATCCGCAATCAGAATTCATGGATTCATTCCAATAATCCAGAGATTGCAACCCAAAAAGCCAAGGATTTGGTGCGCATGGCGGTTGCCCGGGCATCCACCCTGCATACGCTTAACGAAAAGGTTGTGCCCATCAACAAACAGGCGCTGGTCATCGGCGGGGGCGTTGCCGGGATGAATGCGGCCTTGGGGCTCAGCCGGCAAGGTTTTAACGCCATTGTGGTTGAAAAAAATGCCGAGTTGGGCGGGTTTGCCCGCAAACTGCACCATACTATTGAGGGTGATGATATTCCGGCTTACGTAGCGAAGCTAGTATCTGATGTAACTGACGATGAAAACATTCAAGTATTTACCGATGCACGCATTGCCGGTTTCGAAGGGTTTAAAGGCAGCTTTGCCACGGAGATCGAAGTGGGCGCCGATAAAGCAGCCCATCGCATTGAGCATGGTGTTTTTTTGGTGGCCACGGGTGCCACCGAATATCAGCCTCAAGAGTTTTTATATGGCGAAGATGAACGGGTGGTCACCCAGGTGGAATTGGGTGACATGTTGGAAAATAAGGGTGCTGCGGAACTGACCAGCGTTGTTATGATTCAATGCGTTGGCTCCCGCAACGAAGAAAATGAAAACTGCTCGCGCATCTGCTGCCAGAATGCCGTAAAAAATGCGCTGCTGATCAGGAAACAGAACCCGGATGCCCAAGTGTTTGTGCTGTACCGGGATATCCGTACCTATGGATTGCTGGAAGACTACTACATGGAAGCCCGTAAGCAAGGGGTTATCTTCATTCGGTTTGACAAAGATACGCCACCGGCTGTCAAAGCGGCTTCCGACGGCATGCTGGTGACTGTCAAGGATCATATTTTGCAGCAGGATGTCGAAATCAGGGCCGATTTATTGGCGCTTAGTGCCGGTATGACCGCCACTGATACCCAAGAGATGAGCAATATCATGAAATTAAACCGCAACCCGGAAGGCTTTTTCATTGAAGCGCATGTCAAATTGCGTCCGGTGGATATGCCCAGCGAAGGGGTTTTTCTTTGCGGAACGGCCCATGGGCCCAAGCTCATCTCGGAGACCATTGCCCAGGCCCAGGCCGCCGCATCACGGGCCACAACCTTTTTGGCCCAGGATGCCATCAAACTTTCGGCCATTACTGCCAAAGTGGATGTGGAGCATTGTGTGAAATGCCTGACGTGTGTCCGCTCCTGCCCGTTTGGCGTACCGGAGTTTAATACCGAAAAAAAAGAAATTGAAATTAACGAGGCGCTTTGTCACGGATGCGGCGTATGTACGGCGGTTTGTCCGCGGCAGGTAATCGGGCTGAGCTTCTATGAAGACGAACAGCTGATTTGTAAAATTGATGCCCTTCTTGCTGGAGGTATGTAATGTCAGATTTTGAACCAACCATCATCGCATTTTGTTGTGAATATTGAGGTTACTCCGCTGCGGACCTGGCAGGTTCCATGCGACTGGATTATCCGGCCAATGTGAAAATAATTCGGGTGCCTTGCACCGGCAAGGTCGATGTGATTCATCTTTTACGAGCCATTCAAAAGGGCGCCGATGGTGCCTATTGCGTTGGTTGTTTGGAAGGCGCGTGTCATTATAATGAGGGCAATTTGCGATGCCGGGAAAGAGTCAATCACGTTCGGGAGTTGTTGGACGAGATCGGCATTGAAGGCGACCGGGTTCGCATGTACAACCTGTCTTCCGGCGAGGGCCCGACCTTTGCCCAATACGCCAAGGAAATGACCGAGCACATCAAAGAACTCGGTCCTAATCCGTTGAATCAAAATAAAGATGCAACCAATAAAAAGAAGGCGGCAGCCTAATAAGGAGTCAATTATGGCAGATGAAGCAATTAAATTAGGAGGCAAAAAGAAAAGCATGTTTATCGACAAGGTGAAGGATTTGCTTCCCGAAGGCGGGAATCTGAATCTTTGTCTGACATGCGGCGCGTGTTCCTCGGGATGCCCGGCCACTGGTTTGGAGGGCATGGACCCGCGCAAATTTCTGCGCATGGCCGCCCTGGGGATGGATGAGGAGATCACCAGTACCCCCTGGGTGTGGATGTGCAGCATGTGTACCCGCTGCGTGTATGTGTGTCCCATGAAGATCAACATCCCCCAGCTGGTTTTCTATGCCCGCCAAAGCTGGCCGCGGGAAGAACGGCCCAAGGGCATTGTGGGCTCTTGTGATATGGCCCTGCGCAGCGATACCTGCAGTGCCATGGGCGCCACCGAGGAAGATTTTCAGTTTGTGGTCGAAGATGTGTTGGAGGAATACCAGGAGGCCCAGCCGGAATTTAAAGATATGCAGGCGCCGGTTAACAAAAAAGGGGCTGAGTTTTTCTTGAATCAGAATTCACGTGAACCGGTGACCGAGCCGGATGAAATGGTGCCTTTGTGGAAAATTTTACACGCGGTAGGCGCCGACTGGACTTACGGTACCAAGGGTTGGGCGGCCGAGAACTACTGCATGTTCATGGCCGATGAGGAAAGCTGGAAGCATATTGTCGAGGTTAAACAAAAGGCGGTGGAGGATCTGGGCTGCAAGGTCTGGCTCAATACTGAATGAGGGCACGAACTGTTCGCTGTCCGGTTCGGACAGCAAAAATTCAACCTCGATTACAAATTTGAAATCAAAAGCATCATTCAGTACTATGCCCAGTGGATTCGAGAAGGCAAGCTCAAGGTCAGCTCTGACTGGAATAAGGACCGCAAGGTTAAATTCACCGTTCAAGACCCCTGCCAACTGGTGCGTAAATCGTTTGGCGATCCGGTGGCGGATGACCTGCGCTACGTGGTTGAAGCGGTGGTCGGTAAAGAGAACTTCATCGATATGGCTCCGAACAAATCAAACAATTACTGCTGCGGCGGCGGCGGTGGTTTCTTGCAATCAGGCTATCCGGAAGCACGTCGGGAATACGGTAAACTTAAGGCCGAACAGGTCCTTAATACAGGCGCCGGTTACTGCATTACGCCATGCCATAATTGCCACGCGCAGATCCACGACCTGAGCGACCAGCGTGATCACGCCTGGAACACGGTCCACCTTTGGACCTTAATTTGTTTATCCATGGGCATCCTCGGTCCGAATGAACGCGAATATCTGGGCGATGATCTCAAAGATGTGGATGTCTTTCATCCGGAAAGTTCAAATTTCTAGCATAGTTGATGGTTAATCAACAATCTATTTGGTAGCTGAGCGGTGTAACAGGAGGAAAAATGATAGTTGCTAAGCGCAAGCCTTTTGAAGAAATCAAAGATATGCTCAAAGGCTATAAGAAAGTTCTAAACGTGGGCTGCGGTACCTGCGTCTCGGTTTGTCTGGCCGGCGGCGAGAAGGAAGTGGCGGTCTTAAACGCCGAAATCGACATGGCCCGCAAACTTGATAATGATCCCATCGAATTGGGGGCCTATACCGTGGAGCGCCAGTGTGACCGCGAGTATCTGGCCGAACTGGATGATATGGTAAAGGATTACGATGCCCTCATTTCCATGGCCTGCGGTGTCGGCATCCAGTTTTTAGCGGAACGATTCCCGGAAACGCCGGTTCTGCCGGCAGTGGATACCTCGGGACTGGCCGTCAACCAGGCGGTGGGTTGGTATGAGGAACGCTGTCGATCCTGCCAGAGCTGCGTGTTGGGATGGACCGGCGGTATCTGTCCGGTAACCATGTGTGCCAAAGGCCTTTACAATGGACCTTGTGGTGGCACCAACCAGGGCAAATGCGAAATCAGCCAGGATCAACCGTGTGCCTGGTACCTGATCCATGAACGGCTGTCGGCGCAGGACCGCCTGGATAACATTAAACGCATTAAGGCGCCCAGTACGTGGTGTGATCAAGTACCGCGAACCTTAATTCAACCCGGCTACAAAAAGCCGGAAGAAGAGGAATGATTTTTTTCCGTGTAAATGGTTGATTGCCCAAACTGCTTTTAACCATGATAACTGATTTTTAAAGAAGGTGACGGATATGAGTACAGAACAGAACGGCTATAAGTCGGGTAGCAATTTAGAAAAAGTATTGCGTGCAGGCCATTTTGCCTTTACAGGCGAACTGGGTCCCCCGCGCGGAACCACGGTCAAAGAGGTAACCGAAAAAGCATCGCATCTCAAAGGCATGGTGGATGCCGTCAATATTACCGACAATCAGACCGCCGTGGTTCGAATGGCCAGCTGGGCCGCATCGTTCATTTTGGTGCAGGAGGGCCTGGAGCCGAATTTTCAAATGGTATGCCGGGATCGCAATCGACTGGCCATGCAGGCCGATATATTGGGCGCTTATGCGCTTGGTATTCGCAACATGCTGTGTCTTTCCGGAGATCACCAGCAATTTGGTGACCATCCTCAAGCCAAGGGGGTATTTGATATCGACTCCATGCAATTGATCGGTATGGTGAAAAGGATGCGCGATGAGGGCCAATTTTTAGGTGGCGCCGAGATTGAAGATCCGCCCAAGATTTTTATTGGTGCAGCCGCCAATCCTTTTGCGGAGCCCTATGAATGGCGTGTGCATCGGCTGGCCAAAAAGATTGAGGCGGGTGTGGATTTCATCCAGACGCAATGTATCTATAATATGGAACGTTTTAGAACCTGGGTTAAACAGGCCAACGATATGGGATTGTCCGAAAAAGCATACATTCTCGCAGGGGTAACGCCCATGAAGAGTGTTGGTATGGCCAAATATATGCAAAGCAAGGTCCCAGGAATGGATGTACCGGAAGACCTTATCAAGCGTCTGCAGGGCGCCGGCAAAGGCAAGGTGGCGGAAGAAGGCATCAAAATCGCCTGTGAACAGATCGAAGAATTCAAAGAAATGCAAGGCGTGGCCGGAGTGCATCTAATGGCCATTGAATGGGAGCACAAAGTGCCACAGATTGCTGAGCAAGCCGGTGTGCTGCCAAGACCCGAAGTCGATTAAATGAATAAAATTTGATGGTAACGAAAACCCGGTTCCCTGAGGGGCCGGGTTTTTGTATTTTAGTAACGCACCTCCAAAAGCCGGACTATTTCTAAATCATTTTTTTGAGTTGCTGTAAAGTTTCCTCCGGCATTTCAAATGACTGTTCCGGTCCTGGAAAGGTGCCGGTCTGAACATCTTTTTTGTATGCGCCCAATGCCGTCAGGATCGTTTCCCTGATATTGGTATATTGTTTAACAAATTTCGGTACAAATTTATCGAATAAACCAACCATATCATGGGTGACCAACACCTGCCCATCGACATCGGCTCCGGCGCCAATGCCAATCACCGGAACAGATACGGCATTGGTCACGATTTGGCCCAACGGCGCCGGTACGGCTTCCAGAACCATTGAAAAAACCCCTGCTTTTTCAAGTGCCAATGCATCTTCAACAATTTGTTTGGCAGCCGCCGCATCCCGTCCTTGCAATTTAAAACCGCCCAACGCACTGGCCGTTTGAGGGGTTAGGCCAATGTGTCCCTGCACCGGAATACCGGCTTTAACAATGGCCGTCACCGTGGGGGCAAAATCAACACCGCCTTCCAGTTTGACAGCATCGCAACCGCCTTCTTTCATAAAACGGCCGGCATTGTGTATGGCTTCTGCGATACTGATATTGTAGCTCATAAACGGCATGTCGCCAATAACCAGCGGATGATAGCACCCCCGCACCACCGCGCGGACATGATGAATCATATGCTCCATCGTAACTGCGACAGTGCTCTCCATGCCCATTACGACCATTCCCAGCGAGTCTCCCACTAAAACCATATCCATTCCCGCTTCGTCGGCCAGAAGACCGAATGGATAGTCATATGCGGTGCACATGGCCAGTTTGCGCTCTGCGATTTTAGCCTGGCGGATATCCTTTACCGTCGTTTTTGCGCGACCCATATTCGTCTGCTCCTTTCTGCTCAAGATAGTGCGTCTGCAGTGTTTGGATCAAGGTGGTCAGAGTTTGATTAATTGGTACGGTCAATCCCAATTTTTGTGCTTGGCGTACAATCAGGCCATTGATGGCATTAATTTCAGTCTCACGGTGCCGATCGACATCTTGCCCCATGGAAGAGCGGTTATTCGCAGTGGCCTTGGCAATTTTGACAACGTTTTCGACAACATCATTGCTGACATCGATGCCGAGGGCTTGTGCTACTTGCATGCCTTCTAGCACCGCTTGTCGGGATAGTTCCTGTGTGACGGCCAGATCCAATAGTTGTCCATTTTTAATACCGGTTAAGGCGGTAATGGCATTGATACCGATATTGATTAAAAGTTTTTGCCATAAGACCGTTTCAATTTTATCCGATACGGTGATGTCAATGCCTGCCTGCGCAAAATGCCCGGCAATCATCTGCGCACATTGCAGTTTGCAGGCGCCCCATGGACCGATAACGGAAGGGCCCTTGCCGGCATGACGAATACGGCCCGGGGCGAGCATGGTGGCGCCATGCGAGGTGGAGCCCGCCAAAACCTTATTGGGGCTAATCGTGGCGGCAATAATATCGGCGTTGCCAAGCCCATTTTGCAGCGTTAAGGCAACACCATTGGGCTTTAGAATTTTTTTAGCCGTCTTAGCTGCGGGTTGGGTTTGGGGCGATTTTACCAATACAATGACCAGATCGACGGGATCCAGGTTGATTGGATCTGAGATGGCTGAAACCGGGACGGTACGAGTTTTACCACTAACTTCGATTTTGAGGCCGTCATTTTGGATGGCGGCTGTGTGAGCGACATTGGTGGTGAACAGGGAGACATTTAACCCGGCTTCAAACAGCATTGCCCCAAAAAGGCTGCCCATGGCGCCGGCGCCGACAACAGTGATTTTCATTGCCCCATTCCTTCAAATGCTGCAACAATATGAAAACATTAATGGACAAACCCGATTGTGTGGTCTGTGTGAATCGTAAGCATAAACCGATTTAATTTCATACAAACGCACTTAAAATGCAAACACTAAAATAGATCTGTCAGCACGGCGCTAGCTATGTCGTCACCGAAGTACTGAAATTACCAAATGATTTACCGATATAGATATTCTGGCGATAGATGGTTGCGAAATATTGCGATAGTAGATAAGAACGAAAGCAAGCATCTCATTCAGAATGACCCAGTTGATAAGGAGGCGCATAATGAAGCGATGGCTAAAGATGGTGACAGGCATAGTGTTGTGTGCGGGCAGTTTTTTTTGGGCGGATACGGGGTGTATGGCCCAGACGGTTTTAAAAGTCGGCACCGCCACTCAGCCGGATCATATTTACAATCAGGGTATTAAACACTTCGAGTCTATCGTTGAAGCTAAAACGAACGGCGCTATCGACATTCAGTTATTTCCTGCCGCTCAACTTGGCTCCGAGCGTGAAATGGTAGAAGGTCTCCAACTGGGCACACTGGAAATGTGTCTGACATCCACGGGTCCCCTGGGAAACTTCATACCCGATGTCAAAGTTTTTAACCTGCCGTTTCTTTTTAAAGACCGCGCGACTTGCTACCGAATGCTGGATGGCCCCATCGGAAATGACATCAGCCAGAAATTTCTTGCAATCGGGATTCGCTCTTTGGGTTGGTTTGAAAACGGTTTTCGCAATATTACCAATTCGGTCCGGCCGATTCGATCTCCCCAGGATATGCAGGGATTGAAAATTCGTGTCATGGAGGATGATCTTTTTATCATTTCCATGCAGTCCCTGGGAGCGGCGCCTTTGCCCATGGCCTTTGGGGAGTTGTTTACGGCGCTGGAGCAAGGCGCCGTGCATGCTCAGGAAAATCCATTGGCAGTGATCTATTCGTCGCGCCTGTTTGAAGTCCAGAAATATTTAGCCATTACGGGTCACTTTTATTCACCGGCCATGCTGCTAGTCAGTGAAACGGTATGGCAGAAACTGCCACCATCCCAGCAAAAGGTTTTGGTCAACGCCGCGGTTGTGGCCCGCGATTATGAGCGCGGGTTGTCCCGCGAGGCGGACCAGAATCTGGAGATCAAACTCAAATCTGAAGGCATGGTCATCAGTCATCCCGACAAAAATCGTTTTACCCAAGCGGTGCGCCGGGTTTATACGGATCCCAGGGTTATGAAAGCCGTTGGCGGGGGCGATATGGCTAGCGGTAAGGCTTTAATCGAGCGCGTACGTCAAGCAGTGCGATAAGTTCATGGTATCATGAAAATAATCTTGCGCGGTTTGGATCGTTTCCTGAACTGGCTGTTGGTCCTATTGATGGGCACAATGGTGGCCATTATTTCGGCCCAAGTGTGGTTTCGATTCATTTTAAATGATCCGTTGCATTGGTCAGAAGAAATAGGCCGCTACCTGCTTGTTTGGATTACGTTTATCGGCGCCGCAGTTGCCCTCCGACACCGGCAGCACTTGGGAATCGATCTTTTGCAAAACCGGGTATCGAGCCGCATCTATCACATCGTAACCATGGGGGCCAACACCCTCATTCAGATCTTCTTGGTCGTCATCATTTATCAAGGTTTTACAATTCTTGGCGTTGTGAAGTTCCAAAAAACCCCCGCGATGCACATATCCATGGTGCTGCCCTATCTGGCCGTGCCGGTTGGTGGTTGTCTCATGTTGATCAATTCGCTGCGCCTTACCTGGGAAACCCTCCGTTCAATTAAAGATACGAAAATTTTTCCATGACCATCTGGCTTTTCATCAGTTTATTGATTTGTTTTGCGATTGGTATGCCGATCGCCTTTGCCTTGGGGATTGCTTCTTTGTCGGCCCTGTTGGCGGGCGCCGATGTGCCTTTACAATTGATTCCCCAACGCCTTTTTGCCGGATGCGACTCTTTTCCTCTAATGGCCATTCCATTTTTTATGTTAGCCGGGGCCATAATGGAATCCGGCGGTATCTCGCGCCGCTTGTTTGATTTTGCCCACGCACTGGTCGGCTTCATTTATGGGGGCCTGGGGATGGTAGCGGTTGTGGCCGCCATGTTTTTTGCTGGAATCTCCGGGGCGGCGGCCGCCGATACGGCCGCCGTGGGTGCGGTATCCATTCCAGCTATGATCAGAAAAGGGTATCGTAAGGGATTTGCTGCGGCCATCCAGGCAGCTGGTGGCAGTATCGGTGTTATTATTCCACCATCAATCCCCATGATCATTTTTGGCGTGATCGGCGGCGTTTCCATTGGCAAACTTTTCCTAGGTGGTATTATTCCCGGCATCATTATCGGTCTTGGACTGATGTTGGCCAGCTACGCGCTGGCACGCCAGTCGGGCTATGCGCGTGATACTTTTCTCGGTTTTAGCGTAATCGGTCAAACCTTTGTCCGCGCATTTTGGGCGCTTTTGATGCCTGTTATTGTAATTGGTGGCATTTTGGGGGGCATCTTCACCCCGACGGAGGCAGCGGTAGTGGCCGTTTTGTACGGACTTGGCGTGAGCTTGTGTATTTATCGTGAATTTAATCTTAAAGCTTTACCCAACGTCCTTGTAAAATCAGCGGTGGCAACTTCAACGGTCATGCTGCTGATCGCCACAGCCAATATCTTTGGCTGGATTTTAACCGCTGAACGCCTTCCGCAAAATGTAGCGGTCTGGTTAACCAACCTAACCAATTCACCTGTGGTTCTTTACGCCCTGATTCTGGCCTGCCTACTGGTTATTGGCACATTTATGGAAACCACCGCTTCCTTAATTATTCTAACACCGGTATTCTTGCCGGTAGCAGAGCAGTTCGGAATCAATCCGGTCCATTTTGGGGTTGTTATGGTCATTGCCTTGGCCATCGGCATGCTGACGCCACCTCTTGGAATCTGCTTGTTCATTGCTTGTAATATCGCAGGTATTCAGCTGGCCCAGATAGTAAAATTTATATTGCCGTTGCTCGGAATCATGATTGCCCTGCTTTTTTTGATTACCTATTTCCCTGATATCGTTCTGTGGCTGCCGCATTACATAAATCCCTAATCAGTTTTTCCGAATGATACCTGACGAAAACCGTACCGTGGCTTTCAGCGGCAGCTTAAACGCCCCATAAAAATTGACATCCCCGTATGTTTTCCATATAAATGCCTCAGTCAAGTTTGAGGCGGGATCTATTGCATTGGTGGCATATGGACTTCGGCCATACCGAAGCGATATCCTTTACTTCTGGCGGCATTTAATTTTAACCAGTGAGGCACACCATGAGCCAAAGCGAAATTGTGCAAGCCTTGATCAACTGCGAAATTTGCAAGGATTTTGATCAAAACGATATCGATGCGATCAGCGGACTTTGCCAGATAAAAAGCCTTAAGGCCGGTGAGTACGTTTTTCAACAAGGCGATTACGGCGAGCACTTATACGTTATTGCTGAAGGGCAAGTTTTTCTGGAAAGATCGGTCAATTTAGGATCGCGCCGCGGGACTGTAACCATTGCCACCCTGGGAAAAGGGCGCGTTTTGGGTTGTTGGTCTACTCTGCTGGGCGAACCGCATATCTTGATGTCATCGGCACCCTGTCAGAAACCGACCAAATTGATTGTGATTAAGGGTACCGATATTCGCGGCTTAATATTATCGAATAAAGATTTGGGTTTTAAGATAATGGAACAATTCTGTTTTTTACTGAGGGATCGAATTCAGGATGCATACGGCGCGCTGGAAAAAATCTGATTTTGCTTGTGATATCGCAACCATGCCATCAGACCTCGTACCCGTAATTTGGTTTGGAAAACATCATGCTGTATTTTCCCAAAGGCTTTGTCAATGAACGATGTGCTGACGTCTGAAGAAAAAGCGATCCTGGCCGATATTCAGCAATATTTGTCTGAATCAAAGCGGGATCGGAGCCGACTGATTCCGGTGTTACAATACATTCAAGCAAGGTTGGCCTATATCCCTTATCAATCAATTGCATTGGTCGCAGCCCATTTTAATCTAGCACCGGCGGAAGTTTACGGTGTGGCAAGCTTTTACAATCAATTTCGGTTTAATCCACCGGGTAAGTATCCGGTTAAAGTTTGCCTGGGAACGGCCTGCCACGTGAAAGGGGCCGATATTATCCTTGAAAATTTTGAGCGCAAACTGGAAATCAAAGAGGGCGAAACCACACCTGATCGCGAGTTCAGTATTGAGCGGGTTGCGTGTGTGGGTTGTTGTGCCCTTGCGCCGGTGGCTTTGTTAGGTGAATCGGTGCATGGCAACATGGCGCCCAGCAAGGTAGAAGGTATTTTTACACGAATACAAGTGGAAAAGGAAATGGAGGCCAGACAGAAGTCCGAAAAATGACGGTAGCCAATCACCAAGCATTAAAAGCGGTTTTTCAAAGGATTCGGGAACAAGCCGACCAGCGTAAAACCGCAGATACCGATGGCGCGGTTCCCAAGATCACCATCGGCATGGCCACCTGCGGCATCGCAGCCGGGGCCATTGAGACCAAGCAGACATTTGAACAGGCACTGGCGGAACGGAGGGTGGAAGCGCAAATTTATACAGTGGGATGTATTGGGCATTGTTACGCCGAACCGGTGGTTATTATTGATCACCCGGATTCAGGATTTGCACCGATATTCTACCATAACGTAACGGCCGGCAAAGCCAAAATGCTGGTGCGGCAGTTTTTAATCGAAGGTGACCCCTGCTTCGAACATATCTACGGTGCCATGGAAACCAATGAAATGATTCCATCGGTAACCGAGTTTGACCGTTTCAACCAGGAAGTGCGGGTGGTAATGGAAAAATGCGGTCACATCAATCCAGAGGAAATAGATGATTATTTAGTCAGCGGGGGATATAGCGGATTGGCGCAAGCACTGCAAATGGCTCCGGAAGACATAGTGGCTGCAATCCAGCATGCCGGCCTGCGGGGACGGGGTGGTGCCGGATTTTCCACGGGACGCAAATGGGCGCTGGCTCGTGAGGCGGAGAGCCTCGAAAAAGTCGTCATTTGTAATGCCGATGAAGGCGATCCGGGTGCATACATGGATCGAACCATTATAGAAAGCAATCCCCACCAAGTTTTGGAAGGCATGGCCATATGTGCACGGGCGGTGGGCGCACATCAGGGAATAATCTATGTGCGGGCCGAATATCCTCTGGCTGTTAAAATAATGACACGCGCCATCGCTCAGGCGGAAACCATGGGGATTCTGGGCCGCCATATTTTTGAAACCGACTTTAACTTTAGAATAAAACTATTTCAGGGTTCCGGCGCTTTTGTTTGTGGTGAAGAAACCGGAATGATTCGCTCCATCGAAGGCTATCGGGGGATGCCGCAACACCGGCCACCCTATCCGGTGGTCAACGGCCTCAAGGGCCAACCCACCGTGATCAATAATGTGAAAACGCTGGCCTGCGTGCCGCCAATCATTGAGAAAGGTTACTCCTGGTTTCGGAGCATCGGCACGGAAGAAAGTCCAGGAACCGCCATATTTTCGGTGGTTGGCGATGTGGTCCATGCCGGCTTGGTGGAAATTCCCATGGGGGTGACGCTGCGCGAGCTCATTTTTGATATTTGCGGGGGCATACCCAATCAGAAAGCATTTAAGGCCGTACAGATCGGGGGACCCTCGGGGGGGTGCCTGCCGGCAGCGTTTTTGGATACCCCGATTGATTTTGATTCTCTAACCCAAGCCGGCGCCATGATGGGTTCCGGTGGTATGGTGGTCATGGATGAAGATACTTGCGTGGCGGATGTGTCGCGCTATTTTTTAGATTTTACCCAAAATGAATCTTGCGGCAAATGTACATTTTGCCGCATCGGTACCCGCCATTTGTTGGATATTCTTGAACGCATCACCAAGGGCGAAGGACAGGATGATGATTTGCAGCGATTACAGGATTTAAGCCTGGATATAAAAAAGGGCTCGCTGTGTGGATTGGGGAAAACGGCGCCGAATCCGATACTCACCTCGATTCGGTATTTTAAAGAAGATTACGATGCGCACCTCAAAGAAGGTCGCTGCCCGGGACTGGTGTGCCGCCCCTTAATTGCCTATTATATCGATTTGGACAAGTGCGCCCGGGGATGCGATGCCTGTGTGGGCTGCTGTCCCACCAACGCGGTTTTTACCACCAGTACCCGTAAAAAAGGCATTGATCAGCAACTATGCGTTAAATGCGGCGAATGTGTCGTGGCCTGTCCCCCCGAATACGACGCGGTTCGTAAAGTATCCCCGCCACATTTGGTGCCGGCGATTGAGCGACCGGCCCAACCTGAAAATGCTGAGGATGCCTGAGCATGCCTACCATCACGGTCAACGGCCAGTCAATTGAAGCGCAATCAGGGATGTCGTTGCTGCAAGCCTGTTTAGAAAAAGGGATATTTATACCCAACTTGTGTTATTTGAAGGCAATGACCGAACCACCCGCTTCGTGCCGCCTCTGTTTTGTGGAAATCGAAGGTCAACCCGATCCGGTGGCGGCTTGCACGATCACGGTTGCCGATGGTTTGGTGGTTAGTACGGATACGTCGGCAGTGCGCCAACTGCAGCGCACGGCGTTGCAATTGTTGTTATCGGTGCACGATATCGATTGTAAAAATTGTCCGGCCAACAAGCAGTGCGCTCTTCAGGATCTTGCCAAATTTTTAAAAGTTCCCCTGAAAAACAAGCCAACGGAAACCTATTTAAGAGAACCTGCCATTGATGAAACACACCCGCATTTGACGTATTACCCCAACCGTTGCATCCTGTGCGGCAAATGCATTTATGTTTGTCAGACACGCCACGGCCAAAGTTCCTTATCATTTGCCAAAAGGGGTTTTGATACCGTTATCAGTTTCTATGGTGCCTTGGAAATTGACCAACAGGCCTGTGATGACTGCCAGCAATGCGCCCAGGTGTGTCCCGTTGGTGCGCTGGTCATGAAATCAGGTTAAGATCGAAATTCCAACCATTTGAAATTTCCGATTAATCAAAATCAATTTAAATGAACAATCTGGCGATTACGATTCGCAGGACCATGCATTCCAACTGCAAATTGGTATGAATTGATAGTTGCGGGTTAGTCCGGTCATACTCATTTTGATCTTTCCTCAAAAATAAAAATCTCCAAGGGCCATTTGAGGCTTTTGGAGATTTTTTCCATACGCTGAGGATTTAATTGTTCTGACAGGCCGATGGCTTTCGATTTTTTAAGCCGCTTTGGAAAGCTTCACCGCACATACTTTGAGTTCAGGAATACCCGAAATGGGATCGAGGGCGGCATTGGTCAGCTTGTTGGCGGCAGATTGGGCATAATGAAACGGTATAAATACCGTTCCGGGTACCGCTTTGGTCGATACCTTAACCCGGGCCGTAATACTGCCGCGCCGCGAGGTGACATCAACCATGGTGCCGTCTTCCAAACCGTACTTCCCGGCATCTTGAAACGATATTTCCACAAAGCTTTCCGGTGACCGGTCATTCAGGCCCTCCGATTTCATGGTCATAGATCCGGTATGGTACTGATACAACACGCGACCGGTGGTGAGATACAGGGGATAATCATCATCGGCGGCTTCAGCCGGGGGTGCAAAATCGATGGCGTGAAACGTTCCCTTGCCGGAAGTGAACAAGTCAACATGTAAAATGGGTGTTCCAGGGTGTTCTTCATTGGGACATGGCCAGTGAAGGCCTTGCTGTTCGATCCGTGCGTAATTTATCCCTCCATAGGAAGGCGTGACCTGGGAGATTTCCGCCATAATGGCTTCGCTATTTTCATATGACATCGGATAACCCATACGGGAGGCGATTTCACAGATAATTTCCCAGTCCTCTTTGACTTGTCCCGGAGCATCAACGGCCGCTCGGACCCGTTGTACCCGCCGCTCGGTGTTGGAGAAAGTACCTTCTTTTTCCGCAAAACACTTGGCGGGCAGCACCACATCGGCCAATTGGGCTGTTTCGGTCAAAAATATATCCTGGACCACCAAAAAATCCAGGTTTTTAATCGATGCTTCGGCGTGATTGAGATCCGGATCCGAGACCAATGGGTTCTCGCCAATGATATACATCGCTTTGACGTCACCCGAGTGGGCTTTAGGAATCATTTCCGTAACTTTGAGACCTATTTTATCCGGCAAGTCGGTGACACCCCAGGCCGTTTCCATTTTTTTACGGGCGCCTTCATCGGTAACTGCCTGATAGCCGGAATATACATTGGGAAGTCCGCCCATATCACAGGCACCCTGGACATTGTTTTGACCTCTCAAAGGATTGACGCCGCCGCCCTCGATGCCGAGATGACCGCATAGCATGGCCAAGTTGGCCAGCGATTTAACATTGTCGGTGCCGTGGGTATGCTGGGTAATGCCCATGCAATATAGGATACTGCCGGCCTTGGCCGTGGCATACAATCGTGCAGCTTCAATCAGGCTTTGGGCCGGAATGCCTGTTATTTCCTCCACATACTCCGGCGTATATTTTTCAGCGGTCTGCTTTAATTCCTCATATCCCTGAGTGCGTTGATCGATAAATGATTGGTCCTGCAGGTTTTCTTTGATGATGACATGGATCATGCCATTGATCCAAGCCACGTCGGTTCCTAAGTTTTGTCGTAACCAGAAGTCGGCAAAGTCGGAGATTGTAATGCGACGTGGATCCACGACAACCAGTTTGGTATCGCCAAAAGAGACCGCGCGTTTAACAAAACTGGAAATCACCGGATGATTTTCCGTCGTGTTGGATCCGGTAATCAGAATGACATCGGTCTTTTCGATTTCGCCAATGGTATTGGTCATGGCGCCACTTCCAAAGGCTGCGGCCAGACCGGCCACGGTGGAAGAATGTCAGAGCCGGGCGCAATGGTCAATGCTGTTGGTCTTAAGGACCGCACGGGTAAATTTATTGGCCAGATAGTTTTCTTCGTTACTGATGCGGGCAGAGGTCAATACACCGATGCTGTCAGACCCATATTCGCTTTTTATCTGTCCCAGCCGGTTGGCAACCAAATCCAGGGCCTCTTCCCATGATGCTTCCCGCAAAGAACCATTTTCTCTAATTAATGGTGTTTGTAAACGATGGGACGAATTCACAAAATCGTACCCAAAACGACCTTTGACACACAGACTGCCGTAGTTGGGCGGCATATCGGGAACACCGGATACTTTAACAATTTTATTATCATTTACATGTAGATAAAGCTGGCAGCCCACACCGCAATAGGTGCAGGTCGTGCGCACTTTTTGCTCTTCCCAAGGGCGCGATTGATAACGGGTGTCTTTTTCTACCAGAGCGCCGGTGGGACAGACCTGGACACATTCACCGCAAAACACACAATCTGAATCGCGATAAGGCCGGTCACCAGCAGCGATGATTTTGGCGCGTGATCCCCGGTAACCAAAGCTGATGGCATTATTTACCTGGACTTCGGTGCAAGCCTGGACACAACGGCCGCATTGAATGCAGCGCGAAAAGTCACGCACAATAAAAGGGTTAACGGTTTCCATGGGGTATCGGGTGGGTGTCGCGGGGAATTTGGCCCCGGTGGCCTGATAGCGAAACGCCAGATCCTGAAGCTGACAGTCACCCCAGACCGGACACAATTCGGTGGTATCCTCTTCCTGCTGAACTCTTAGTTGGAATTGGGTCCAGTCGTCGCCACTGGTTTGGCAGATGGCGCAATTATGATTGCCGGAAGATAACAGCAATTCCAAAAGCATGCGACGGGTTTCAATCACGGTGGGTGACTCGGTATAGATCACCATGCCCGTTGCCGCCGGTGTGGCACAGGCTACCAGCAAACTGCGCGCGCCTTCAACTTCCACCACGCACATGCGGCACGCACCAGTAGGGGTGGTGTGCTTGAGGTGACATAAAGTGGGTATATCGATGCTGTTGCGGCGGGCAACGTCCAGAATCGTTTGATGGGGTTCAAATTCAAACTCATGGCCATTAATGGTGATGGTGTTTGGCTTTCCCATAAGGTGTTGATCACTCCTTCATAACGCTTAGGTCTTGCGGGACGTGTTAACCCTTCAGACGGTTCGGTGCAAGGCACCGTACATTTTAGGTGTCAAACATGAGGCGGAAGCCTAATTTACCTGAACCCGCCGCAATTGTCAATTTAAGTGTCAACTGGTTCAATAGAGTTGGTAGCGTGTTTGTCGCGCCAGGCTGAATCCTGCCAGTACACCACAAAGGGAACCAATTTGCCGGCCAAGGAAAAGGGGGGTAGTCGATGCGGGGATGATTGTGAGGGCTGCAGGAAAATGAGCAAACAGTATAGGATGGCTGGCAGCTAACAAGGTATCAATGATTGCAGGTGCGGCTTCGCCCGATAGTGCCCAGATTGGATTAATCATGGGGGCACCAAGAATTGGGGTCGCCGCAAATCC
>JASJAZ010000077.1 GCA_030066785.1 Desulfobacterales bacterium | reverse complement strand
TCAACTATTTATTGGACAAACTACATGTATATTGAGAATACATGCACCTTGGCAATTTTACAGATACTAAATGAATATCACATAATTTTAAAAGCCTTGAGGACAGTTGATATAAAATTGAGGAAAATTTATAAATTTTGATTGGGATTATAATTAATTACACTGAAAGCGGCTGCTTGTGAATTATATGCCAATTAATTTAGAAAAACAGAATGGGTGTCTTATATTGTTGGGGCAACCCAAATTTTGACATTTGTATTGTAGGTTACGTCGGCAATGGTTATTACACACCAGCGCTGGGCTTTTTGAAACAGCAGCAAGGTTTGCTCTGACTTAAATGAACTGATGATTTTCCAATTGTCATTGACCATATTCGATTCAAAGAAAGAAATTAGCGAACTGGTTTTAATTCGGCCTTTTAAAACCAGTACACCGGCAGTAAAACCGCCAGTTTGGTAAATAAAAGATGATTTTTTATCGACCTTCAGCTCTTTGGGAACAAGAACATCTCCGAAATTATAATAAAGCGCCGGAACAGCTGTGCTGGTAGTTGTTGCGGGTGCTGTGGCTTTGTCATCCTTTTTAGAGAGTGACGAACAGCCGCTGAATGAGAATCCAATTGTGATTATAAGAAGTAAAATTACCGGATACAGCCTTCTTTTAGCATCAAAAAATACCATTCTTCCTCCTTATTAAGTTGCCTATTCATATAAGTTGCCTGTTCATCAGCCATGTCTCAAAACAGATTTGAAAGTGTTAATAAAACGTTTATTGGGTCTTTGGCTTAGACTTTTAGTGGAAAAATAGGGGGAAGTCAATCGGCCTTAATACAATTTGCCACTATACCAAATATCAGCCAATTAAATGTAAAGATATATTGAGAAACTACCAACTATCGCATTAAATGAAAATATTGGTGATACCGAATGAGTATCGCAAGAATTTTGGTCTTTTAAAAGTCCTGTGTTGTTGGAGAAATCTGTTGACTACTTATTTGACGATTAATTGAAATAACCAACGCGAGCCGTGGCTCCTATGAAATTTAGAATTAATTGTCCCGCTGTTAGAGAAGATATGCCATTGAGGTCCAGTTTTGGTGCGATCTCCACAATGTCCATGCCCAACAATTGGCCCTTCAATACGAGACCATGAATCAGACTTCGCATTTGGTGAAATAGCAGCCCACCCGCGACTGGTGATGCAACAGCCGGCATTACCGTCGGGTCAAGTCCATCAGCGTCGATGGTAAGATAATAGCGCCTATTGGCCGGAATCCGGCCAAGCACGAAATCCATACCTTTTTCATGGACTTCATAAGCCGTGATGATCTCCACACCATAAGCGAGCGCGTCTTCGACCTCTTTTGTTCGAGCACTGCCTTGGCCACGCATCCCGATTTGAAAAATTCGGTCAATATGGGAAAGTTCTGAAGCACGGCGAATAGGACTACTGTATCCTTCGCTAATACCATTAACCTCATCGCGCCAATCAATGTGTGCGTCTACATGGACAAGTGTTATAGGTCCATGACCATCGAATGCGCGGAATACAGGTATAGGAACACCATGGTCACCGCCTATGGCCACTGGATAGGCCTTTCGCTCTAAGATAGTCTTGATTGCTCTTTCGGTCATGCGATAGTGACTTTTTATATCAGTGCAATCTCCTGGCACATTTCCACAATCCACTACTCGAACTTTACTACTACCAAACAACGGTCCTCCCAGATCAAAATCCCAATGGTCCAAACCATCGCTAAGTCGAACAGATTCAATACGCACAGCTGAAGGTGCGTTAGCCTGTTCATTAAAAAATCCGTCACTGCTATAGGAATAGCCGTATGGGATACCGAGGATGGCTATGTCGGCTTCTATGGTATCAAGGTCTGTGCAGAGAGGAAAACCTAAGAATGTGTTAGATGCGCCTTGTGGTGGAATTGTTCGCAACATTGATTTCCCTATTAATTTAGGCAGAAACTGACGCTCGGGCTACGCATTCTTTGATCCACCTCTGAATGCTAGCTGGTTGCAGATATATTGAAATAACCGGACTCATCGAATCGGAGGACATTATTACTGATTTGTTCTGGACATCTTGAATTTATGCGGGAAACTGTGAATTTGTCAAATCAAGTGCCGATTTGAAGGCTATTTCAAAGGTGTGGTTTTAGCCCTGTGGATTTTGATTACAATCGGAAATCACATGAATTTTAAAAACTGATTATTGTCGAATTGTTGGAGGAGTCGCAGGTCGATAATGCTGCTTTTCAGCGGGCGCGGTTTTTTGCGCTCCGCTATAAAAGCCTGGTTCAACGATCATCTCATCATTATTCAGAAGAATAAATTTCTTTGCCACGGGAGGTAAAAGAAATCCCTTGTGTCGATTGCGTACCAATCATTATTGATTCGACAATGGGTGGATTAATTAATTTATCGGATTGCCATTCAACTAAAAAATTGGCACCAGATCCCCCGCTTTTGTCTCTCTCTGGTATCACATACCTTAAAGATTCTAACGGGTTTAATGTTATCGGCTTATCTATCAGTTTTTTTAATAGCTTACCTTGTGTTTCGTAATAATCTACCAAGGTGACTTTTATTTGATGCCTGGAATCAATATTTCTGATGCTCAGTGTCACTGTCAAAAGGAAAGGGTTTTCTCTATTACCACTATAAATGTGTGAATAGGCAGGCACATAAAGAATCTGGCCCTTTGATAGCTCAATATTTTTCTCAGCAGCATATAATGAAAGTGGTGATATAAAGATGCTTAATAAGATAAAAAAATATTTATAATAATCAGTATTTGTCATTGCTATTCTCCATTTATCTTTGTGAGACGAACATATGTATTAAACCGATTTTTGGTAACAGTGGAACAGATCGAACCGTTGTAAGATAATCCAAGATTTGGCATTTTTACAGATTCGAAATGGTAATCACAAGGTTTTTATCTCGGTCAAAATTGCTGATGGAGTAGTCGCAACGTTAAGTTCGCCGGCGAGCTTCAGCGAGTCCGGTGGCACGATTCGTTAGCCATGCTTTATCTATTCTTGTGGCCAGGTATCCCTACCTTGTCGGGAAATTCGCCCTTTTATAAAGCATTGTAATTTTTTATAAATGGTTCAATGGCTCGTGCGTGTGATTGAGAATGCACAAATTCATCCCGATCTTTCACGGATGAGAATATGTATAAGCCATAACCACCCCATCCTCCACCACAATACTTCTGTGCAAGGCTGTTTCTCGGAGACATCAATGGTGTCATGCCTTCTTTTCGCTGGGAGGCATACGTCATGCGAACGGCTTCCGCTAATTGTTCAATGTCTTCTCGATAGACAGACTCAGCAGCAACGCAACTCGCCTTATAAATGATGTCATAATTACGCTTTTTATTGGCAACCCCAGGAGTATCATGCTCTTCGTTTGTAAACAAAAGCGCCATCAATCCACGCAGCATGTCACCGTTTCGTTTAAAATGTAACCTTGGATGTCGGCCACTCTTCCACACACACAATCCCGTCTCTTTAATAATCGCGGGATCCTGCCAGCCGACCCCTAAATTGAGTTCACTTGCTACACCATCTTCACCATTCAGCAGTGCCCACGCCCCACTTCCGCCTAATCCAGCACGTTTTTCATAGTCCCAGGTTAATAACGAGACTAAGGGTGAAATTGCGCAATTGACCACAAAGCCACCTTCTCTGGAAAATCGAGGCACATCTAGCCATCCTCCTGCAAAATCAACCCGCAAAGGAGCTTCTTGGGGAGCCCGAATCCACCGGACAATCTGTGAGGTCGATAATGCCCGAAACGTTGGTGGTGTTTTGGGGAGGACAACATATTGGGCGCCTATTTGGGCACATAACTCCCGTTTTTTTTCGCTATGGTGATCATCATCAGTCACCACTAACAAATCCGGTCGTATACGCAAGAAATGCGTGCGAAAATCGAATCCTATGTCGGGATCCTTTCCAATCACCACATCATCAACCATGTCAAGAGATTGAAGCACTGCCTGCTTATGCTCCTGAGGGATGGAAGATCGTCGTTTCTTATGTGCCCACAAAACCCTGTCTGAAGCAAAACACACGGTAAGATGCTCACCAAGTGCTTTCGCTTCAGTTAAAAATTGAATATGACCGGCATGCAAAATGTCATAACATCCAGAGACAAACACTTTTTTCATGATGAATCCTAAGACTGATAGTTGCCGTATCGTAGACAGGGTATACCGTAGCTAAATGATATGCACATGATCGCATACTGCTCCACTTTCTACATCTTTGACAGAGAATGCACACACAACATTGCTCTTCTATAAGTCAATATCTTCCAAAAAACGAGAGAGTGGCGCGAGAATTGTGATGTATGAGCGTTTATTTGGAAAACGTACATGCACATATTTTATCGTATCATTCGTAATATACGTGAAGCATACGTGCATGGCAAGCAAATGGATAACATATGTATAAAACCGATTCTCGTTGCAGCCGAATTTCCGATAATATATTTGGAGCGCCTATAGAAAAACCAACTATCAATGAACCTGTGGCTTTTGAGATAACCAGCATCTTTGAATTGGATGATACCGTTGCAGATTCGTTTTGGACAGCTGGAATTTATCCGGTAAAGTGTGAATTTGTCAAAATGGGTGCTGAGTTGAACGTCGATTAAGCGGTGTGGATTCAACCTTGCAAATTGTGACTGGCAACAATTTGGAGTTAATGGGAAAAAGCATCTTTAACCAACTCCATTGGTAATTCGCTTTTTTAGGCCTCAAATAAATCGTTTCTTTGTATTTTTTTCGTAACAAGCTTTTTAATGTTTTTTCCAATGAGTTATAGGCCTCACCATCGAAGAACAAAGTGTTGGACGGATATCTAAATTAATCGGTAAAACACTGGTGTTAAGTAATCTGCGCAAAGAATTTGGCGTTATTATTGTGGCAATCAAGAAACAATCACGAGAAATGATTTTTAACCCCATGCCAACGGAAAAATTAGATGCCAACGATGTGATCGTCGTTTTGGGCAAGAAAGAAGAAACTCAGCAGATGAAAGCGGTGTTATAATCCAAAATACGGCCGTTGTTCACATAATTATTGGGTTGTAAGTTAGTCGTAATAGAGGCGTTGCGCGTTTGCCCGGTTCTCGATCTTTGATTTCCTCATTCATGCTGCAATTACATTCAATTAAATGCATTTAACCCGCCGTTATAAAAATTCTAAGAAATTTGTCGCTGATCCCATTTTTTATTAGATTTTTTATCAGGAGTGGTTACAATTTGCTCTCACCAGATTATCCTGACATTTAAACATTCGGATCGCTATATTTATAATGGTCGCTTTTGAATTAACGCAAATCCCCGAACCCGGAAAACGGCTGGTGCAGCACTGTGGCGATACCTTAACCGTTGCATTAAATTTGTCGCAAACGGCCAGTGGAACGGCATGCTTGCGTACCAACTTAGGCCATGCGCGCATGGCTCGCCATGAAATTATTCACCAGGTGGATCACGATGAAACACCGCTTGGAAAAGACTGGTATGATATTCCGATGCGCACTGTTGATGCCCACCGGTTTGAGGTGCGATTGCCGTTGGCCGAAGTCGGTCATTTCGAGGCCAAATGTCTTTTTGTGCCAACTGGTGAAACTGAACCGATCTGGCCGGCGGGGCCTAATTTAACCATCAATGTAGAACCCGCTGATACCGTATGCAGTAACAGCATTTACAATGCTTTTGTGCGCCAGTTTGGTTATAATAGAAAGCGCAAACAACCAGAACCGATTGATCCGCAATCTTTGAATGCGCTTGATGATGCCAACTATGCCGTGATTCCGCCTTCAGGCAAATTTCGGGATTTAATCAACGAACTCGATTTCATCATGGGTGAACTCGGTTGCCGGTTTATCCAACTGCTGCCGGTGCATCCCACGCCAACAACATATGGGCGCATGGGCCGTTTTGGCAGTCCCTATGCGGCTTTGAGTTTTACGGCCATTGATCCGGCGCTAGCAGAATTTGATCCCAAAGCCACGCCCCTGGATCAGTTCATCGAACTGGTGGATGCGGTGCATGCCCGCAATGGCAAAATGTTGATCGATATCGCCATTAATCATACCGGCTGGGCGGCTAGTCTGCACGGCAAGTATCCGCAATGGTTGGCTCGTGATACCAAAGGACACATTGAAGTCCCGGGTGCCTGGGGCGTGCGTTGGGAAGACCTGACCAAGTTAAATTATGATCATGTCGGTTTGTGGCGCTACATGGCCGATGTATTCCTGACTTGGTGCCGCCGGGGCGTTGATGGCTTTCGTTGTGACGCCGGCTATATGATTCCGCCGGCGGCCTGGCGCTACATGATTGCACGTGTGCGGCAACAATTTCCCAACACGCTTTTTTTGTTGGAAGGACTGGGCGGCAAAATTTCGGTGACCCGTGATCTCTTAAATCAGGCCAATTTTAATTGGGCCTATTCAGAGCTTTTTCAAAATTATAATCGCCAGCAAGTCGAAATTTATCTGCCAACCGCTTACGATATTTCGCTGGCTGACGGAAATTTAATTAACTTTGCCGAAACCCATGATAATCCAAGGCTTGCGGCCACCAGTTTACCGTACGCCAAAATGCGCACCGCACTTTGTGCGTTATGCTCAGTGCAAGGTGGTTTCGGTTTCGCTAATGGCGTTGAATGGTACGCCACAGAAAAAATTAATGTACATGGGGCACCCAGTTTGAACTGGGGTGCGCCTGAAAATCAGGTTAAACATATTCAACGGCTCAACCGACTGCTCCGAAATCATCCGACGTTTCATCCACAAACCGATTTGATATTCATCCATCACGGGGAAGGCAATATTATTGCGTTGCAACGCCACCATCAGCCCTCTGGTCGGCAGGCGCTTATTGTGGCCAATCTTGATCATGAAAATCCAACACCGTGTACTTGGCCTACGGTTAAAAATTGGAACACAAGTGGCTTATGGGATTTATTAACCGGAGCGGCCATTTATCCAGAGCAAAACGGTCAAACTTCTTTTATAATGTTGGAACCGGCGCAGATCCTCTGTCTGACGAATGACGCCGAAGACCTAGCGATTGTGAATGATGACGCGCCGGACCTGGTGCAATTGCCCGGGCGGATACTCAAACAGCGATCCCGCGCCAAAATCATGGAAATGTTACATTTCTATAGCGGCATGGGCGATATCGACACGAAAGATATGGATGCGGCCGCCCGTAAATTTTTGACCGATCCGCTCGAATTTTGCCGGTCGCAAAATTCCCTCTCACAAGAGCCTCGCGTGGTTTGCTGGCAGTGGCCGCGTGATCTGCGACGGTTGGTGATGTGGCCTTCCAATCACTTTCTATTGATTAAGGCCCAACACGTGTTTCGGAGCAAGATTCTTTGCAACGGAAAAGTGGTTAACCAGGAAGACAGCTTTCCAGATGGTTCTAACAACCATTTTACCGTTATCGTGCCACCCGATGTGTCTGATCAGGTGACTGAATTGACGCTGCACCTGAGTGTTTATGAGACCGAAGGGTGCCGACACGCCGAAGCCAAATTGATGCTGCTGCCGATACAACCGAACGTTCGTGTACCGATGCTGTATTCGCGGACTGATTTGAACAACAAATCGTTGGGTATTCTTGCTACCAACGGGCAGGGAACCGTACTGCGTGCCAATGCAGAGTGGGGTGCCCTAAAGAGTCGCTACGACGCGCTATTGGCTGCCAATCTTGCGAATGATTTTCCTGCCGACCGACGCATTTTGCTGGTCCGTTGTCGGATGTGGTTACGGTATCAAGGTTATTCCCAGGAAATTAACCAACCGTGCCTGGATCAATTTGAATTGCAAAATGGCAATAAGGGTGTTTGGCGGTTCAAAGTACCGACGGGTAAAGGCGAACATGTCATGTTAGTACAACGGCTTAGATTGGCGCCCGCGACAAATACAGTTTGTTTGGAAATTTATCGTCCAAAAACCAAGCATGGGGAAAACGGTCTTGACGATCAAAAAGCGGTGCAAGTTATTTTGCGCCCGGACATCAGTAACCGTAATTTTCATGACACCACTAAGGCTTATCAGGGAGCTGAACATACCTGGCCGTCACAGGTCGAAAAATTACCGGATGGATTCAAATTTGCCTTCGAAAAAGGACAGCATTTCAGTGTTGCCATGCCCACCGCCGATTTTATCTGTGAGCCGCAATGGCAATATATGGTATTTCATGCCAACGATGCCGAGCGAGGCCTTGATCCCCATTCAGATCTATTTAGCCCGGGCTATTTTGATTGCCGCTTAATTGGGGGCCAGACCGCAGTCCTTACCGCGAATTACCCGGTTGACGGGGCGCCAAGACCATCGGAACAAGAATCTAAACCGGTAGAGTTGCTTAAAGCCGGCAATGTGCGTGATATGAATGCGGGCATGCTTTTGCGCCAATCATTAAAGCACTACATTGTTAAACGCGGTTTACTGAAAAGCGTCATTGCAGGCTATCCCTGGTTTTTGGATTGGGGCCGGGATGCCCTGATTTTTACTCGCGGACTAATCGCTGTGGGAATGCGGGATGCCGCCCGTCAAATTCTGATTCAGTTCGGACAGTTCGAACTGGAAGGCACGCTGCCAAACGCCATCCACGGCGGCAATACGGATAACCGTAATACATCCGATGCGCCGCTCTGGTTTATCATCGCTTGTCGGGATTTGGTGCAAACAGATAGCGATAACGGATTTTTAGAAACAATCTGCGGCGGGCGCACCATTTACGAAATTATCCAATCGATTATTGTGAATTATATGAAGGGTGCGCCCAATGGCGTTAACATGGATGGTGAGTCCGGTTTGATTTTTAGCCCAACGCATTTTTCTTGGATGGATACCAATCATCCGGCCGGATCCCCGCGCGAGGGCTATCCCATTGAAATTCAAGCGCTGTGGTATGCGGCCTTGGCTTTCTGGTCCACAGTTGATTCTCGGCCGCCAGAAACCACTGAAACCTTAACAGACTTATCTGCACAGGTAAGGTCTTCAATCGTAGACCTATTTTGGCGGGAGTCCGATGGTTTCCTGGCGGATTGCCTGCATACCGAACCCGGAAAATCAGCCTTTGTGGCGGAAACGGACGATGCTTTGCGTCCCAATCAGTTGCTGGCGATTACCCTGCAAGCACTTGACGATGTGGCTTTAGGAGATGCAATCCTTCAAAACTGTTCCGAACTTTTGGTGCCGGGCGCCATCCGAAGCCTGGCGGATCGGCCGACCCAGCGTCCTCTGGCAATTCGACACAATGGAAAGCTTCTCAATTCACCTCAGCATCCTTATCAGGGGCAGTATCGCGGCGAAGAAGATACCAGTCGAAAACCGGCCTATCATAACGGAACCGCCTGGACATGGTTGTTTCCATCTTTTTGCGAGGCCTATTATTTAGTGTATGGTGGCCCTGGATGCGCAACTGCTAAATCATTGTTAGCCAGCACTATTTTGTTGATAACCGATGGATGTTTGGGGCATATACCAGAAATAGTGGATGGTGATTTTCCGCATGCCCAGAAGGGTTGTGATGCCCAGGCGTGGGGGGCAAGCGAGTGGCTGCGGGTATGGGACCAGCTATCCAAATAAAATAGATAACGTTTATTATTATTGAAACATACAAGGAGATTATCATGAGCATTAAGAAACAATACTTAAAAAGCAAACCGACATGTAAGGTGACTTTCAGGGTTCCTAAGCAGGCGGCACCTTGGGCCAAAACCGTTCATTTGGTGGGCGAATTTAACAACTGGGATACGACCGCAACACCGATGCAAGGATTAAAAAGTGGTGATTTTAAAACCATGCTCGAGTTGCAACCAAATAAAGCCTATCAATTTCGGTATCTGCTAGATCAGCAAATCTGGCAAAACGATTCTCAGGCAGATCAATATGTGCCGACACCTTACGGCGACAGCGATAATTCCGTTATCATTCTATAAAGGTTGGATCATGAGCAGAATTCAAACATACCAGGTGTTACCAAATATACCGTCGGAACTTGAATTTCTCGAGATATTGTCTCGTAATCTTTGGTGGTGTTGGAAAAAGGACGCCATCGAATTGTTTCGCCGCATCGATCTTCGTTTGTGGCAAGAATCGGCCCGCAATCCGCTGCGCTTTTTATCAGCCGTATCTCAGGAACGATTGGAAGAATTGGCCCAGGACAATAGCTTTTTAGCCCAGCAGCAAAAAGTGCGGGAAGGCTTTGAAAGCAGCATGGGGCGCAGCTTAATCTTCCAGGATCTACCGTTTACCGACAACGAAACGATTGCCTACTTTTCCATGGAGTTTGGACTGCATGAAAGTATTCCGCTGTTCGCCGGCGGTTTGGGCATTCTGGCCGGCGACCATTTAAAGGCGGCATCAAACTTGGGCTTGCCTCTGACCGGTATCGGATTGCTTTATCGGGAGGGATATTTTCATCAACTTCTCAATTCCGAAGGCCAGCAACGGGAAGAATATCCAGTGACCGATTACTTTCATCTGCCGATTGAGCGGGCCCAAGATCCAGAGGGAAACGAAGTGAGAGTATCGGTTGCCGGGCCCTTTGGCGAAATTCAAGCTGAAGTGTGGCTAATACAGGTCGGCCGGGTGTCATTGTATTTACTGGATACCAATCTTCAGGAAAATCCTCCTGAAATTCGCGACATCACCGCTAGGCTATATGCCGGTGGTGCCAAGATTCGTTTGGCCCAGGAAGCGTTGCTGGGAATCGGCGGCATGCGCGCGTTAGCCGCGATGGGAATTTTCCCCAAAGTTTGTCACATGAACGAGGGACACTCGGCTTTCTGCAGCTTGGAACGATTGGCTCAGATAATGGAAAGCCGAGAGGCTAGTTTAAAAACCGCACTAGAAATAATTCCGCGAGCCACTATCTTTACGACCCATACACCTGTGGCAGCAGGACACGATGAGTTTGCAGTGGAGTTGGTGAAGCCGGTATTGGAGCCTTTTGCCGAGCGCTTGGGTACTTCTTTAGATGAAATCCTGTCATGGGGGCAGCTTGAGGACGCTGAAGCCGACATGCCCCTTTCGATGTTTATCTTGGGGATGCATATGGCGCAGCATTGCAATGGTGTCAGCGAACTGCACGGCCGTACGGCACGGCGCATGTGGTCCCATATCTGGCCCAAGCGCCATGAAGACGAAGTCCCCATATCGCACATTACCAACGGTGTTCATATTTCTTCCTTCATATCCATGGAGTTTGCCAGCCTATTTGACCGCTATTTAGGCCCAGAGTGGTACCTCAAACCCCATAGCAAAGAAAATATTGAGCGAATTGATGATATTTACGATGAAGATTTATGGCGAGCTCACGAGCTAAACCGCGCCCGGTTGATACGAACTTGCCGGCAACAGTTGGTTAAACAATACCAGCGGCGCAACGCGCCCCAAGCGGCCACCGAAGAGGCCGAAACGGTTTTAGACAATGATGCCTTGACCATCGGTTTTGCGCGCCGCTTTGCTACCTATAAGCGGGCCGATTTGTTGCTCAAGGATCCGGACCGATTGGAAGCCATCCTTAATTCAGCCACCCATCCGGTTCAAATTGTATTTGCCGGTAAAGCACACCCCAAAGATAATGAGGGCAAGGAGTTGATAAAGCAAATTTTCCAATTTGCGCGCCGAGCAAATATCCGTAAAAGAATCGTATTTCTAGAAAATTATGATATGCATTTAGCCCGTCATCTGGTCCAGGGTGTCGATGTGTGGCTGAATACACCGCGTCGTCCCTTTGAGGCCTGCGGCACATCTGGCATGAAGGCCGCACTGAATGGGGCTCTAAATGTCAGCATTTTGGATGGTTGGTGGTGTGAGGGCTATACCGCGGAAACCGGCTGGGCAATTGGTCACGGTGAAGAAAATAGAGATCATGAGTATCAAGATGCGGTTGAAAGCCAGTCGCTTTATAATATTTTGGAAAATGATGTCATCCCATGTTTTTACGACCGCAAAAATGGAGACTTATCTTCCTGTTGGGTTGCGAAGATGAAAGCTTCCATCAAGATGATCATGGCGCAATTCGATAGTCAACGCATGGTGGAAGATTATTTAAAGCGCTATTACATTCCTGCGGCCAAACGGGCCGATGAATTAATGGCCGACAGTCACCGGGAAGCCATGCAACTGGCTGATCAAACTCAGCGCTTGCGCGATTTATGGCAGCATATCCACGTGGAGGCGCCCGTGTGTGAGCTTAGGGGAGCATTTCGCGTAGGTGATCGCATACAGATAAGCACGCGGGTGCATCTGGGCGAACTGCAACCGGAGGAAGTGGATGTTGAGCTTTACTATGGCCTGATGCAAAGTGTGGATATCATGCGATCAAGCCAGACGATCGGCCTGGAGGTAAAAGAAACGCACGCCAATGGATCGTATCTATATGGTGGAACGGTAGTGTGTCAGGAGTCTGGTCGATTCGGCTATACGGTTCGGGTAACACCGCGCGGTGACGGTCGGATCAAATCCACACCAAAGCTCATTACTTGGGCCTGATTCTGACGAAGCAGAAAGAAGAAAAATGGCACCAAAAACATGCAACCCGCGCGTATTGATCATTACACCGGAGGTAACCTATTTACCTGACCGGATGAAAAACTTTTCAAACTACCTGACGGCCAAAGCGGGTGGATTGGCCGATGTTTCCGCGGCTTTAATTAAATCGTTATTCGATCACGGTGTGGATGTACACGTGGCACTGCCCGATTACCGTTCCATCTTCCAAGATCGCCTGGCACCGTTTATTGAAAAGGAACAAAAAACCATTCGCAGGATAATGCCCGATGATCGGCTGCATTTGGCCGAAGATCGTGCATTTTATTACCTCAACCGGGTTTACTCCGATTACGGCGGTGAAAATACCAAAATGGCCCTGGCATTTCAGCGGGAAGTCATCAATAATATCGTTCCAAGGGTGGATCCCGATCTGATTCATTGTAACGACTGGATGACGGGCCTGATTCCTGCCTTGGCACGCGAAATGGGAATTCCCTGCCTGTTTACCATTCACAATATCCATACGGTTAAAAGCTCGCTGGCCCAAATTGAAGATCGCGGCATCGATGCGGCCTATTTTTGGCAGCACTTGTATTATGAGCGAACGCCCTATGAATATGAAGAATCCCGCGAATTCAATCCGGTTGACTTTTTAGCAAGCGGTGTTTTTGCCGCCCATTTTGTCAATACCGTCAGTCCGACATTTTTAGAGGAAATTGTCGAAGGACATCACAGTTTTGTCGAACCAGCCTTGCGACAAGAATTGGCCAATAAATGGCATGCTGGATGCGCATTCGGTATTCTCAATGCACCGGATACGTCATTTAAACCCGAGACAGACAAATATCTCGACCGAAACTATGGTCCGGCAGATCATACCGTTGGCAAGCGTGAAAACAAATGTGTCCTTCAAAAAACCCTTGGATTGATTGAGGATGAGACGGCTCCGATTCTTTTTTGGCCCTCACGGTTAGATCCGGTACAAAAAGGCTGCCAATTGCTATCGGATATATTGTATCGGGTGGTCTCCGATTATTGGGATGAGCAACTGGAGGTCGTTTTTGTGGCCGATGGAGATTACCAGGGTATTTTTCGAAGTATTGTCAGCTGGCATGGATTTCAGGACCGTGTGGCTGTGTGCCATTTTGATGAGCGCTTAGAGCATTTGGCGTACGGTGGCTCTGATTTTATATTAATGCCGTCACGATTTGAGCCGTGTGGCTTGCCGCAAATGATTGCACCGATTTATGGATCGCTACCCATTGTCCATGATACCGGTGGCATTCATGATACCATCCGACATTTGGATGTCGCCAATGATTCCGGTAACGGCTTTGTATTTGAAACCTATGACGCTGCCGGATTGTTCTGGGCCATCCAACAAGCGATGGTTTTTTATCAATTGCCGAATGATTTAAAAGCCAATCAAATCCTGCGCATAATGCAATCAAGCGCTGATAACTTCAATTACGCCGTGACCGCTAAGAATTATATCGATCTGTATGAAAAAATGCTGCAACGACCACTAGTGACCGATTATTGCGCGTATTGATTGCTTTAAGATTTTGCCCCGCTAACTTCCCAATATCGATATTGTCATCTAGAGAATAACTGTGAACGAGAATTTCGAACCGCGCTTCATTGATCGCGATCCATATTTAAAGCCATACGAGACAATTATCCGTCATCGGCTGGAGCGAATCAAGTGCAAGGAAGCCCAAATTACGGCCGGCAAGCTGGCACTGCCAGATTTTGCAGCCGGCCATCGGTATTTTGGCATGCATTATCAAGAAGGGGAGTGGATTTTTCGGGAATGGGCGCCCAATGCTACTCAAATTTTTTTGATCGGCACCATGACGGATTGGCAGACGAAACCCGAATTTGCTTTGGAACAAATTAACTCCGATGGGGTTTGGGAAATCCGTTTGCCAAATTCGGTCCTGTCTCACGGGGAACTTTATCGTCTTAAAGTTCATTGGCCCGACGGGGAGGGTGATCGTATTCCCGCCTATGCCAATCGCGTCGTGCAAGATCCGGAAACACTGATATTCAATGCCCAGGTGTGGAGGCCGGAAAAACCGTATCTTTGGAAATGTAAAAAGTTTACCAAACCGCCGACACCGCTTCTTATATATGAAGTGCACGTTGGAATGGCCCAAGAAGACCCCAAGATTGGAAGCTATACTGAATTTCGTGACCACATACTTCCCCGGATCGAACAGGCCGGATACAATACACTGCAATTGATGGCTATTCAGGAACATCCGTATTACGGATCTTTTGGCTATCAGGTTTCTTCTTTTTTTGCGGCTTCATCACGCTATGGCACCCCGGAAGAATTAAAAGCGCTGATTGATGCCGCGCATGAATTGGGTTTGACAGTTATTATGGACTTGATTCATTCCCATGCCGTCAACAATGAAGTGGAGGGGCTCAGTCGTTTTGACGGCACCCTATACCAGTATTTTCATGAAGGTTCCCGGGGGCTTCATCCTTCTTGGGACTCGCGCTGTTTTGATTACAACAAACCCGCCGTACTTCATTTCCTATTGTCAAATTGTCGATATTGGTTGGATGAATTTCGATTTGATGGATTTCGGTTCGACGGTGTGACCAGCATGCTTTACCATCACCACGGTTTAGGCAAAGCCTTTACATCCTATGACGATTATTTTGATAATAGCGTCGACGAGGAAGCACTGGTATATCTGGCACTGGCTAATCGCATGATTCACAAGCTGCGTCCCGATGCATTGACCATTGCCGAGGATGTCAGCGGCATGCCGGGACTGGCTGTGCCCGTCGAAGACGGCGGTATCGGTTTTGATTACCGATTCGCCATGGGCGTTCCGGACAACTGGATTCGGCTAACCAAAGATGTTGCCGACGAAAATTGGCCCATGGCGCATCTGTGGCATGAATTGACCAATCGCCGTCACGATGAAAAGACGATCAGTTACACCGAGTCCCATGACCAGGCGTTGGTGGGTGATCAAACCATTATCTTCCGCTTGATTGGGGCCGAAATGTACGACCACATGGCCATTAATGATCAGAGCTTAATGGTGGATCGCGGACTTGCGCTACATAAACTGATTCGCTTGATCACTCTGGCAACCGCTGCGGATGGCTATCTCAATTTTATGGGCAATGAATTCGGGCACCCAGAGTGGATTGATTTTCCCCGGCAAGGCAACAACTGGTCATATCACTATGCCCGGCGTCAATGGCACCTGGTGGATAATGTGACGCTAAAATATCATTTTTTAGCTCGTTTTGATCGCGAAATGCTGGCCCTGGCAAAACAGTATCGATTTATCGAGAAAGGCCAGCCCCTCCTGCTGTACCTGCACCAAGCCGATAAAGTTATTGCTTTTGAGCGTGATGAACTGTTGTTTGTATTTAACTTTCATCCGATGCAGTCTTTTACCGATTACATCTTTGAAGTCATCGGTGGACAGTATCGCCTGAGCTTAGACAGTGATCATGTGCTTTTTGGCGGCCATGGTCGTCTGGAGCCCGAACAACGCTATTTTACGTTTACGCCATCGTCCGAAGGTTCTACCAAACCTGTGATCAGTCTCTATTTGCCGTCGCGATCGGCTTTGGTTTTAAAACGAACTTAAAGCTAGCCGCTATTCGATTTTTATTTTTCTATTTCTGATGGAGCTTTTCGATTACGATGCACGATTGCGTCTGGGTATATGCTTGATATCTTTTTAATATGATATTGCGGCCGAAATTGGGGTGCTCCAGATAAGAACGATTACTCTTAAGGTAGGACTGCCATAGATTCAGAGCAACCGCATCTTTTTCTTTCTGATCAACAAAATTACGTTTCATTTTATATTCAAAAATTACTTGTTTCCCTAAGGCATTGTGAATGGTCTCAATTTGCCGGTCCGGCATTGCATCAGCATTTAAAATGGTTTTATTAATCGGAATCACGATGCGTGCTATGATTGCAATCAGCCAGCGATCGCCGGCTATGCGTTTAGAATCGTCATAAATGCTCAATTCTAATCCATTTTCCAACTGAATTGCATCAATTTGTCTGGCCTGCGTCATGTCATCCTATTATTTGCTTATAAAACTGGTAGTGTATCGAGAGTTCATCTGATTTAGCAAAATGAATTCTTCCCCTATCATAAGAAATGCAGATCCTCCAGCCCTTGCAAGGATAAGCTGCCTTTCGAAAATATAACAGCGAGTTTGCAAAACCCTAAATGATCGTAAACACAATGAAGAAAACAGGTTAAGAGCTATAATGTTTGTATCTGACAAGATTCTATAACTCAATTCATACGTCTTCAATAGATGAGATATCGCATTTAAAAAATAAACTGCATTGTTATTACCCGCAGGGAAAGCCGATCATGTCCCATCTTCAATGTTGCCAAGGGTTCGCGGTAATGCATTACAGCTTCACCCTGGGACACCGCAAATCTGGAACAACCTCAGCTTTCGCTCATTAAGGGTACCAGACTATTGTTTGACAATGCGAAAACGGCATTGATAAAGTGGGAGCCGCTTTTTCAAGCCGTGATCAATGCGTAGGGAGGTAAAAAGGATGCGCTATCCAAAGGAAGTAGTACTTAAAGATTGTTCGGAGGCAAACATTCGGCAATTAGAAGCTGCTGATGAAGAGAAACTAATCCAATTTTATAAGGATTTACCGGAATCTGATCGCTGGTGGATGCGATATGATGTAACGGATCCAGCTGTGATTCGCAAATGGATTAAGCGAATTGACTTAGGGATGGTGTATTCCACGGTAGCTGTGACCGAAAAGCGAATTGTCGCCCATGCCAGCTTGCACATGCGGGAATTTGGGTGCACACAGCATGTTGGCCGATTGCGGATCATGGTATTGCCGGATTGCCGTCAGATACGGTTGGGGACCTGGATGCTGCTGGATCTGATTCATCTGGCCATGGAAAAGGGCCTTGATGAACTGCGCTCTGATTTTGTGGTTGGTGTCGAGGATGGTGCTATTGAGGCCGCCTACAAACTCGATTTTTTCAAAAAGGCTCTGTTGACCGGCTATGTGCAGGATAAAAAGGGCAATCGCTTCGATCTGATGATCATGATGAAACGGCTGCATAGAGATTTAGGTGATTTTTAACTGGCATATTAGTTTCCATGTGTAATTCTTCGCAACAGTCATTAATCTTATCCACACCCAAAGGTGAGATCGATATTCGCTCATTCTGCACCGCGGCAGAGATACAATCATTTAGTTTCGATAATCAGTTTGGCACCTATGCTCAGTATAAGTCGCTTTATACCAAACGCGAAACCCTGGAAAAAAATGCGGGCGTCAAGGGCACGAATGTGGTGGTGGCTCTGGCTGATAGGCGTCACATTGTCGGCTTCGGGGTTTTGGCCTATCCTGATCCGGAAGAGCGGTGGGCGCAACTGGGGCCGAATAGGATGATCGAAGTAAGGGCGATTGAAGTTTGCCGAAACTGGCGTGCATTTCGGGTTGGCAATGCTATTGCAAAGATGCTGTTGGCCTATCCGGAAATCGAAACTAAAATTGTCTATGTGGTGGGATATGTTTGGACGTGGGACTTGGATGGCACCGGCAAAACTGCTCAAGAATATCGAACCATCATTATCAAGTTATTTGAACACCACGGCTTTCAAGAATTTCAGACCAATGACCCCAATATCTGTCTGAAACCGGAAAACGTGTTTATGGGACGCATTGGGGCTCAGGTTTCCGACAACATTAAAACCGATTTCAAATGGATCCGATTCGGGATACCACCTGAAAATCCAATCTAAAGTCAACAGATCTGTATTTCTAATTATTAAAGGCGGGATTTAATCAAGCATTTTGTGCAGATTAAGAAAATTGCTACGATTAAAACCAAGGGTTTTGAAAAAAGATAGTAAATCCGGGGAGTCCCAGCGTACGGAAGTGTAAACGTTGTGAATCCCTTCTTTTTGGTATAGTTTGAATGTCTCGCGGGCCATGCGCTCGCCGATGCCTTGGCCCATAAATTCAGGATTCACGCCCAAGGTTGCAATCCAGGCACTTTTTTCAATGTCGAATCCTAAGGTCAGTATGTAGCTGATCATAAAACCAATCACCCGACCATCAAGTTCGGCGACGAAACAGACATCTTCTTCACGCTTGGCGTGCAACTCAATCAGTTGTTTAAAATCAGCCTTGACCTGATTTTGGATAATGGCCTCGTAGATTTGGCTGATTTCATCCGTATCTTCAATTTTTAACCGCCTAATTAAAACGTTATTCACAGATAGATTTCCTTTTAGGGTAATGGACTAATCAATGCGAATGATTTTTACTTGATGCCCGACCCAATTGGGTGGCAGATATACACGACCGCTGTTTCCGCTGGCTTTAACCATCTTTTCAATCATCTCCTCACCGTATATTTCAAATTTAACCTTATTCTGGACAATTTTTCCGGCGGGAATCTCTTTACTTGCAGGTTTTTTTTCGTCAGACACGATTCACCTGTCTCTGGTTAGGGGTTGTGGTTTATGCTGACGGCATTGATAGAACGAAATACGATCCATCAGAATATCCAATAGTAACAGACGAGAGACACCTTCACGGTTATTCGATCAAAAGATTACTGTATTTGGCGTTAAAATCCCTTCTAATATCGTCTAATTTTTTTTGATAGTTGTGTCGTTTTTCATCGTTTCTAATGGCCTGCATATTTGATGCAATCACTTGCATAGTGGCATTGGTGGCTCCCATGATTAATTCACAGGCGACTTTTAAATGCGGCATCATCGGTCGCGCCACGACGGGTTGCAGCTTGCTGACCCATTCCAAACCGTTGCCGGCTTTTTCGATAACGTGCATGCTGACACCCATGAGATTCTTAAAGCATTCTTTCATGGCTGACTGATCAGCGCTGCGACGGGAGTTGATAAATTGCTGGTAGATATCGGAATCTTCCATAACCAAACGTTGTGCGTCCTCCAACAGCTGGCCGATTTCCTGTTGGGCGGCTATAAAATTGGTTTCAGGAACGCTATTTTCAGGATGCCGACGACTTTCAAAATAAACGACTTTCCACAGCAAACCAAATGCTAAGCCGACGGTATAGGCGGCGGCCGCGCCTCCCGCAGGATGGGGCCTTGGGGACGCTACTTTTTCCAAGAAATCCATAGGCAAAATAACAAACGTTTAACGGGAGAAAGGATGCTGAAAAGCCTGATTACTTGTTAGATATCATAACAGCGCATCCCGTTCATTTCAGAGCGGGGGCTTTGCAGGGTGGTTTCAATTTCCAGAAGCCAATAGCACAATATTCAAATTTAGGTCAAGGAATTTTAGCTGTTTTTTAGCTACACTTTAGTATGGGCGTGTGGTATATCGTCAATCTAACCGTAGTACACGCTCGCCTTGCCACAACGAAAAACATTACAAGAACAACCCTGAGCCGGCGGTTTATCTCTAAGGTTATGTGCGTTATACGTGAGATGGGCGGCTGTTGTAAATCGTTGCGACATGATCAACATAGTTGGTAAACAGCAAACAGGAATGGCTAATATGGACATGCTGAAACGATTTGGTGACATTGCCCAAAATCCGCATGACTATGCCGCCACCTGGAAACGCCAGTATGGCAGGCAGGTATTTGGGCACTTTTGTTCTTACACCCCGGAAGAATTAATCAATGCCGCTGGAGTCTTACCTTTCCGCATTTTCGGATCAGGCGCTCCCATTTCTTTAGCAGATGCGCACCTTCAGGCCTATAGCTGCAGCTTGGTCCGCAGCTCGCTGAATGATGCGCTGGCAGGCAAGCTTGATTTTCTTGACGGCACGGTGTTTCCGCATACATGTGATTCGATTCAACGGCTATCGGATGTATGGCGTTTGAACGTTAAATTTGACGTGCACCTGGATGTTCTGCTGCCGGTTAAGTTAAATACCGAAAGTGCGCGTGAATATATGGCAGATGTTTTATTGAAATTTAAAAAAGATCTGGAACGCAGTATACAATCTAAAATTACACCAGACGAGCTCATGCGGTCGGCGGAAACCTATAATCGCATCCGAACGTCATTGAAATCGATATATGAAATGCGCCGGCATGACTCAGGTCTTTTATCTGGTCAGGATTTGCTCAACATCTTGAAAGCCGCAATGGTCATGGACCGGGAAGAATTGGTCCAATCTCTGGATACTTTGGTCAAAAGCCTCGGCCAAACCATTTCCAAAAAAAAAGATGAAAATCGCAAGCGCATTATCCTGGCCGGCGGAATTTGTAACATCCCGGAAATCTATAGTGTGATTGAAGATGCCGGCGGAAGCATTGTCTGGGATGACCTTTGCACCGGATCGCGGTATTTTGATGGAACCATCGACCTTTACGGTGATATCATCGGATCGATTGCTGAGCGTTACATTGATCGGATCCACTGCCCGGCTAAACATGCCGGACTGTATCGGCGTGGGGGGCACTTAGTGCGCCTAACCAAAGAAATGCAAGCAAACGGCATCATTTTTATCCTTTTAAAATTTTGCGACCCGCATGCTTTTGACTATCCTTATCTTAAAGAACAGCTCGATAAAGAAAACATCCCCAGTATGCTTTTTGAAATAGAGGAGCAGATACCATCTGCAAGACACTTTAAAACGCGTTGCGAAGCCTTTCTTGAAATGCTTTAGCCGAATTCCAGCATGCATTTATGCATATTATCGGCTTACCATCACATCGTATGACGCTCTCGCCTTAACGGAGGCCCGATGCAAAATAAATCAAATCCCCAAGATCTTGATAAAAAAAAACGCAAGATCAAGGCGGTGGCCAAGATGAAAGAGATCATGACCCACTACTATATCGAGGCCAAGACCGCCGAACAGTCGGGAAAAAAGGTCGCTTGGATTACAAGTGGCGGTCCGGTTGAACCATTGATTGCCATGGATGTGATACCGGTTTATCCCGAAAATCACGGTGCCATGATCGGTGCCGCTAAAATGGGAGTGGATCTTTGCCTGAAATCAGAGGAGATGGGCTATACCACTGATTTGTGCTCCTACGCCCGTGCCGATATTGCCTGTGCACCGATTAATGGCGGGCCGATCGGCGGATTGCCCAAGCCGGACATGCTGGTATGCTGCAATAATATTTGTGGCACGGTTTTAAAATGGTATGAAGTGCAAGCCCGCCATTTCCAGGTACCCCTTTTTATTTTGGACACACCGTTTTGCCATACAGAATTCACCGATGAAGCGAAGAAATATGTAAAACGCCAGATTGGTGAATACATCTTTTTTCTGGAAAAGGTATGTGAAAAACCCTTCGATTATGATCGCATGACAGCCGTTGGTAAACTGTCGATTCAGGGGCAACAGTTGTGGCAAGCAGTCTTGGACACCGCTATGCATAAACCAGCGCCCATGAGTGCCTTTGATGCTTTTTTTAATTTGGCCTTGATTGTAACCCTGCGAGGCACCCAAACCGTAGTGGATTACTACACAGGGTTATTACAGGAAATGCAAGCTCGCATAAAAGCAGGAATCAGGGCGGTGCCGGAAGAAAAATACCGGTTGCTATGGGATAATTTGCCTGTATGGTACCGTACACGCTGGTTCTCGGAAAAGCTGGCATCTCACCATGCTTGTTTGGTGGCCGATACCTATACGTCTGCCTGGTGCACTTCAATGCGCTATATCAAAGAGGATGACTTTCTTGAAACCATGGCCGAAGGTTATTCGCGGATCTATTTGAATCTCGGAGTGGACGAAATGGCGACCAGCATTATCGAAATGGTTGACAAATACGATGTTGATGGAATGGTGATGCATTCTAATCGTAGCTGCAAGCCCTATTCGCTGGGGCAATATGATATTGCTAAAATCCTTCAAAGGAAACGAGGTCTGCCCACATTGATTATTGAGGCCGATATGGTGGATGAACGCAGTTTTGCTGAAAAACAAATTGAAAACCGCATCGATGCCTTCATGGAGGTTATTCAAAAAGATAGGTCAAGCGAGGTGGGCATACATGCGTTTTGAAATACCGGGGCCGGTAAATGATCGCATATTAATGCTTGGCCGCAGTGAGTTTTGCATTGATAACTGAGGCGGATACGATGCTGGATACCATTTTAATGCATCTAAAAACATGACGCCCCAGAACTATTTCAGATCAAATATCTCAAAGGTATTGTCCATCAGGTCAATAACTTGAAGTTTGTTGCGGAGCAGCATTCCTCGATTTAACAAAATTTTAATGACTTCCGAACTCTCATAGGCCGCTGTCAGATTCACAATTGAGGGGAGGTTTCCCAGCGCGGCCTCCGCCCCGCGTCCATCGGCGGTGATCCTGTCGCCAAATACCAGCTTCAAGCCCTCATCTTGGGGAAAAATTGTGGTAATGTGTCCTGACACGCCTGCTACCGCTGCCGACACTAAAGGAACATTTTTCTTTTTAGCAGCACGTTCCAGAATAAAACGCGTGCGGATATTGTCCAAACAATCCACGACCACATCAGGCGATTCGATAATTTTTGGTGCATTGTGGGCATCTAGATTAACACATTTGCTGTGTACTGCAATCGAGGGGTTGATAAGGCTCACACGCTTTGCCGCCACATCGGCTTTGGATGTGCCGATGGTATCGGCGGTGCTCATGAGTTGTCGATTAAGATTGCTTTCTTCAAATACATCACCATCTATCAGATTTAAATGCCCTACGCCCGCACGCGCAAGAATCTCTGTCACGTATCCCCCCAATCCACCCAACCCGACGATGGTTGCGCTGGCGGAAAGCAGTCTGATCTGATCCTGCACGGAAAGCATTTTCATGTTGCGTGTATATCGTTCAGGGATGATATCTTTTTGCAGGGCCGCGATTTCAATTTCTCGGGCAGTGTTCTTGAACTGCAGAGCAATTAAATGGATGTATTCGCTGGATAGACTGGAATAGGGGGTACTGTCTGGAAATAATTTAGGCTGAGCATGTGCCGCAATTGCCGCGGTAAGCTCGTTTGCCACCATTATCCGCCCCCCACTGGTGGAAAGACCCCTAGTCGGTCGCCATCTTTTAATGTTGTGGATAATTCGGCGCGCTGGCTGTTGACGAAAATCAGTTTGGCCTGGTTTAGCGGCACCTTCAATTGCAAGAGAACTTGCGCCACCGTTACCGGGGGTGAGATGGGAAACGCATTGGGTGAGGTCGGCATGAGTCGGTTTAGATTTGCAAACAGTTTTATTTGAATATGTTCTGACATAAACTACCTTAAATAGCATAAATGCAAAGTGCATTCAGGTTTTTTTAACCTTGCGCGGATGCTATTTTATCGCTTGCAAGATAGTTCTAACTGGTAGTAAGGAGTCTAATTTTCTTATGTTGCAAAGTCAAGCCATCAAACTCACAACCGGCTAAATCCAAGGAGAGAAACAAGACTGCACTGATGTCGGATATATTACATACCATCATACCGATATTTGCCATTATTGCTTTGGGAATGCTGGTTCGCGTTTGGGGAATTGTAAAACCCGAATTTATGGCTCCGGCCAATCGTCTGGTTTATTATTTGGCGCTTCCGGCCATGATTTTTCGTGCCCTTTCCAAAGCATCTTTCAAAGCTCAATTTAACTTTGAGGTTCTCGTCGTTTCTTTAGCAGCCGTTTTTACCGTTTATGGCGTAGCTTGGATTGTGGGCCGGGAGAGTCGTCTAAACCCAAACCAGATCGGCCCTTTCGTGCAGAGCGCCATGCATGCGAATCTGGGTTATATTGGTCTCCCGGTGGCATTTTATTATCTGGGCCAAGAAGGTTTTGTGAAGGCGAGCATCATTGCTGGTCCCATGATGATATTACAAAATTTCCTATCGGTAGTGATTCTGCAAACATATGCCTCCGGACCATCCTTACGGAACAGACTATCCGCATTAATTCTAAAGATCATTGGCAATCCGGTCATTTTAGCGGTCCTGGCGGGCATTGCGTTTTCTTTGGCTGACATACCGGTGCCCCTCATCATCGACCGCAGTCTGGGTATATTGGGCGGCCTTGCTCTGCCGATGGCGCTTCTTATTATCGGCGCTTCGCTCTCTTTTGAAAAAATGTGGTCTCAATTAGGATTGGTGGTTTTGAGTGCTGGATTTAAATTGTTTGTGTTGCCTCTTTTAGGCTTGGTTGCTTTTAAAATGTTAGGCTTGACCCCCAACGATTATTTGCCGGGATTGATCTTATTGGCAACACCCACCGCAACAGTAGCATACGTTCTGGCCAAAGAAATGGGTAGTAATTCTGATTTTATCGTGGCGACTATTTCGATTACAACGCTAGCGTCAGCGGTTACATTTGCGGTCTGGTTGACCCTTGCTATTTAGCCATTGTGTTTTCTTCGCTCACTTGTTTTAAAGTGTTCTTATTCATTTTTTAGGTGTGTATGACAAACATTTTTTGCCAGAAGCTTGCCTGACGTGTATTGACGGCAATTGGCGACTTTTAAATCGCATGGCACGACATCCGTTGGGAAATTTTTCATCCCAGGTAATGTAATAATGCCGACAATGATGGCATTTTAGGCCCGATTTTGTAGACTGCATTTATTCTTTATATCATCATTTGAACAAAAATCCGAATTTCAGCATAATCGATCAATTTAACCAGTGCTGTAAAATAATACAGAAATGTTTAATATATCGAAATCAGATATTAAGAATGTTTTTTTAGCAATCCCGCCAAAATAATTAGAATTTTTAGTATAATTGAGTGCCATTATCGTCAATGATTTGCATTTTGGGAAAAATTGGGTAAAAATCATTCAGAAAGCAACTTTTAACTACTTGAATGAAAATGACCTCTGGAAAGGATACACGTGAATACGGAACAGCATTTGCCCTTGCCCTATAAAAGGGTGTTGGTCACCGGGGCAGCCGGATTTATCGGATATCATTTAGCCCTGCGGCTGCTTCAAGAGGGTTGCCAAGTGGTTGGGGTTGATAGTTTAAATCACTACTATGATGTTCAACTAAAATTGGATCGATTAGAACAACTCAAACCATTTTCCGACTTTATTTTCCAGAAAATGGATCTTTGCGACCAGAAGGCGTTAACCGGCCTCTACAAGGATCATGATTTTGATGTGGTGGTGAATTTGGCAGCCCAAGCCGGTGTTCGCTATTCGATTGAAAATCCCCGCGCCTATGTCGATGCGAATCTGGTGGGCTTTATCAATATATTAGAATGCTGTCGTCAATTTCAAATCAAACATTTGGTGTTTGCCTCTTCCAGCTCTGTTTACGGTGCTAATACCAAAATGCCGTTTTCCGTGCATCACAATGTGGACCATCCGGTTTCCCTTTACGCCGCCACCAAAAAGGCCAATGAACTCATGGCCCATACTTATAGCCATTTATATGGGCTTGCTAGTACCGGATTACGGTTTTTCACCGTTTATGGTCCATGGGGACGGCCGGATATGGCACTTTTTCTCTTCACCCAGGCTATTTTGCAGGGTAGGCCGATCAAGGTATTTAATCACGGTAAAATGCAACGTGATTTTACTTACATTGATGATATTATCGAAGGTGTCATTCGGGTGATGGGCCAAAAGCCGCAACCTGATTCCGATTGGAGCGGGTTGCAACCAGATCCCGGTACATCTTATGTGCCTTATAAGATTTATAACATTGGCAATAATAATCCGGTTGCATTGATGGATTTCATTGAAACCATCGAGGCTGCCATTGGGCGTCAAGCTCAAAAAGAGTTTATGGAGCTTCAGCCCGGCGATGTTGTCGCCACCTATGCTGATATTGATGATATACAAAAAGATGTGGGTTTTGCACCGCGTACCAGTCTTGACGAAGGCATTCGGAAGTTTGTTGCTTGGTACCGTGAGTATTACGGTGAATAACCTTAAACAGTTTTACTCACAGATGTGATGCGATAAAAAATTAAAGCATAAAGGGGTTATTTATGAAATTAACCGTTGTGGGCACCGGATATGTCGGCTTGGTATCCGGTACAGGGTTTGCCAATCTGGGCAATGACGTTATTTGTTTAGATGTGAATAGGGGTATTATTGAAAAATTGAAAAATGGTGAATTGACGATTTACGAACCCGGTCTTGGTGAAATTTATCAGCAAAACCTGAAAGGCGGCCGTCTCTTATTCACTACGGACACCATCAAAGCGGTGCAGGAATCAGAAATTATCTTTATTTGCGTTGGCACACCTTCAAACGAAAAAGAGGAAGCTGATCTTACAGCGGTGAGAGAGGTGGCTGCTGCAATTGGGAAACACATGAACGAGTATAAAATTATCGTCAATAAAAGTACGGTTCCGGTGGGTACCGCTGATCTGGTCGAAAAGATTATCAAGGAAAATCAAACTCAGGAAATACCGTTTGATGTGGTTTCAAATCCAGAGTTTTTACGTGAAGGTGCTGCCGTCAAAGATTTTGAAAACCCAGATCGTATTATTGTCGGCACCGATAGTCAAAAAGCCCAGGATATGATGTCATCGCTTTACCGGTCTGTGGCCCGTACGGGTCGGCCGATTATGCTAACAGACATTCGAAGTGCTGAATTAATAAAATATGCCAGCAACGCCATGCTGGCTACCCGTATCAGCTTCATGAATCAGCTGGCCCACTTGTGTGAAAAGGCTGGAGCCGATATCAGACATGTATCCAGAGGACTCGGGCTTGACAATCGCATTGGGCCGCGTTTTTTGCACGCCGGGCTCGGCTTCGGGGGTAGCTGTTTTCCTAAAGATGTTAAGGCATTGATTGCTACCCTGAAACAGTTTGAGTGTGATGCTGATCTTTTTGAAGCGGTTCATCGGATTAATGAAAAGCAGAAATTGATAGCCATCGACAAACTACAATCGGTTTTGGACCTCAAGAACAGCATGATCGCTGTATGGGGTATTGCTTTTAAGCCCAAGACAGATGACATTCGGGAAGCACCGGCTTTAAAAATTATTGAAGAATTGCAGCAACGGGGTGCGACGGTTAATGCCTATGATCCGGTGGCGATGGATAACGCTAAAAAGATTGTCACTAATGTACAGTTTTTCGAAAACCCCTATGAGACCATTCGTGAGTGTGATGCCCTGATCGTTGTGACGGAGTGGAACGAATTTCGCAACCTAGACATGCGGGCTGTCAAGGTACTGTTAAAACAACCGATTGTTGTCGACGGTCGTAATATCTATGATCCGAAAGAAATGCGGGATTTGGGATTTACCTATTTAGGCATTGGCCGATAAATATACCACTTTGCATTATAATGTTCGAAATAAGGAGTGGCGGCATAAGTGGTTGTAGATAAAACGTTTCAATAGCGGAACGTTTTTGTTACAACCACTATAGCAGTGGGTGAGAGACTTTTGGACGGAATTGCCATTGTTTGCGTAAAAGTCGGCGGTATGTTTTTTGAAATCTTTGGAAGGCTTTAAATAGCGACTAAATCAACAGGCAATTTAGCCGGTTGGTCTTGTGAAGCATCTTTGAAAATGGCGCGTCGCTCCAGAGAAGACGCAACCGGTTCTATGGGAGTTTTACGGCGCTCTCTGCGTTGGCGGCGATCAATGGCAGCCCTTCTAATGGGTGCATACATCAAATCGATAACATGACGACGGTCAAAACCCGACCGCCTGCCGCCATTATCACCCCAATAAATCGACTTTTTCTTGTCAGGTATTACCTCCACCCATATTTTTTCCGATTGAGCCAACATCTGCTCCTTTAAACGGGTCCAGTATTAAAGAACATTGAATTATTCTTGTTCATCGAAAAAGATCCTGCGGCGTTCGGTATCCGGGTTTAAGCGATTCAGGTTTTTAGCACGCCGGTCTGGCTTTTGCCGACGATCAATCGGTTTTCGTCGTTCAGGAATAAACAATGGATCCTTTACTTGACGCCTTTCAATCCCGGATCTTCTCCCACCATTATCCTCCAGATAAAACATAAACCCCCCACCTATAAAGGGGGTGGTTCATCCCGCAATGAACCACCCTTAAAAGAGGAAAAGATAATGAAGAAAAGAGCTCAATAATACGCACTGCAAGAACCGTGCAACTAAACAGGAATAAAATGTTTCTAAATTATTACAGTATGATATGGACAATTCGAATGAAAACAATCTATCTTGTTGGGTAATTTTGTCAATAGAAATTAATAGAAAATGATAAGAATTGTGGAAAAAAATACCTATTTTTTGGACCATATGCCTAATAGCAATTATCATGATTGTAAGAATGCAATGGAACGATGATATACTGGCTATCCGATTTGAAGTGAATATAAAAAAGTGGCAACCGGTAATGGTTGCCACTTTTTAATTGAGGGTGAAGGAGAGGGTTATCAGGAGTTGCTAGTTACGATTTTGAAGTTTAATCAGGACTCCTTTTCAAATTCAATCAGCGAATGGCCATAGCGATGCGTTGAGAAGTCGGCACCGGTAACAGCGAAATAACGGGTCCAAAAATTTTCAATGGAGCGAAACTTTCTGGAATCAGCCGCACTGGCACCGGCCACATAGACTTTAACATTGGCGAGGTTGGGAATAAGCTTTTGCTGTTTGCGCATACGGATGACATCGTTGATATACTGGTTATTTACTTTGGCCCGATCAAATTTATATTCTTTGGAGTCCTGAACCATATCTGAGAGAATTACCAGAATTTTTTGTCGCTTCTCTTTGTGCAGAATTGTGTCGGCGATATTCAAAGAATTTAAAATCTCGGTATAAGCCGTGCCCCGCTTGCGGGCCAGGAGCCGCTCCACAGCTGATTGCACATTTTTCTTCGCCTTGGCAAATTTTTGTTCATATTTTAGCCGATTATCCCAAATGGTTTGTTTGGGAATCTCTTCATCGACTGCCGGTTTAAAATCAATATAGGAGCGGCTCGTAATGGTTCCCACCACAATGCGATCGCCTTGCTGGAGCGTCTGGTAGATTTTTTCAAACGCATTCCGGTACACCGTTCGCCGCGCTTGGTTGGTGCTACCCGACATGTCGACTAGGACAAGAATTGCCCGTGGCTGTGGTTTATCTTTGCCGAAATTTAAAAATGCGCCGGCCTCCCGGTTCATTGGGCTAAACAATAGAAGGGAGCCCAGCAATATGGTCCATGAAAGATTTAGTCTCCACTTCATTTGGGTTTTCCTCCTCAAAATATCTATTTGAAATTGATTATTTGCCGGTACCCACTGCTTGCAGGCGCAATTGCGTGGTTGCATCTAAATGTTGATTGCCGTTTTCCTGCTTTTCAATTTCCACATCAATTGAATGTTCATTTTCAAAAGACTGTGGTTTGGTGTGATCCGGGCGTTCGCGCATATTAATTTTACGATAATAATAAACAAGCTCTTGAGTTTGCTGATGAATCTTGTTTATTTTTTGTTGTTGCTCAGTCAGGATTTTATTGTGCTTGGCTTCAATGGCACGCATGGCTTTATTGAGTTTGTTTGTCTTGCGATGCAAGTGCTCCAATTTGGGGTCTGTGTCGTGGGCAAAATAGGAACAAAGCGTAGCCGCGGCCAAGATCACAAGGTTCAAACCAACAAATGCCGCACCGATAAATTGGCTGCCGCCAAAACCACCAACAGCGCCGGCTTCCGATAAGTCGCCCAAATACTGGACCCGCACATAGCCAATGGCTAGCAGGCCGCCAATGGTCAGCAAGAGCAGGGTGGCGACACCGATGCCACTTTTCCACCATGGATTAGATCCGCGTTTTAGAAGAATGCCTAAGGCATGGGCGATCCAGGGAATTGCGACGGCCACGCCAAGCGCCATAATCCAGGTAAAAAGTTGACTTTCACCAAATACAGCAAATGCGAGCGAGTTCATCGGAATTTCACCTAGCACAAACAGAATCATCAACATGTAATATTTTCCGCGTGACAATTCCACACTTGGTTCACTTCTCTCGATTTTGGTGGCATGGGCATCATAGTCTTTGGAAATTCGCTGATATTCCTTGAGCAAAGGCTTATGCTGTCCATTGAGCTTCTCTAATACCGGCCCATACTTGGATGTTACTTGCCGTGCTTCATGCCGTGCCATTGCCATCATTTCTTGCTCAAATTGCGATGGCTGTGGATCGTTGATGGCGGGAATATTATTCCGGGCATCGATCTTTGCATTCTGGTGGACCTTTTTTTTACTGTACATTTTTTCCCCTTTCTATTTTTCAAGAATCAAGAAGACAATTATGAATCCAAAACAAGACACCGATTTTTCGTCAAATACTTGACATGTTGTTTTTTAGTATACACTGATCACTCAACGTTAGCGACTTCCATTTGGCGCTAAGCGTATACGGCTAAAGGGTTTACCGTGACTTAAGTTTTTTGATTTTATTTTGGTTCTTAGGAGTTCAAATATATCATGCAATTACCTTGCCGAATAAGTTGTGGTTTTTTGTAATTACAATGGAAGAGAGCTGTCACCTGTTTTTACAAAATTAAATAGGTTTGGATGATCGCAAGATGTCATGTAGTTCTTAGAGGGCAGTTCTAAAAGGGCAGTTATGCATGGAATTTACGGGAACTGTGTCTGTTTTTTTAAAAGCTTAATTAAGAGCTATTTGGCGGGTCAATCCCAATTGTTTTTGAAATAACGAGTCGGTTTAAAGAGCTGGGCCAAATCCAAGGAAAAAATGTGTGTAAATTAGATTCATCTTATTTCAAATTAAGCTTATTTTCTTTCTGACCTATTCTTTTAGATGTAAATCACAATTTGATTTCGGTCTTTTATGCAAAAAAATGCTTGCAATTCAATATATGCTAGAATAAAGTACGAACAGAAGAATTCGAGTATTCTACTAATATTAGAATTACTTGATTTGCCACAGCCTTCGATATTTTGTTTAAACCTTCAGATTGTAACGTTGATTTAAAGAGGTTAATTAATGCGCAAGATAGCCATTGCTATGGCTAAAGGCGGTGTGGGAAAAACAACAACAGCCATCAACCTGTCCCACGAGTTAGCCATGCAAGGACAGCGAGTGCTGTTGATAGATTGTGACACCCAGGATCAGGTCTCTAAATTTTTAGGCGTTAAACCCACATACGGTATGTATGAATTCGTCACAGGAAAAAATGGTAAAGGAAAACAGGTGGCAAAAAAAGAGGCCATCTTTCCTGCCAGAGAAAATCTTTGGGTCTTAACCGGTGGCATTAAACTGGTTGAACTGAAAAACTGGTTGGGCGAACAGCCCCGCAAAAATCGACATACTTGTTTACGCAATGCTCTGATCCCCAAAGGAACTGCTCTTGATTTTCTGATTTTCGACTGCGCCCCAGGTTGGGATATTTTGAGTGTTAACATCTTGATGGCGGTAAATGAGGTGCTTTGTCCGGTGGCCTTACAGGGACCGTCCCTTGAGGGCTTAAAAACATTTTTTGGCTACCTGCTTTCGGCACAAAAACAGAATAAAATGTTGGAACTTAAATACATCTTGCCGACGATGTTTGATGGTCGCACCCGCCAAAGCTTTGAAATCTATACAAAACTTAAGCGATTATTTGCGAAACAGATTTGCCACCCCATTCGCCTCAATGTGAGGCTATCCGAGGCGCCAAGCTTAGGAAAAACCATTTTCGAATACGATCAACGCGCAGCGGGTGCCCAGGATTATCGCAAATTAGCAAGGAGGTTGATCGATGACGGGATCCAAGCAAGACAAGTACCCCGATTTTTTTGAAAATCATGACCTTGACCCCGTGAAGGCGGCCACCAAACAACCAATGGCTGCTAAGCCAATTCGCAAAAAAAAGGCCGGGTTTTATTTGTCCGAAGCACTTCTTGAGCGGTTTAATCGCCAATTTCATCAACTGAAACTGAAAGGCGCGGCGATTGAAAATAAGTCAGCCTTGCTAGAACTATCGTTGTCCTTTGCATTGGATGACCTTGAAATGGGGGATCGAGGCCAACTTTTCAAATCCTTGAAATAAAAGGTGCGGAAAATATTGATGAAAACAATTCACTCGGTTTTTTTCCAAAATGCGAGTCGATTGGATGACATTTCTTCAAACAGTATCGATTTGGTCGTCACATCGCCGCCTTATCCTATGATTGAGATGTGGGATGATGTTTTTTGTAGTCATAACGGCAGGATAAGCGGTGCGTTAAAAAGGCAGGGTGGATCTCTGGCTTTTGAATTAATGCATCAAGAACTTGATAAAGTGTGGAATGAACTTTGGCGCGTTTTGAAAAAAGGCGGCATCGCTTGTGTCAATATCGGCGATGCTACCAGAACC
>JASJAZ010000260.1 GCA_030066785.1 Desulfobacterales bacterium | reverse complement strand
GTAAAAAATGTACTAAATAGGTATTTGAACGTGCAATTCACAACAGACGATTTACATCACGGCGACCATTTATACGTTAAACGCAAAGGACTGTTATATTCGCATCACGGCATATATGCCGGCGAAGGTCTTGTGATTCATTTTAAAGGCACCGTAAGAGAAAAAAAAGACCCCGTGGTTACAATGACAGACATCGATCATTTTCTTGAAGGCGGAAAGCTAAAAAGACGGTATTACAAAAAGCGCTTGCCACCAGATGAAACGCTAAGGATTGCCATGGACCATCTCGACCTAAAAGAGTATTCGCTTGCATTTAACAATTGTGAGCATTTTGCCACCTTCTGCGCCACCGGCAAGAAGAAGAGTTCGCAAGTCCGCATTGTTTTCGGCGGAATCGTTGGTGTTACCTTGGCAGCTGCGGCTGCTTTGATTAGAAAAAAGAAAGCAACGGAAAGCTAAGGTTCATGCGTTTATCCAATGAAGACCGCGATGATCTCAGATACGCGAAAATGCTGCTTGAAAACCCCAGCTTGGCGGCTAGAATTTCTAACCAATTGGGAAGCCCCATAGAAAAGGGTTTCAAGCACCTGCCGGCAAAATGGAAGAGCGCGGTGCACAAGGCGACCGAAAAATCACTCGTAAAAGCGCTCAGAGTTGCTATTCAGACCATGAATGACAGGATAAAACCGGCATCTTCGGATAAAGCTCATAAGATGCTCGTATTTGCCACCGGAGCCGGCGGCGGAACGTTTGGGCTGCCGGCATTGGCGGTCGAGTTGCCGGTTACCACAACGATTATGCTGCGCTCCATCGCCGACATCGCACGCAGTGAAGGTGAACCGATTGGATTGTTGGAAACCAAGTTGGCCTGTTTAGAAGTATTTGCCCTGGGTGGGTCTTCGCAAAGTGATGATGGGGCCGAATCCGGCTATTTTGTAGTTCGAGCCGCTCTGGCACGCGCCATTGCAGAGGCCACGCAGTATATTGCCGAAAAAGGTTTGGCACAGAAAGGCGCACCGGTACTGGTTAGATTCATTGCCGCTTTGGCATCGCGCTTTGGCATCATTGTGTCGGAGAAAGTGGCCGCCCAGGCAATACCACTTATCGGCGCCGCCGGAGGCGCACTGATCAACACCATTTTTATCGATCATTTTCAAAGCGTGGCGCGGGGACATTTCATTGTCCGCAGGCTTGAGCGCGCATACGGCAAAGATCTGATCAGACAGGCGTACGATCAATTAGATGCGTGAGCCGTCGTGGAACAGACGCCTTTTTGCGAGCAACTAAGGCACCTCAAACGCTCCAACACTGGGCGGATCGTTAAAAGTCAGCCGATCAAAATCCGCCACTGCACCGCGTGGAACATCACGGCCCATCCCCTGGGCCGGACTGCCATTGGGAATATGATAGTCACCGCCTGCCAGATCCGTCAGAAAGGGATCTTGCTGTATAACGGCGTTGGTTTCGGCCGGCACCCCGTCCCGATAAATGGGCCCGCTAAAGTTCGAATCATCCAGTGCATACCAGAGGTTCCAGCCAAAGGTAAATGTGTTGGGATGCGTGTTGGGGCCAACATTGACATACGACCAACCGCTGATGGCGGCCGTATTGAACACCAGCAGGTTGTTGATAAAGTAACCATCGTGTCCTGCTGTTCGACCGGTATTTTCTTCCAGAATGCGCGCAATATAATTTTGGGGTTCAATAATGGTATTATTGGCAAAAACGCATGTATCGCACCCCGCAAAAGCGACCGGCGCCGAGCCGGTGCGTAAAAAAGTGTTGGCTATTATTTGAATGCGGGCTGCTTCGTAATTCGCATTCAAGGGTCGGAAGTAAGGCACCCCGGTGCTGCCGCCGGCATTGATGGCCCGCTGGGGAATGTCTTCAAAGCGGTTACCATGGATGAGCACATCGGCACTACCGCCTTTGGTTTGCACACCGTTTTGCACCACATCATGCACATAGTTGCCGGTAATGATGCCGTCATGGCAGCCCACCATATCGATGGCCTCGCCGCGGTTGCAATCCTGAAATTCACAGCCGGTGATGTAAAAGTCATCAACACCGGACATTTTCAGACAATCGTTGTTGCCCCCGCTGCCGATGTTTCGAAATGTTAGGTCGCGAAGCACAATATGATGGGCAGGGGTGGCATAATCACCGCCGTCATCGATATTGAGGCCATGCACACCCGTGTTTTGTAAGGTTAGCCCCTCCATAACAATGAAACTTGCATTGCTCATTCCCATTGCATTGCCAGATCCCCCGGCATCGATGATCACCTCACCGTCGGCCACAATGGCAATCGGATTGGTCGTGGTACCCTGAATGCCGACAGCCGTTCCGATGGCGCCGTAGGTACCGGTCTGCACCCGAATGCGTGTGCCCGCCGTGGCCTGTGAGAGTGCATAACGGATGGTGGCATAAGGCGCTGCCGCGCTGCCGTCACCATTGCTGTCGCTGCCGGTAGGCGCTACGAAAATCGTTTCCAGGTACTGCGCATTGATATCAAAGGGCTGGGGAAAACCGGTTGCCGGCGGGGCCACTGTTACCAATCGGGTGGTAACATCACTTAACTGGCCGTCGCTAACCGTCAATGTTACGGTGTAGTCACCGGCACTATGGTAAGTATGTGCACAGCTGCCGCCGGTGTCGGTATGACTGTCGCCAAAGTTCCAGGTATAGGAAAGCGCATCGCCATCTGGGTCAAATGAACCGGCAGCATTGAAGGTTACACTAAGTTCATTGATTCCGGGAGCGCTGATGACTGCCGTGGGGGCCTGATTGGTGGAACTGATATTATTAAGACTGCTGTCGCTGGAATTGTCGTCGCTGCTGCCTCCAGGGCTGCTGCCACTGCTGCAGCTAATTATTGAAATAATCAATAATAACACTAAACTATACGTTTTTCTAAGCTGGACCATAATGGTCAATATCTGCATGGCGAATCTGAAGCTCAAATAATTGTGTCTTTTTTACCTCATGCAGCAACAGGCACAAATCAGGATCGTGTTGCCCCATGAACCGTTCTGAAATGTACTGTAAATCACAACATATTATTATTTCTGGCGATTGTGTCTCGAAGCATAGTGATTTGTGGTTGCGTCGACGTCTGCTCAGTACCCAAAAATCTGAGCAATTCGTATGCCAATCGGCTTAAATGCCTTCAATAGGTGCTATACGAAAAAACCAACTTGAACTGTTGCCCAATCCAGGCTGGAAATCCCTTATCGGCCATGCCTCCGCAGGGATTTATTCGCAAGCGTTGAGCACATCTTCTAAAAAACGATCCATAACAAACCGCATTTAGAATTGAGATTATTCCGTAACTAATTGCAGATTTTTGTACACAGGCCACAAAATGTATACGGCATCATTTCCCATTCTTCTTTGATGAAATCATCATGCCGCTAATTTGCGTTGATCTAAAGCAATACGCAATATGTTAGGAACTTCCGGCCTTTTACTGTTATTTTCCCGATTTTCGTTAGTTATACTGACATTTATTGTCACACGTGTTTGACGCATCGACCAAACACAATTCTAACCTATTGAAAAATCATCGTTTATCATCCTACCTTTTTCCGGTGCAATTTTTGCATCTAAACCTATAGATTTCAAACAGTTACCGAAAAATTTAGCAGATTACCCGATATCGGGTTTAATCAGGGAGTCACCTTTGCCGATTTGCCTTACGGTATTAACGGCAAGGAATCTTTTGCATGAAGCTTTCTAAAGCAAATAGCTGGTATGGCCTATTCTTCATTATTGCCTTCACATGGGGTTTAATTGGTTTTAGTAGGCCGATATTGTTAGAAAAATTAGAGCGCCCATCTTATGATTGGCGTCTTTTTCAGTCGAGCACCCAATCAACCCATTCCGATATCGTTTTGGTTCGTGCCGGCGAAGAAAGTCTTAATCAATTTGGTGTGTGGCCATGGCCGCGGCGTTTTCATGCACAACTTTTGGGGCAATTGAATCAGGCCAAAACCATCGTGCTTGATATATTGTTTCCCGAACAGAGTGTGCCCGAAGACGACCTTGTATTGGCAAACGCCATAAAATCCCATGGCAATGTCATTTTGGCCATGCACATCGCGCCACAATATCAAGGCAGGCAAGACAGACTTATCCCCCCCATTGCCAAACTCGTTCAGGCCAGTGCCGGTGCCGGTGTTACCAATATCGAAACCGATATCGACGGCCTGATCCGTTTTTTCCATCCTGCCCGACCCGTCGGAAATCTGATGGTGCCGTCACTATCCCTGGCAACGCTGGCAGCGGTTACCCAACAAAAACCCGAACTAGCCCTAAATGCTAACCAACGATATGTTCTTACTTTGGGCACCAAACACTTTTTAAGCGATGCACAGGGAAGAATTTGGCTGCCCCATCCGATGACAAAAATTCCGGTGTATGAGTATTCTCAGGTCATGAACGGACAAGTGGCACCGGAAGTCTTTGCCAATAAAATCGTCATGGTGGGCATTGCCGCTTCCGGCAGTGCCGATTTTTACGCACGGCCCGCTCCGGGCGGCAGCCGCGTGGTATCTGGGGTTCAGGTCAATGCCGAAATTCTGGAAACACTTCTAAAGGGCTTCATACCCCAGAGAGTCTCAGCGACAATTGAAGGAATAGCCGCGTTTATGCTGGCCGTTGCCGGCATCCTTCTGGCATTGTACGGGCGTCCTTTGCGAAGTATCCTCGGATTTGTTTTTGTTTGTACCTTATTTAGTATTTTTAATCTGTATCTGTTTTTTGCATCCTTGCAATGGTTAATGCTGGTAACACCCAATATCGCCGCTTTCCTTTCTTTTTTTACGGCACTTTTTGTTCGATACAAATTCCTACATGCCGATTGGGAAATTAAAACCATATCCATCTCTTCGATTTTCGCCCTCAACGGTAAAGCCAATGGCGACTACGCCACCTTTTTTGATTATCTTCATTCGATTTGGCCGGAAGTTAAAAAAAGCACTAGCCTGTCTCTGCTGGCCACCTGCAGCCATATACAGGAACTGATGAAAATTAGCCCCAATATACAGATTGAAGCAAAAAAATATCCCGGCCACGACATCATTTTAATTGAAAATAAAAAGGCAACGCCTTGCCATCAAATTTTGATTCCAATTTTTACGAATCAAACCAAAGATTCACCAGAATACATTTTAGTAGGCCGCGACAAAAAAATTACAGGGGAACTGATCAAAGCCATCTCAACCTTAATCCTTTCTTCTTTTTGGTTCTTTTGCCTGCTCAAAGAGACAGGTAAACGCAAACAGCTCCTTTTGGATACCATTCATGCCATTTTTACAGCCTTGGATGTCAAAGATCCTATTACAGGTGGTCACTCCATACGCGTTGCTGAAATCACAAAGGAAATTATCGGTGAACTGAATTTAGACCACAGCACTTGCGAAGATATCTACCTGGGTGCATTGATTCATGATGTGGGCAAAATCGGGATCCCCGACTCAGTTCTCAATAGCAGCCACGAGCTCAATCAAATAGAATTCGGAATTCTTAGAAATCACCTCAAGATTGCTGAAAAAATTATGAATCATGTGGATCTTCCTGAAAATACGTACAAGGCCATAGCAGAACACCAC
>JASJAZ010000076.1 GCA_030066785.1 Desulfobacterales bacterium | reverse complement strand
AACCGATACCCACGAGGATAAATCCAACCTGAGCCAGGGTGGAATAGGCCAGCATCCGTTTGACATTGTGGGTTCCGATGGCCGATATGCCGCCGAAACCGATTCCGCAAACACCCGCCACGATCAGGATCTGCTGGATTATTTCAGCGTGGTCGACAAACAGCAAGGTCGTCATGCGAATAAATCCGTAAACCCCCAGTTTGACGACCACCGATGAGAGCATGGCACTTACCGCGGTCGGTGCCGCGGTATGAAAATCAGGCTGCCAGAAGTGAAAGGGAAAGGTCGCACTTTTAATCATGAAAAATGCCATCAAAAAGGCGATGGCGATCGGAATCAGCGACTTCTGCGGGTCACTGGCGATGGCTGACGCCAGTTGAGCCATGTTCAGGGTGCCGCAGCTCACATAAAGCGCACCGATGGCAAGCAGCAGGAAAAAGGCGGCAATTTGACTCATGTACAAATATTTGTAGGCCGCCTCGGTGCCGAAACGATCGTCGGAAATCGATGTCAGCACCGTACTTGAAAGGGCCAGCACTTCCACGAACACGAAGAGATTAAATATATCACCGGTCAAAAAGGCCCCGCTTAGCCCGGTGGCAAGCAAGAGAAAAATGGGGTAAAACGTTGGATACCGGACACAGCTGTCTTTACTCCCGATGGCATACAATACCCCCATGGCCAGCACCAGATGACTCATCAGAACAAAGAAGGCCGACAGCAAGTCGGCCATCAGGGTAATGCCAAACGGTGCTGGCCAGGCACCGATCTGAAGAACCAACGGTTGTCCACTGCGCCACACGAACATGAAGAGACTGACGGCACCGACCAATGTCGCCGCCATGAACCCCAGGGCCCACAGGCTCTGCACCCGAGGATAGCGCTTTAATAGCAGCGCCGATATGCCACCTATAAAGGGTAGCATAACAGGTAGTATGACCAAGTGGTCTATCAGCATTATCTGAACGCTTCCCTATTCTTTTTGGGCTTCATCGCTTCAGTCCTCGAACCTCATCGGAATCGCAGCTTTTGTAGCGCTGGACGATGACGATGAGCATGGCCAATACGAAGGCCGTTACGCCCAGACCGATGACAACGGCGGTCAAGACGAGAGCCTGGGGCAGCGCATCGCTCTGTATTCCGACCGCCCCCACGTAAGCCGCCTGTTTTCCCGTGTAGGCCCCGGCCGAAAGTAGAAAGAGGTTGACCGCATTGGTCAGCAGCATGAGCCCGATGGCGGCGCGGATCACATTTCTTCTCAGGATCTGAAACAGACCGAGGGCAAAGGTGAGCCCAATGGCAAATGCGGTCAGGATCTCCATAGTGTATCCTTTTCTTCCGGATGACCAAGCGTGTTGATCATGTGTGTAACGCTTCCCACGACGCTCAACATGATGGCGATCTCAAACAGAACCGAGCTGCTCAAATGCACGGCGGAAGGCAAGGGCAGTCCCAATAGTTTGCCGAAATCCACGATGGAGAAAAAGCTGCCGTTGATAATCATGGCAGCAGTGCCAGAAAGAATCGCCATGAGAATTCCCCACCCGATCAGGGCGGTCGGCCGGAGCCATGCAAGACGGCGCCGGGTTTCGTGATAACCAAAGACAACATACCAGAACCCGATGCCGATGCTGATGATGACACCGGCGGAAAAACCGTCGCCGGGCTGATAGTGACCGTAAAGCAGTTCGCACATCCCGATGATCATGCCCAGGGGCAGAACGACCCGGGCCAGGATTGCGATCAGCGGTGAAATTTTAGGCCCACCTATGCCGTGCGTGCTGAAGGTACGACCGGGGGGCTCTCCGATTTCTCCCATCTTCGGTTCGCTTCCGGTAAATTTACGGGCGGCAAACCAGATCAGGGTGTAAATCCCCAAGCCGGCGATGCTGAAAACGACAATCTCGTTCAAGGTATCGATGGCACGAAAATCCGCGAGAATGGCACCGACGATACTCTTGGAACCTGTGATTTTGGTGGTTTCCCCATAATAGGGGGATACCGCACTAAATCGGGGGCGGCTCAGCAGGGCTGCCAGCGTCATACACATGACGATGATCCCAAAAACGATTGAAATCAAAGCATCGCGCCAAAGACCTGTCTTGTGGTGCTTAGCAGCAACCTCCTGAGCTTGCTGAAGCCTTGATGCGGGCATTTGTTGTAGGGCTAGCACTAAGATGATCACCACCAGAATATCGACAACGATCTGCACCAGGGCCACGTCCGGAGCTGGTTCCATGGCCATCAGAACAGCGACGCCGAGACCGGATCCCCCGAAGGCCAGAATCGCGAAAAAATCATTGGCCAGCACAACACAGGCCAGTGCGGTTCCGGCAACAAGAAAGAGAATCAAGATTTTGAGCAGGATTAGTTCGCCTTCAAACGACAACGCCGGGATGGTCATAGATGCCGTATTGATCGGCGGCGGAAAGCCATCGAAAAGGAAAATCAGTCCGAGCGCTGCCACCAGCATCGTGAACAGGTAAAAACGCAGTTTCCCGTGTTGCAGCCTGGTCGCCGCTTTGGCCAGCGTGTCAACACCGGTAAAAAAGGTCTGAAAAAAGGCATTCAAGGTTATTACGACCGGAAGCGCCTGGATCCATGCGACAACTTTGCGGCGATAAATAAAGAGCACCGTACCGATAGACACGGCGATCACGGAGAGCAACAGCGGTACGTTTAAACCCGTCCAAAGGGCCAGCGAAACTTTGACTTCTGTACCAGAAGCGGCCCCGGCGGCATTTGCCAGCAGCAGCGCTTCTTGCTTCGGACCGGGAAACTGCCCTAATACCAAAGATAAAACAGTAGGCAGAGCCGGTGCGATCAGCATCGCCGGAGGTGCTTCATGACCGCGAATGTCCGGGTCCCCGGGCTGTCCCATGAACGTATCCCAGACGAGCCGACCGGATATGACCAGCGTCAGCGCACCGGCAATCACACTGGATAGGGTAAAGACCCAGCCGACCACTTTAGGCAGAGTGGGGTGAACCGCGGTGGCCAAGAGGGTTTCCTTGGCCAGAAAGCCGAAAAGCGGCGGCAGCCCGGCCATTGAAAGGCCTGCCAGCGCACAGATGGCAAACGTGAACGGCATGGATCGGCCCAGACCGCCCAGCCGCCGCAAATCCCGGGTTCCGGTTTCATGGTCAACGATGCCGACCACAAGAAACAGAGCGCTCTTGTATAGCGCGTGGGCCAGAATGCCGATGATGAGAGCTTTGAAGGAAATTTCCATATCCTGTCCGATCATCATCATCAAAATGCCGAGTTGGCAGATCGTGGAATAGGCCAATACAGCCTTCAGATCGGTTTTCCTCAAAGCGAGAACGGCCCCGGTCAGCATAGTAATCATCCCGGCAACAGTCAGCAGCCAGAACCAAGTTTCGGTCAGCCCCATCACTGGATTTAGGCGCGCCATCAGGTATATGCCGGCTTTGACCATAGTTGCCGAATGCAGATAAGCGCTGGCAGGCGTGGGGGCACTCATGGCATCCGGCAGCCAGAAGTGAAAGGGAAACTGGGCGCTTTTGGTAAATGCACCCAGGGCAATCAGAACCAGGATGATCGGATAGAAACGACTATCCCTGAGGGCCTCGCCGCTGCTCAAAATTGCATGAAACTGAGTGTCGCCGACCACCTGAGCCATAAAAAGCAGACCGACCAGCAATGCAATACCGCCGCCGACCGTTATAAAAAGGGCCTTGAAAGCGCCCTTGCGGGCTGCTTCGTCTTTGGACTTGTAGGCCACCAGCAGAAAAGAAGTGATGCTGGTTCCTTCCCAGAACACAAACAGCGTCAGCACATCTCCGGCCATGACCAGCCCCAGCATGGCCCCCATAAAAAGCAGAATGTAGGTAAAAAAGCGCCAGGTTCCCTTATCCCCCTTAAAGTATTGTCCGGCATAGATGACCACCAGGGTTCCGATAAAAGTGATGAGAAGAGCAAATAGAGCACTGAGGCTGTCAAAATAAAGCGAAGCGTTTAAACCGATCGATGGCATCCATTGCACTTGCCAGGTGAAGACCATATCGGCTCGCAGATCTGGAACGGTCTGCAGCAGCAGCACGAAGGCACCCAGCGGAAACAATGATAGAATCCAGCCGAGCCGGGATGCGCTTAGTCGACGATTAAGGGCGGGCGTGCCACAAAGGGCCGCAGCCAGGGCTCCTGCGAAAACGAGGATAATGGGAAATATTAGTAACGGCTCAGACATAACTTCATGAAAAAAGGCACAGGGAGCCTTTTACATCTGGTATCTATTTCGGATCGGACGTACAAGTTGGGCTATGATTTCAAAAATCACAATGGATTTGTCTTAATCTTTCGCTGTCGTTCCTAAGATAATCCAGCCGGGCGAACGTATTATTTTATACTCTGAATATGGAAAAGAAGATTTATTAAACGTTGACTTGAAATCATTGTATGTCTGCGGTTAGCAAACATATCATTGATACCGTGATGAGCGGCATCCAAGGTTAAACCGGCATTTCGTTTGTCAGATCAAAGACAGTTTTTGAGAATCAATGGAGATTACTTCATCTTTTGCCGCAATTGGCTAACAGATCCTGACCGATCTTCTTGCCTCTTTATGTTCTCATTTCTCTTTCTCATTCGGTACGTCTTCGGGCAGCTCGAACATCGTGCAGCTAGTGCGTTGAGTTTGCCACATGGCACCACGTCCTGGCTTGGCCAGGTTGGCTCGATCGAAGATGAAGTCGAATACAGTGTCTGCCTGGTCATGGTCGACGATCACGTCGATCAGCTTGACAAGGGAAGGTGCCGGAAGCTTGCCGTGCTTGGTCCTGACGTCGCCGAGCGCAGCGATGCCGCGGCAGGCTGTGCTGTTTGCCCGGATGATGCCGAACTCCGAACGCAATGCCTTTAGCAGCTTCAAGTCGGTGCCGTCATCCGGCACAACGCAAAAGATAACCTTGCCCGGAACACGGGGGGCCCGAGGCGTGGGTGTACGGTCCTTATTGATCATCCGCCTATCCCCTCGTCAAGATCGAGTCGGTCACGGATAGCTTTAGGTACGTAAGTCGCCGCCTTTTCGAGTGGTGTGATGTAGATCATCCCCTGCCCTGGGGTATCGAAGTTCCCGGCCCGATAGAGGGCATCGAAGACCACATCCTGCTGATTTGAAGAGACCAGGATCGAGACGACTTCCTTGTCGGTTTCCACGGCGACGCCCAGCGCCCCCATTCGTTCGCGAGTACCCCAGCCGCGGGCATGATGCACGATTGCATGACGCGCACCCATGTCACGGGCGGCAAGCAGGATTCGGTCGGCTGTTCCGGCATTGATGATGCAGTGGATCATCGCCACGTCCGTTAAATAGATTCTTTCACTCATAGTATGGCCGGCGCCTCCTCTCCAGGTGAAATTTCAGTCTCTTGTCGTGCGGCCTTAAGCTGCCTGTTGGCCTGAAACCGCGTCCATAGGCCTGTCGTCATTACCGCGATGATCGGGCCGATAGAAGCCATGCAGAGGATTCCAAACCCCTCAACGGCATTGGTTGCATTGCCGAAACCCAACCCCAGGGCGAGCACCAACGGGACCGTGATCGGCCCTGTGGTGACCCCGGCCGAATCCCAGGCGACATTGACAAATGTTTCGTTGGACAAAAAGGTAAGCACGATGGCGACCAGATAGCCCGGCACAATTAGCCACAACAGTGGCAGATTGAAGATCAATCTCGCAAGGCCCAAGGCGATCCCAAAGGCCACGCCGATGGAGACAGCATTGATGAGGGCCTTCTTCTTGAACACGCCGTTTGTTAGCTCTTCAGCCGTGATCCCCAGTGTATTCAACGCCGGCTCTGCGATCGTAGCGCCAAAGCCTAAAACCCAGGCGAACGCCAATGCGATTATCAGACCCACTTTGTAGACATACAGGGGCGAGTCCGGCACCGTCTCGACCGACATAAAAGCGCCGGGCACGAACGCGCCTGTGATGCCCCCCAGCTTTGACAAGCCGTAGGTCAAACCGACGTTGAAGATACACATGCCGATGAGCGTCAGACCGATACCGTAGAGTATCTGGCCCGAGCTGTGGAGCTTCTCTTTTAGCACGAGCTTCAGGACGATGAACAAGAAAATCACCAGCGGCAGTATCGCCCGGACGCCCAGCACAATCTCTACGCCTGGGCTTCGCGCGTACCAGCCTAGTGGCAAACCCTGAGCAGCCTGAGCAGCCTGGCCTGCAGCCTCGATGATCTCAGCGGGCGTTATTGCCGTCGCAATATATAGGGTGAGTAACAGCACGCCGATGATCGGAAATAGGGAGGCCAGGGTTACGATGCCAAAACCGGATAACCCCGATTCGCTTTTGCCGGCAGCCGCAGCGATGCCGATACCCAGCGCCAGCACCAATGGCACCGTTACAGGCCCTGTCGTAACGGCTCCCGCGTCCCAGGCCATTCCGAGTACGACGATCAGATCAGGATCGGAACCCGCATAGAGCGAGAGCAGCAGAACGGGTACCAAAGAAAAATAGATCAGTGGCTTTAGGGTCCAGCCATACAGAAATCGCAGCGTGCCGATGACCGCCGCCAGCCCCACACTTGCACCAACAACCAGCACCAATACTTGGGAGTAATTATTCAGGAGCGCGAAAAGGTACGGCGCGCGCTCGACATCGACGTTCTGACCCGCGATCTGGAGGGCTCCGATGGCGGGCTCGGCAAAGGTAACCCCGATGCCGAGCAGCAAAGTAATAAATAAAACCAGTGGTAAGGGTGAATGGCGCGGCAGGCCGCTGCCGATGACCTCGCCAAAGGGCATCAGGCCAAGAGTGAGACCCTCCATAAAAAACATCAGTCCGACGATGACTGCGAACAGTCCACCCGAAATGAGCCATCCATCCTGGAAGATCTGATCGAGAATCAGCAACTTGAACAGGATCAGGTACAGCGCCAGCGGAATAACGGCCTTGGCCTGATCCATGAAGCGGACTGTAGCATAGGGCTGGATGAACCGGAGCTTTTCAATGCCCGTCAGCTTGATCGGTTCGACCGGTATCGGGATTGGTTCGCCTTTTTCATCCAGTTCGGGGACCAGAGCTACCAGGTTGAAACTTACCTCGTTGTGCTCGGCGCGGCGTGCCTGGGAAAAGTTTGAGAATGTGATATATTGGGTCATTTTAAATTGCTGCCAAAGTAGATGAGCATCTATCCTTTTTAGTTATTCACTGTGAATTTGAATTAAAACACTTTTGCACGCTTACTGGCAACGAGCATGCGCTGAGCGCTGCATCCTTGCTAAGCACCGATAGTGTATTTGGCCGCAAGGTCTTCAATTTCCTTCCGGTAGCGCTGATATTCCTGAGAATCAGATCGACTATAGTTTAAATTTTTGTATAGACCGGTAATTTGAGTAAATATATTATGGACTTCGTCTTTATCCTTAAACTGATAGTTACGCTGGATCAGGTCTTTGATCAACTGGAAACTTTCAAGCTGCCGCTCAAGCGGCATAGATGCATCCACCTCGTCGAAAGCATCCTGCTGCAAAAAGACCATATCTAGCAAGGTGGCTTTTTGCCATACAATATAATCTTCGATACTGATTCCTTCTTCGCCGGTAACCTGCATCATTTGATAGATGGAATCACCTTGGTGTAATAAATTTTGCATGGTTTTGACGTCGCTAACCCATTCAGTGCCCAGATTTTCAGCAAACCAGTCCTTGAGTTGCTCCAAATAGCGTGACCAGGAGATTAGAGGATCGATGGCCGGATAAAAACGCTTGTATGCTCGATCATAGGAAAGGCCTAAGAAGGTTTTAACGGTGGCTAAAGTTGCCTGGGTGACCGGCTCCTCGAAGTTGCCGCCGGCAGGTGAGACAGTTCCGATCATTGTAAGACTACCGATTGATTGGTCTGGGCATTTGATCACCCCCGCCCGCTCGTAAATGTTTTTGACCGAAGAATCTAAATAGGCTGGAAAGGCTTCTTCACCGGGGATTTCTTCCATCCTCCCGGAGGTTTCGCGCATGGCCTGTGCCCAGCGGGAAGTGGAGTCGGCGATCATCAGCACATTGTAGCCCATTTGACGGTAGTATTCGCCCAGTGTAATCCCGGTGTATATGGAAGATTCCCGTGCAGCCACCGGCATTGAGGAAGTGTTGCAGACGATGATCGTGCGGTCCATCAATGAGCCACCGGTTCGGGGATCCTTGGTTTCCGGAAACTCCTTGATGGTCTCAACGACCTCGCCGGCTCGCTCGCCGCAAGCGGTCACAATCACAATATCCACCGTTGAATAGCGTGAGATCAGGCTTTGCAATACGGTTTTGCCTGCGCCGAACGGTCCGGGGATGCAGGCCATGCCACCCCGTGCAATGGGGAAAAAGGTATCGATGATACGGGTGGTAGTGGTCATCGGTTCTGTGGGATACAGCCGTTCCGCATGGCGTCGACGTATCATAGCCTCGGGTATCGGGCGGCGCACCGGCCAGGACTGGACCATGGTCAGTTCACGCTCTGCGCCACCTGCGGTTTGAATCCGGGCGACAGGCGTGTTAACGGCAAAACTTCCTTGATGAATCCAGGTAACCTCAACCGCCTCAGGTTCATTAAAGGGTATCATTATTTTATGGACAAACAATCCTTCCTGGACAGTCCCGATGGGTTGTCCGGCGACAAGCTTGTCTCCGGTTGAAGCTGTCGGTGTAAAGTCCCACTTTTTTTTTTGATCCAGAGGAAACACATCGACACCGCGCGGAAGAAAGAACCCGTGATCGTGGGCCAGGATCGCCAGTGGATTTTGTAATCCGTCAAATACCTCTCCCAACAGTCCGGGGCCCAGAAAGACCGACACCAACTGGTCGCTCATCTCGACCGGATCACCAACTCGAACGCCACGGGTATCTTCAAACACCTGCATATCGGCTGTATTGCCGTGCACACGCAGCACTTCAGCCATTAGGCGTTCCTTGCCGACAAGGATGTAGCCCACCTCATTTTTCTTGATAGCCTCACCACCTGTATCGATGCTCACAAGACTTTCGCGCACGCTCAACACCCGGGCGGCACTAACGCCTTCGGCTGCTTCTGATGTTTCCGGATCAGCCGTCGAAGATTTTTGGTTGCTCATCGGTTACCTCCGTTACTAATTCTTCAAAGCGCACCTTGGCAGCTTCAATGTCATAGGACAACCACCGGTCGAGGATGTCCCATTTAATAATATATATTAGCACCGCGCGGAATCCAAACTCGTAGGGCGGTATCAATCGATCAGCGTGGTCCCAAAGTGCGTTCTTGAGCAGCCGCTCCAGCGTCAGGGTTTCTCCAGCTTCAAGGTAGGTGCGGGCCTGGGGAATCCAGGCATAAACGGCACTGAGCTTAAAATGTGGATGATCCCAGTTGCGTTCGATGTGGTTGACATAGCGTCCGACACCCCATGGCTCGCCGGCCGCTGGAGCTTGCAGACCACGAAAACGACGCCGCAGGGCTGCCATAATCGTCCGTTGATCAATGGGAAAATCAAAGATGGATTGGAGCGTCGGTAGCGCAATGTGCTTTTCCATCTTTTTAAAATTGGTAATCATTTCCTCATCGGTCCGGGTTGCGCTTTGACGCTGCCAGGCCAGAAAATCGGCCGCATGTTCATACAATTGCACATCGTTTTCTGCGAGCATACTGAGGCGTTGGGCCAGCCGTTCGCGTGTGATTGGCAGCCGGTCGGTCTGGTCAAAGCGCGGCAGAGGCGGTAAGCTTGCCAGTAGGGTATAATATGGCTGGCTACTCATAAGACTACTCCACACCAGTGACAATGGCCCGATAGCGTGGGAGTAAATTTTTCAAGAGTAACTCGGAAATGGCCCGATCGGATAAATCAATCTCTAAATTTTCACCGACCAGGCGAATCCGAATACCACCACTGATATCCTCAGAGGGTTTTAAATTGATCCCTTCGCGCAACATGTCGCCGGATATACCCAGCACCAGACGCCTAATGTGGTCCTGGCCTTTTTTGGTCAGCTGGGGGCGCTTTTCATCGATTTCAAAAAGGCCTTTGGGAACCAGAACCTCAGCAGGCCTATCTTCACCGGTTTTGTCACCGGCCGTCATGCCGGCAATAGCCAGAATCAACTGCCGCAAAAACTTCTTGTCGCTCATTTCAACAGAGACCAACCGTCTAACATGCGCGGCGAAATCAGCTTTTACCTCCGCCTCCATTTTTAGCTCGGTATCCCGAATCGCCACACGCAGCGATTCATTGGCGGCAGCTTTGTCCCTTTCAATTTCTATCCGTGCTTTGCTCAATATTTCTTCGGCTTCAGCTTTGGCCTGAGCAACAATACGGGAAGCCTGCTCCTGGGCCTCATGCAGGATCTGATTGGACTTTTCCCGACCGGCTTTGACACCCTCATCCCGCAGCCTGTTGATCAGTTCTTGGACACCCGATGCGATCTTTGTTGTTTCCGCCATGATTTAACCTCCTCCCCCGGTGACGGTGCCTAACAGTACCAAGGCAAATACAAAAGCAAAAACAGCAAAGCCTTCCACCACCGCCGCCGGCGCAAGGGAAATACCGAATACCTCAGGCTTGCTTTTGGAAACACTGATGGATGATGCGCAAGCATACCCCTGGTAAATAGCGCTTGCCATCAAGGCCAAGCCAGTTAGCACACCAATGCCGAAAATACCTGAAGCCAAATCCGGCTTAATGGCACCTCCAAAAGTCAATGTAACGACAATTCCATAAATCACCTGGGAAGAAGGCATCGCTGAAACGCCGATAAACCGGCCGTAACCGCTTTCGGTCTCAAGCATGGCGCCAATTGCCGCCTGGCCGGCCCGCGCACAGCCGATGATACTGCCAACAGCTCCCAGAGCCAGCGGGGCAAAAACACCCAACCAGCCTAATGCTAAAATCATGTTTTCCACGATTCTTTCTCCTTTCTCGCAAAGGCATTGAACAGCTGCCCCTCTTCGGAAATGCTCCATCTAAAAAATTCAATAAAATTGAGGCGCAGTCCATGGATGAATCCGCTGCTTAAAGCCAATATGAAGTTTAAGCTATGCCCTAACAAGGCAATCAGAAGCGCAAATAAGATTCCAATCCCCGGCAGCGCTTCTTTAACTTGCCCTGCCATCGCGTTAAAAGTGCCGGCCAGGGACGCGCTGGCCAGGCCGAGGGCAAAAAGCCGCAGATAACTCAATGCGTCTCCAAAGGCATTGGAAAGACCGGTAAGGCCTGAAAGCCCTTTTAATAGGCGCTTCCAAAGAGGTCCTTCAGTGCTTTTAAACAGCATCACGCCCCCCAATCCTAGCACCATGATCGCCATACCGACCGGTTCTAAAAATGCCAATTTTTCCCCGTGAGAGGTAGCCTGCCAGAGAGCAGTCGCACCCAAGAAAATAAAAATCCAGGCGATGGGCACCGCCGCTCGGATCGAACGCCGGAAATGCCAGGCGGTGATGGCATTGGCAACAACTAAGTGAAAGACGCCCAAGAGGATTGAAAGCTGCATCATGACGCTAAAATTCATCATGTCGAGTATATTCAATTTAGCCGGGAGGCTACCTTCAACTGGGGAAATCCCAAAATAGCTCCCCACCATCACACCGTAAATTACTCCCACACCCACCAGAGTCACCAACAAAATACGAAAACGTCGGCCGGCCTCTGATTGTCCCATTTTTTTCCAGAAAATGGACACCATCAGGCCCAGAACGACCGAGTATCCGACATCCGCGAAAATCATCGCAAAAAAGAGAGCAAAGGAAAAATACACTATTGTTGAAGGATCCCACAGCCAGTAGCGGGGGGTGGTGTAAAATGTAACCAGATCCTGCCCGGCGGCCAATGCTTGGGGATTTTGCATCAAAGTGGGCGGCGTTTCCTCCTTTTGCGGCTCGGCTGTTTCGAGCGCCAGTCCCTGCTCCGCGGCATAGTGCTGCAACCGGGGTATCGTATCTTCTGGTGTCCAGGCCTGCAATGCGAAGAGGGGATCCTCGGCATAAGTCTGTTCGGCAGCTTCCTTTACAGCGGCTTGATCTTCCAACCGATCAATACCGCGGGCAAACAAGGTGCACCAACGGGTCAAGCCAGTGCGCTCGGCCTGCAGATCTTCAAGTTCAAGTTCAACCTCTTCCAGCCGATCCTCCAATTCTGATAGGGGTTTATTGCCGGTGCGAACGCGTTCCACCGGCATACCTTCAGGTTGGTTTTCTGAGATCACGGTAACGTAGCAAAAGCGACTGTCGCGCGATATCACTTCCCAGATAAGATCCACGGATTCAAAATATTTCATGTCCTTATGTGGGACGACATAAAACCACAGACTCAGACTGTTAAGCTCATCGCGGGGTGGAAATGCAAACTCCCCCCAAGGCTTAAGATTTTCGATTCGGCCGACTAAAAAATCTCTTTCAGCCTCCAGGTTTTGAATTTTATCAGATAGCGCAAGCGCCTTCTGTTCGATTTCATGGGCATTAAATTTTTTGGGTTTCCGCACCTGCCGGCGCTGATTCGGACAGCTGGTGAGAAATTGCAACGCTTGCCGCGAACGCGAAGAAAGGCCGACTTCCTTGCGCAGGGGTTCCTGTTCGGGAGCCAGCGGAATCAAATGCAGACAGCCAAACTTTTGCAGATCAGACAAAACTTGCTGCCGGTCATCCGTGTGGCCATAAAACGTTACTTTTTCCAGCGCTACGATGCTCATTTAGCTGAATTCTCTGCAGGGTTTATACGACTATAAGAAATTTTCGGGTCTCGGACATTAACTAATCTTTATATAGTGACTAGTAAACCGCGTTTACCGGTTTGCGCATTCTCTTTGTTATTTTGGACCGCACAACAGCAGCGCGTTCGGCATCGGCCAGGTATATCTGTATTTTCTGGATATTTTTCCTGGCAGTGGGGATTAAAATTTTATCGAAGAGATTCACCCGCTGAGTGATCCTGCGCACGGCTTGCTCCAGTATACGCACCCGTTCAGCGGCTACCTGAACTTTGGTTCTCTGCTCAACCATCTGCTTGAGCTGGTCAACCAGCATATCCACCCAATGGGGCTTGGCTAGCATTGAATATTTGGACACCTGACATTTGACCTCTACCAACTTTGGTAGTTTGACCCCTACTAAATTCTCCTCCTCGATCCGGAATGACTCCACCTGAACCAGTCCAGAAACGTCAATTCTCCGATTCGCCAGCATCGGCAACTGTTCCGCAACGCGATCATATAACTTTTGCACCTCGACCTCTGCCTCAAACAGTTGCTGCCGGGCACGCTTTAGTTCACCGCTAATCTGCATCCGTTTAAGGTCGAGCGATGGCAACACTCTCTCGTATAAGCGCATATCATCACGCTGCTTTTGAAGCCCACTTTTACTCAATGCCAGTTTTGCCATGGTGAATGACCCTTAACTAACAATGAATTACAGATTTTATCATCTAACTTTCTTCACGCCTGCGGAAGCGGGAGTCCAGTCACCATATATCCTCAATGCCTAATACCACAGAGATCAGTTTGATGAAAATGACTGTTTTAATTTCACAAGTTATGGTGTTAAATATTCAAATTTTGGTGTGCTGGGAGCAATTTTGTGAATAATGAAACTTGACATCTTAGGCAAAAAATTGAGCTCCTTGCTGACTGCTTGCACTCTAAAATACAAAAAAAGCCTAATCGGTGAGCGTCTTTTCCTTTGGAAAATACTTGTCGATCAATTCTTGCTTCATCAGCAATTCTTGCGGTTCAAAACACTCCGCCAGAGTCTGCCAGCAACGATCGAGAGCCTCGATTACCGGCATGGAAACCCGGATATCCATGAAACGCTCCCGAAAAAGCTGCCCAAATTTGAGCAATTTTTCATCGAAGGGGGACAGCTCGAAGGCCATGGCCTGCTTTTTTTCGGCTTCCAGCGCATTGGAATAAAAGCGTATCATCGTGTTCATAATTTGGCTGTGATCTTCGCGGGTGGCTTTGCCAACCACATGCTGCTTCAAGCGAGATAGGGAACCGAAAGGATCGATATATCCATCATGCAAGTAGAATTGTCCCTCGGTGATGTAGCCGGTGTTATCCGGTACCGGATGGGTAACATCGTTACCAGGCATGGTTGTCACCGTTAGGATGGTTACTGAACCGGCACCTTTGAAATCACAGGCTTTCTCGTAGCGCATGGCCAGCTGTGTGTACAGATCGCCAAGGTAGCCGCGGGCGGCCGGAATGCGCTCCAACGAAATGCCGATTTCCTTCATGGCGTCCGCATAGGCAGTCATATCCGTCAGCAGCACTAGCACGCGTTTATCTTTATCAACAGCGTACTTTTCAGCCACAGCCAGAGCCATATCCGGAATTGACAAGCGTTCAACAATCGGGTCGGCGGCCAGGTTGATATACATGACAGTCCGATGAAAAACGCCATGCTCTTCAAAAACGGTCTTGAAGAAATGGTAATCATCAAAAATCAGTCCGAGTCCACCAAAAACTACGATGTCTGCGTCGGCCTGAAAACCAATGCGTGCCAGCAATTCGTTATAGGGTTCACCGGCCACCGAGAAGATCGGGATCTTTTGGCTTTCAACCAGGCAGTTAAACAAATCGATCATGGGAACGTCGGTTTGGATCATTTTATCGGGCATCACCCGCATCATAGGATTTACGGTGGGGCCAGCGACCTCTATTTTCGGGTCTGCGGATAGATCGGGGCCGTCATCAAAAGCTTCCCCCGACCCCTTGAAAATTCGTCCCAAAATATTATCCGAATAGGTAACATTCTGAGGCCGGCCCAGGAAACGCACATTGGCTTTAGTGGAAAGTCCTTTGCTACCCGCGAAAACCTGAAGGCTGACGATATCACGATCGAGTTCAACCACCTTGGCCTGGGAGGTTTCACCATCGACATTTTCAACGATGGCTAAATCACCAAAAGCAGCACCCTGCGCCTTTACCCTGATCGTATCGCCGACAATCTCCAACACGCGTGTGTGACGGGTTAGCTCTGGGAACATGATTTGCGTCTCCTCTCTCCACTCTTTGAACGATTATATTTTTTATAGAACTATGTTGGGTTAATGTTGGGAAGTTTATAATGTGTTTGTTATTATTTGTCTTTCCAGAAAATATCAGGCTGTATAATCACAGCAATTTTGAAGTTTAGCTTCAAGAGGAAGTCTATTTTAGTATCACTGTCATTGAACGCAAAGATTAGCTATAGGGAAAATTAGTATTCGTAATATTACCTCGTCATAATTAATTGTCAATATCCAGAAAATCTTTGCAATTGTTTATAAAATAGTAATTGACACCTAATCGTGCATTCTATAATTTTATGTTTATTTTCTGTGGAAAGAATTATTTCGTAACACTGGTGTTTAACTTAAATCGATAAAAAACTTACATATGGGGCACGATTGCCTTTCGTTGAAGGAGTTTAGACCGATGCAAAGAAAAATTCTGCTGGCTGTTGATGATTCAGTTCAATCAAAAGATGCTGTCAAATATGCAGTGGCCGTATCCTCCATGGTGAAAGATCTTCATTACGTTCTATTTCATATCCAGCCAATGATATCGCAATATCTAAAAGATGAGGCTCAAGAAAGTGGGCAAGCCAGAGCTGAATTGGACAAAGTCTTTAAGAAAAATGACGCATCTGCTCGTAAAATACTTGAGCAATACAAAGATCATATGCTGGGCCTTGGAATTGACGAAGATCGGATCGAAATTGTGACCCGGCCGAGAAAATTGGGTTTGGCCAAAGATATTATCGATTTCGGCCATGAAGGCCGTTATGACGCAATTGTCGTTGGTCGAAGGAGAAAGTCGCGTCTTGAGAAGGCGTTCATGGGAAGTGTATCATCAAATTTGCTGGAGCACTCCCAGTATATTCCGGTTTGGATGGTGGACGGTGAGGTTACTTCCGATAAAATATTAGTCGCCGTTGATGGTTCAGAAAATTCAATTCGAGCGGTAGAACACATCAGCTTTATGTTGATGGGCAATACAAATGTAAAGGTCACATTATTGCACGTAATGAGCAAGGCCAGTGAGTTTTACGATGAATGTCTTGATGAAGAACCCTCTGCGGAATTGGACGATTTGGTGACCAGCTGTGACAAAAAACGGATCGACCAATTTTACGCATTAGCCGTTAAAAATTTAAAGGATGCCGGCATTTCGGAAAATCAGATTGAAATTCAAACGTTGGAAAATCGAAGACGCCCCGGCCGGGCCATCATCGAAGTCGCCGATAAAGGCAATTTTGGGACTGTGGTAATTGGCAGACGCGGCGTTAACAAAGCGTTTTTTACAGGTAGTGTTTCTCATTATGTTATTAGTAAGGTTTCCAGTTGTGTGCTGTGGATCGTTTCGTAATGAGATCGCCAACAAATACTCTTTGCAGCAATTCTTCACGCAGATAAATCGACCCCGAAATAGGGCAGGTGCAGATAATCGTACTGAACGGCATGCAGGGGCTGAGGTTACTGTTTGTGGTCTGCGTCCGTAGAAGTATGGATATAATATGTCGGACAACAAAGTCTCATAGGGTGTATTGCTGTCGAAGGCGGGGTTGGGAATGCCAAAAGAGCAAAGGATTACTAATTTTATAGTCCTATAATCATTTTTCGGACACACTTTGCGGGCACTAAAAACTCTTTGAGCCGATCTCGGAGGGTTTTATTTTTATGTTTTAAGATTTTTGTAGGCCTATAGGAAGAGGGAACATCACGTACTGAAATACAAATTCATTTTTAAATTGATCATATTTTTGATCAAGTGGCCGTAAACCTTTTGAAGCCCTCCGATGATGGCGGCCCTAAAGAGCATGTGCCGGATCAAGACGCTGATTAAACAAGTTTTTTTGTCGATCTAGTGTTTGCAGTGGAAGATTACGATATCAATTTTTCGATTGCTATATAATTTTTATCTTCTAACCGGTATCATTTTTTGCTCTTTAAAACCATGAGATAACACCCTACAATCAGAGGCATTGTGAACAACAATATGAATGACGTGACTGCTGATTCATCCACCATTCTTTTGGTGGACGATAATGAAATCAATTTGCAGATGTTGCACCATACCCTGGAGAGCCTCAACTGCAATTTGCTGATCGCCCGTTCCGGGGAAGATGCATTTAAGATCGCACGCAAGGCCATTCCTGATCTCATTTTATTGGACATCATGATGCCTGGTATTGATGGTTACGAAACCTGCAAGCGCCTCAAAGCCGATGCCTCCACGCGCAATGCCGTCATCATTTTTCTATCAGCTCTGCAAAGCAATGAAGAGAAAGTACGCGGTCTTTCGTTGGGGGCGATGGATTATATTACCAAACCATTTGATCCAGATGAGGTCGTGTTACGTGTTTCCCGTCAACTGGAAGTTCACCAACAACACCAACGGTTGTTGAAAGAAAATCAAAAACTGGCCCATCGCTTGGAAGCGACCCTGCGATCGATGCCACGCGAAGCCATGGATCGTAGTGAATGGATCAAATCATTAATCCACAGCGGTGAGAGCGATAATGTGGAGTTTAAGTCAACGTTGCGGTGGAATCTCAAAACCGGTCGCTCTGAACAAGTGATCGAAAAATCATGGCTCAGATCCATTGTGGCATTTTTAAATACGGATGGCGGGGTTCTATTAGTTGGCGTGGGGGATGGTGGTGAAATTTTGGGTACCGACGCGGATCAATTTGATAATGATGACAAATATCTACTGCACGTCAACAATCGAATTCAATCTCATATTGGATTGGAATTAAGCGGATTTATCCGATATCAGCTGGTAACGGTCGAGGATAGGCGCATTTTACTGATTGAATGCCAACCGTCTCCTTCACCGGCGTTTCTGCGGATGGGCAAAGATGAAGATTTTTACATCCGGGTGGGGCCCGGAAATCGTCGGCTGTCGACCAGCGAAGTGCTTGCCTATGTGGCCAATCGAAAATCGATGCAATAATGATGGTCGTTTTAACTGTTTGTATTGGTTGACACAGATTACGAAGGGGGGCATATTAATATTGCATTATTTGGCAACCCTAAGACAGATATGAATTGAAGGCAGATATCAACATTGAAATGGAAGTAAGGGGGACGTGATGAAGCGTAAAATCTTAATCGGTTTTTTTATCCTAATTTTCGTGGTGGTTTCATTAGGGTGCAGTGAATGGAATCGCACCCAGAAAGGCGCGGCCATTGGCGCCGGTGCTGGTGCTGCGGCTGGCGGTCTTATTGGTTATGCGGCGGGCAACACACCTGCTGGAATTTTGATCGGAGCGGTTGTGGGGGGTGTCGCCGGAGGTTTCATCGGCAATTACATGGATAAGCAGGCAGCTGAGATTGAGCGGGACATTGCCGGGGCGAAAGTTGAGCGGATCGGGGAGGGCATCAAAATAACCTTTGATTCAGGTATACTGTTTGACGTTGATAAGGCCTATCTTAAAGATCAATCAAAATCCGAATTGGCCGAACTGGCGCTTATTTTAAACAAATACCCTGATACCAATATCATGATGGCTGGGCACACCGATTCCACAGGTGCTGATGATTACAATATAAATCTTTCGCGCCAACGGGCTCAGGCGGTGGCCAATTACCTGTCCTCCCAGAATGTCGATGCTAACCGGTTTTTAATTGAAGGTTTTGGAAAATCAGATCCGGTTGCCAGTAATGATACGGCCGTGGGACGTGCGCAAAACCGCAGGGTGGAAGTGGCCATTTGGGCCAACGAAAAATTAAAGAAAATTGCAAGAGAAAACACCAGCTCCTAATTATATCTGCAAATGCTTTATAAGGATTTGCACCTGCCGGCGTCACTGGTCTGGTTTGTCTGGCTGCCGATTGGCCAAACGGTCGGCCAATCGGCTCTAATCAAGAAAGCCTCCCGGTGAGAAGACTGCGTCGGGGCTATGGTTTAAAGCTGCAATGCTTGATATGACAATAAGGCTGAATTAACGTATTTTCATCTTTGATCAAATTGACACTTAATCGCCTATAAATACTTTTAAATATCCGAACCTGACTCCATAGTTTGAGTGCTCATATACCTATTCGCTTGCTCCCTGCCATCTAAATTTATTTTTGGATTGACCCGCATGGTTTTAACCATTGTACGACTTTCGCTTTTACACGCATAAAGAGAATTTATTCAGACCATCCGCTGCGTGAGTAACCCATAAACTCCTACAAGGGAGGCATCGTCATGCAACATTATCGCAAGTTCTGGCTACAAATAGGGTTCATTCTTTGCACATCGATCTTCTTATCTTTTCCGGTATCAGCATCTGAAAAGATCGTGATCGGAATATTACACCGCGCGGACTTTGCTTATGCGGATATGATGCAGAAAGCATATTCCATGGCACTGGAGGTTATCAATAAAGAGGGCGGTGTCAATGGTCACCCGATAAAATTAGTCTTTGCCGATGATCGTGGAAAGCGCCGTGAAGGGCAAATAGCCGTTGAAAAACTGATCGTACAAAATGGAGCTGTTATGTTGGTGGGGGGGTATTCCAGTAGCAATACGCTGGATATGGCACGGGTTGCAGATCGACGGGATCGACCTTTTTTGGTTTGCACGGCGGCAGATGATCGGATTACACAGCGCCAGTTGCTTAACATCTATCGCTTAAATCCTCCAGCCAGCGAATATGCAAATGGCCTGGAAAAGTTTATGATCACACGCCTCAACCCGTCTTCAATGTCCATCATCTATGAAAACAGCCCTTATGGTACCGGAGGCGCATTGCAAATGATGTGGTTTTGTCGAGAAAACGACATCGCCATAACAGCAATTTTACCCTATCACAAAGAAAGGGCCTCGGAAGCGTATTTCAAAAAAATCCTCACTCATGTGCAGAAAGATGTGCCGGATGTCATTTACATGGTATCGTATCTTAAGGATGCAGCCCTATTGGTCAAAACGATAAGAGCTCTTAACATTAAGTCTTTGTTAAGCGGCGGTGCGGGAGGCTTTACCCATGAGAAATTTATCTCCCTGGCTGGGGCTGCGGCTGAAAAAACGATCACAGCCACCCTTTGGTCTCCCCATCTGCAATATTCTGGAACCCAAACCTTTTTTCAAAATTTCCTAAAGCGATATGGCATACAACCCGATTACCATGGCGCGGAAGCATATGCGGCATTGCTGGTGGCGGCTGACGCGTTACGGCGCGCAAAATCGCTGCAACCTAAAGATATTCGTGAAGCATTGAACGCGACCCAAATGATGACGCCTTTTGGCCCGGTTCAATTTAAGTCCTATAAAAACTTCCAACGACAAAACCGCCTGCCAACCCAAGTGTTACAGATAATGAATAATCGCTTTGAAACCATATGGCCGCTGGAATTAGCCACTGCTGATTTTCAGCCATAACCGTGAGAGCGGTCATCCGATCAAGCCGGCGATAGGTTTTAGCTTCGATATTCAAATGGGAAAGGGGGCGGTCTATATGATCTTAGCGTCAACCATTATACCGTCGCAAATTCGAGATGTTATCTGATAATAGGGTCTATGTCGGTGCATACTACCGTCGAAACCAATTTTAACCCTTAAACGATGGCCACAATTGCGCTAGCTGACGTTGAATATCAAAAAAGTCGTTCCACTGCCTAAACGGTATTTTCTGGTTTTGTAAATAATCCTTGAGAACATCGCGTGCGAACACTACAGATGCCGCTAAACTCATGTTGATGTCCGACGATGCATTTCCGATGGATACCGCTTCTTTCCATGTATAGGCCGCCATGACATCGGCTTTGGCCATTAGTTCCGGGTCTTTCTCATATTCCGATATTACTTCGATCGTGTTGTGTTCCAAGTTGACAATGGGTGCATGCACCGCATGAATGTCGTCAAGAAATTTTTCGAGGCGCGTTGTAACAAAATCTTGGAGTCCTCCGGAAATAATAATAAACGGAACATTTACGGACTTAAGCCAGTAAAGGAGTTCTTCGAATCCCGCCCGTATCGGCTCATGTCGGATGTGATCAATAATTTCAGGATATTTTTTAGAAGGTATTGATTCCAAAAGGGTTCGAACCCCTTGGCGAATACTGATTTGTCGGTTTCGAATCAGTTCTCTGACCTCGGCAAAACGGGCCGATGCGAACTTTGACAGCATTTGTGCAAAAGTATCGTGTTCGGTAATAGTGCCATCAAAATCGCAAAAGACGATGCGGTCGTATGGTTTTTTTGCATATTGGGCCATTGGTAGATCTCAAATTTCATATGAAGTGTTGCCGGTTGCCTAACTCAAGGTAAGCTGCAGGGCGATTACGTGGGAATCAAATTAAAATTCTTTTTAGCCAGAGCCGCAATGGTTTCTCCGATACTGATCGAAGCCGTTGCCGCCGGTGATGGTGCATTTAATACATGAATCATTTGTGGATGCTGCAAAATATGAAAATCGTCAATCAGCTTACCATCGGCCGTCAATGCTTGGGCCCTTACCCCGGCGCCGCCATCGGTGAGATCAGATGCGGTTATGGCCGGCATCAATTTCTGTAGGGCCTTGACAAATGCACCTTTTCTAAAGGAGCGATAAAACTCACCTATACCGGTACGCCAATATTTAGCGGCTAGATGCCAGAAGCCAGGAAATGAGAAGGTTTCGAAGGTATCTTTGGCTGAAAAATCGGCTTTGCGGTATCCTTCTCTCCGGAATGCCAACACCGCATTCGGGCCGGCTTCCACTTTGCCGTTCACCATTCGTGTAAAATGTACACCCAGAAATGGAAATTTGGGATCAGGCACCGGATAAATTAAATTCCTAACGAGATAGCGCTTTTCCGGTTTAAGCTGATAATACTCACCTCTAAATGGAACGATGCGAAGATTCGAGCGCAGGCCACATGAACGCGCCACACGATCAGATTGCAAACCCGCGCAATTAATTAAGTACTTTGCTTGAAATTCACCTTGCGTCGTTCGGATAATCAGCCCATTTGATCTGCGTTGCAATCCTTTAAATGCTTGCTGGGTATGTACTTGATGGCCGGTTTTTTTGAGAAGTTCGGCAAACTTTTTCGCAACGGCGACGAAATCAACAATGCCGGTTTCCGGTACCAGCAATCCATCAATTCCCGCCACATGCGGTTCATATTCATTTAATTGTGCCTGGTTCAAGCGTTTGATACCGCTCAACCCGTTCAGGCGCCCGCGCCGCTCCAGCTCGTTTAAAGCCGGTAATTCGTCGCGATGGGTGGCCACCACCAGTTTCCCACATTGTTCATAATCGATGTGATGCTGTTGACAGAATTCAAGAAGCAAACGTCGTCCATTAACACAATTGGTAGCTTTAAGAGAGCCGGGGCGATAATAGAGACCGGAATGAATGACCCCGCTGTTGTTGCCGGTTTGATGCGCAGCGATGGTCTGCTCGGCTTCAATAACCGCCAGGCGGACACCGGGGAAACGCGATAGAACAAAAGCGGTGGCCAGGCCAACAATGCCGCCGCCTACGATGATAATGTCGCAATCATACGAATCAGACATACTTGTCCTTTCTTTTTAAAGAGCGTAGATTTTAGCGCTGGGGTATTTGGATCTTGCGTTTTTCCGGGTCTTGCTGACGGCGGTACAAAATGGCAACATGGCCAATCATCCCCACCAATTCGCTACCAGTATGTTTGGTAAGATCTGCTAAAATTAGGTCTTTCTGATCCTTAGCCTTAAATTCATTAAATTTAATTTTAATCAGTTCATGAGTATCAAGGGCTTCGTTAGTGGAGCCTGTCAATGCCGGCGTCAGGCCTCTCTGGCCCACAAAAACGATCGGTTTGAGTTTGTGCGCCAACGCTTTTAAATGCTTGCGCTGATATCCTCGCAATGAATCCATGATGTCCTTCTTTTACCATTTATGAGATTAATTTGATGGCAGCCATCCTAACCAGCAACATTTTATAAAGGACACTATCCATCAATGATAGTAATTAAAGCTTATATCTCTTAAAATTGTTCACAACTGTGCGCTCAAATATTAGATGCTGTCTACCAATATTTCAAGTATCGTTTTGTAAGGCGCTGACAAAATATTGGCTGTCGAAAGTTTAAAGTGCTTCTGCGTAGGCAGTTGCGATACCTTTTTACGAACTTGCAACCTTCGTTTCGGATTAGGGTTGCTTTCTCAGCATTATCGTTACACACCATTTCAGAAAGTATTTAATGGTCTATAATTAGATTGACAAAAAGTGATTAGGCGCATCGGTGCTATTAAAAATTTAAGATTTGGCGGGTTTTTCCTTACCAGGGTACTGGGGCAGGGCATGTTTAGCTTAATGGGACAAATTGCATGAATAATATTAGCCGAGGGTATCTTTTTCCGTTTGGGTCTTGGCTCTGCGTCGGCAAATAATGTCACCGTAGAACAGGTGGCGATATTTGCTATCGATACGTAGTAGAGTTTTATACCTCCTTTCCATAATCGGTATTCCTGTAGTAGCATACCTTTCAGATTGGATTCATCGATTTAAATTTTGATACAAATTTGGTCTCAATGTTCAGAACTCGCTAATGGTTTTATTGTTTGCGTCTATTGTTAAAATTGAATTGAACCGGCAAAAGCCAAACAGGTATGATGTTACTTCTTGGCTTCTTGCTTAATAAGGCGTTTTATTTGAGCCAGGCATTTGGTGACCGGTATCTCTTTAGGGCAAACATCGGTGCACCACCACATACTGCGGCAACCCCAAACGCCATCCTCGGAGTCCATTTGTGCTAAACGACTGCCCGTAGCTGTATCGCGGGAATCAAAGATATATCGAAATGAGCGCAGCAGTGCAGCGGGTCCTAAATAATTGCCATTGGCGCGATTGATGGGACAGGCCGATGTACATGACGCACACAAGATGCACCGCAGCGCCGGCTCTACAAATTCCTGGTTTTCGCGGGTTTGAAGCCATTCGGTAGTGGGCATATCCTCATCGGTGATGAGGTAGGGACGCACATAGCGATGTTTGTTGAAAAATGGATTTAAATCAACAATCAGATCCTTAATGACGTTGAAGAGTGGCAGCGGTTCAATGACAAAGTTGTAACCGGTTTTAAAATCACGGACCAGTTTCTGGCAGGCCAGTTCAATGCGGCCATTAATCATTAACGCATCCGATCCACAGATGCCATGTGCGCATGAATACCGATAGGTCAGAGTGGGATCCTGTTCCCAGCGTATTTTATTGAGGCAGTCAAGAATTTTATCCGTCGGTTCGGCATCAACACTATATTCCTGATACCGCGGTTCTGTATCCGCCGCAGGGTCGTATCGGTGAATGATAAAAGTGCATCGCATTCTAATATTTCCTTTCCTGAGGTTGATGTTCAGTGATAACGACGGGTTTGTAAAAAATATCAGGTTCTTTGTCGCCGGTAAAACGACACATTGTATGGCTGAGCCAGCGCTCATCATCTCTTTCCGGGTAGTCCTCGCGGGTATGCGCACCACGGCTTTCCTGGCGTAGCAGCGCTCCCCGGGTGATGACTTCCGCCAGATCGAGCAGATGGCCCAGCTCAATGGCGTCAAGCAGATCGCGGTTAAAACATCGCCCTTTGTCTGTGATACCAATCTGCTGATAACGTTGTTTCAATTGCATTACTTCTTTTAAGGCGGCTTCCAAACCATTTGCTTCACGAAAAACCGATACATTGTCCATCATTACTTCCTGCATTTGCGAACGAATCTCGGGTATGCTTACGCCGGAATGATTTTGCATCAAAGCGTCGATGCGATCTTGATCGGCTTTGGCGGGATTTGGGGGAAGAGACTGAAACCCAATGGAATGGCTATACTTACGCATTTCACGCCCAGCGCGCCTACCAAAAACCAATAAATCGAGTAATGCATTGCAGCCCAATCGATTGGCGCCATGTACAGATACGCATGCGCATTCGCCGGCAGCATATAGCCCGGGAAATGGCGTCCTTTGTTCGTCAGCAATGACCCGGCCTTCGTTATCGGTAGCAATTCCGCCCATCATGTAATGGCAGGTCGGCTGTACGGGAATCGGTTCTTTGATTGGATCAACTCCGGCATATGTGCGGGCAAAACTGGTGATTTCAGCCAGTTTGGATTCGATCACCTCTTTGCCAAGGTGCGTTAAATCCAGATGAACATAATCTTTGCCGTCAATTCCCTGTCCGGCGCGTATTTCTTGTAAAATGCAGCGACTGATCATATCGCGAGGGGCTAAATCCTTGATAACCGGTGCGTATCGTTCCATAAAGCGGTCGCCTTGGGCGTTACGCAATATGCCGCCTTCACCGCGGGCGGCTTCGCTGATTAAAATACCCAGTTTGTAAATTCCGGTGGGATGGAATTGGACAAATTCCATATCTTCCAACGGTGCTCCGGCGCGATATGCGATGGCCATGCCGTCGCCGGTACTGGCAAAGGCATTTGAAGTGGTCTTGAATATTTTACCGGCACCGCCGGTAGCTACCAAGACAGCCTTGCTATGAAATACATGCAGTTCACCCGTGGCCAATTCATACGCAACCACACCACAGCAATGCCCTTTTTCAATAATTAAGGATAGCATTTGGAATTCATCATAGAATTCAATGCCACGCTGCAAACATTTTTCCCACAATGTGTCGAGAATGACACGGCCGGTACGGGTAGCAGCGTAGCATGCGCGTTTTACCGGGGCTTGGCCAAATTCACGTGTGTGACCGCCAAAGGCCCGCTGAGCAATTTTGCCCTCTTTGGTGCGATTAAAGGGTACCCCCATATGCTCAAGCTCATAAATGGCCCGGGGAGCATCACGCGCTAATATCTCGATGGCATCCTGGTCGCCCAAATAATCGCTGCCTTTGATGGTATCAAACATATGCCATTCCCATTTATCCTCTTCTTCATTGCCCAGGGCCGCCCCAATTCCGCCTTGGGCGGCGCCTGAATGCGAACGGGTCGCAAAAACCTTGCTTAGAACCGCGGTTTTGGTATCTACACCGAGCTCGATCGCAGCTCGAAGTCCTGCCAACCCGGAACCGACAATAACAATGTCATGCTGGTGATTCATCTTTTACCTCGCCTTTTCACGATTTAATCAGCTTAGGTGAATAGTCAATGCATTGAAAAGATAAACGCATTTGTTTTGGTTGTTGGGCAATGGTGGTATTGATCTGAGTGGGAAGCGTCGGTTTTACCGGATGCAAAAAAGTCCTGCAGTCGAACAAGATATAAGGATTAAAAGGTATAAGCTAGAAACTCGGGCAAAACTGACGACCAGAAACAATCTGGCATTAAGGTATTCGAAAATTATTGATCTTGTCAACCATTGGAAAAAAATAGGTAAGATAACTTGGTTGGGCAGTACTGTTTTTGAAACTCAACTTAAAGATCTGCACTCTGGAACATGTTGTCGATATTCAGTTTATTAACCACGTCGGTAAAAATTTCACCCAGCACTTTATCAGCGTCTGCGGGACCAATTACATTGGTTCGCTCAGCGCTGCCGCTAACCCGTTCGGTCACGCGCAACTGATCCCCTTGGTATATCCCAGCTTCGTAAGCAATCTGAACCGTCCAATTGTTTTTTTCTTTATTGATTAGAAATTCTTGCAGCGCGATTTCAAAAGTAGGGCCTGATTCAGCTTGTTCGCGCAGAACCTGGATGCCAAGATTTTCCAACCGTTGCTTAAATGTTTGTTGAAATAAATTCGGCAAATCAATGGCACCCACCCATATATTACTTGCGCTATCACTGTGATGCATGGTCAGCGAGTAAACTCCTGTAAAACGTTCAAAATCCTTTTGGGCACCAGGGCCGAAAATACGTTGGTTAGACCGGCTGTCTTTAAAACGGAGTGTTACTGTTTTTGAATCAAATAAATCTGTTTGCGGAGGTAAATTATAGTTAATGGTAAGATACCGTCCGGAAGTACATGCTATGACAAGCAATAAAATAAAAAGGCAGGCAATCGATTTTTTCACAAACAGCGATAAACTTTTCATGCTGAGTCCCCTAGCAACAGCTGTTGATGGAAGTTTGATTCGTTGCATACATAATCAAATTAGCGATGAAAGAGGCTGAAAGTCAAGAAAATAGAGAAGGTTGCGGCAGGATCACGTTGTCCAAACGATTTCTTGCACCCCGGCATGCGATGCCATCCTTTTTTGGGTGAGCTACCCTTACTCCTGAGGGGTGTCGTTCCAGCTGTTTTTTACAATTGTCAATTTAGACGGGAAATGCCTTTTCTATTACCGGTTTTTACTTGCACAAGACTGATTCTTTAGATAATGAAACCTTATTTTGCATGATGTGTCGAAATTTAATGCGGGTTTAGGGATACCCGTCGGCCTGATATTTGTTTGATCCCTTGCCGCTATCCCTTTTGGGTTTTGACACAGACGGGAGGTTATGGTTTGCCATGCCGGCAAACCGTTTACGTTAACACGTTCAGCCATTAAGGAGGAAGAAAGGATGAAATTATTTAAAACCAGTGCAGTTTTTTTAGCTTTGTTGCTTATTTTTACTGCAAGTGTTGCATTGGCGGGAACGCTTGAGGATGTCAGAGCCAAAGGCTTTATTCAAGCGGGTGTGAACGGTGATCTTTTCGGGTTTGGCAAGCCTGATGAAAAAGGTGTCTGGCGTGGTCTGGATGTGGATACGGCCCGTGCGATCGCCGTCGCTATTTTTAATGATCCTAATGCCGTCAAATTTACTCCGTTGACCGCCAAAACCCGCTTCACCGCCTTGCAGTCCGGTGAAATCGATGTGTTGACCCGTAACTGTACCCAAACCCTGGGTCGTGATACCGCCTTGGGCCTCGATTTCTGCCAGGTTAACTATTATGACGGCCAAGGCTTCCTGGTTCCTAAGAAATTGGGCGTCAAAAGCGCTAAAGAGCTTGACGGCGCAGCGGTATGCGTATTGCCTGGAACGACCACTGAGTTGAATGTGGCCGATTTTTTTCGATCAAATGGCATGAAAATGAAACCGGTTGTTATTGAAAACACGGCGGAGTTGGCTAAAGCTTTTTTTGCCGGGCGCTGTGATTGCCTGACCTCGGACGCTTCCCAGTTGGCCGGAACACGTGCGGTGGCTGCCAATCCCAAGGATTACATCATCCTGCCGGAAATTATTTCCAAGGAACCCCTGGCGCCGGCCGTGCGGCATGGCGATAACCAGTGGAAGGATATCGTCAACTACAGTGTTTTGGCCATGATCAACGCTGAGGAACTTGGTATTACGTCTAAAAATGTCGATAAGATGCTCAAAAGTAAAGATCCCAAGATCAAACGCTTTCTGGGTGTGACTGCCGGCAACGGCAAAGCCCTCGGACTGGATGAAAAGTTTGCCTACAATATCATCAAAAAGATCGGTAACTACGGCGAAGTGTTTGAAAGAAATGTGGGTGTCAATACACCCTTGGGCATCGAACGTGGTTTGAATGCGCTCTGGACTGATGGCGGGCTCATGTATTCCCCACCATTTAAGTAAACCCAGGCTGAGCTTTTTGACTTTTGCTAATCGCTCGATTTGGGTAATAATGAAGCGGATGCGCCGCTCGTCGCATCATTCTGACGCCGGCGGGCGGCGTTACTCACGGTAGCAATCAACGCGCCCTTTTCAATGAAAGGCCGTATGCAGCCAAAACAGAACGAAGCTCCGACCCGAGCACCTACAACAACGGTGCCCTTTTACAACGATCCCAAGAAGCGCGCGATCCTATTTCAGATCGCCACCCTTTTAATGGTGGGATTGCTAGCTTTTTTCCTGATTTCAAATACGCTGGCCAACCTCGAAAAACAATCCATCGCCACCGGTATCGGGTTTTTACAGAAAGAATCAGCCTTTGAAATCGGTGAATCACCGATCCCCTATTCCGCCGCCGATACCTACGGTCGGGCGCTGGTGGTGGGGTTTTTAAATACTCTGATCGTTTCTTTTATCGGCATCGTTATCACGATAATACTTGGCACCCTGATCGGGATTGCCAGGCTTTCATCCAACTGGCTGGTATCGCGTTCGGCGGCGGCCTATATTGAGGTTCTGCAAGATATACCGGTGCTGTTGCAGCTTTTTTTCTGGTACGCTTTTTTTTACAATGTTTTACCTTCGCCCCGACAGGCGCTTAATCCATTTATGGGGGTTTTTTTGAGCAATCGCGGCCTGGTCTTTGCCATACCAGAAGCGCATCCGGTGCATAAATATTTAGTACTTGCATTGGCGATTGCTGGTGTCGCTATTTATTTGATGCGTCGCTGGGCTAGACTTAGACAGGCACGGACAGGCCAGCCCTTTCCGGTATTGCGAGTGTCTGTCGCGCTCACGATCGGATTGCCTTTGCTAATTTGGATATTCGGTGGCGCCCCAACTGCTATGAACGTGCCGGTTCTCAAGGGTTTCAATTTCGTTGGCGGGACCAATATCAGTCCTGAATTCACGGCCCTTTTGCTTGGTTTGATTTTGTATACCGCCGCGTATGTGGCCGAAGTGGTGCGAGCCGGTATCCAGTCGGTCAGCAAGGGACAGACCGAGGCCGCCATGTCGCTGGGCCTCAGGTCCAGTCTGGTGCTGAATTTAGTCGTCCTGCCACAAGCCCTGCGGGTCATCATTCCGCCCTTGACCAGCCAGATGCTCAATCTGACCAAAAATAGCTCCTTGGCGGTGGCCATCGGATACCCGGATTTTGTCTCCGTGGCGGGAACCACGATTAACCAGACCGGACAGGCCATTGAGGGCGTGGCCCTCATGATGATCGTCTATCTCACATTAAGCTTACTGACATCGGCCTTTATGAATTGGTACAACAAAAAGACAGCCCTGGTGGAAAGATAGTCGTATCGTGCTAAATACGATTCCGTCGCGATTAATTTAAGGACAGTCCATCAAGCGTATGAACGCAGAGATCGAAAGACAACCTGAAGAAGAGATCAAACCACCGGTTGCCAGTGTGGGGGTTATCGGATGGATCAGGGCTAATCTGTTCAGCAGTTGGTTTAACTCGATTCTAACCCTCATTACTTTGTACGTTTTGTGGAAAACAGTGCCCCCCTTTTTCCGCTGGGCTGTTATCGATAGTAACTGGTTTTCCACAGCTGAAGTATGTCGCGGAAGTGAAGGCGCTTGCTGGTCGATTATACCGGCTAACATTCGCTTCATCCTGTTCGGATTTTTCCCCTATGAGTCTCAGTGGCGTCCATTGGTGGCCATGATCCTGCTGGTGGCCTTGTTGTTTTACAGCCGGGATAGAAAACACTGGAAGAAATCTCTGGCTTATGCTTGGGTTATCGGTTTAGTTGTCATGGGGCTGCTCATGAAAGGTGGAATTTTGGGGTTGGCCTCGGTTGAAACCACGCAGTGGGGCGGGCTGCCGTTGACCCTGATGTTGTCGGTTTTTGGATTGACGGCCGCCTATCCGCTGGGTGTGATTTTGGCTTTAGGCCGGCAGTCAAAAATGCCGGCCGTTAAAACCCTGTGTATCATCTACATTGAGATGATCCGGGGGGTACCGTTAATTACGTTGCTGTTCATGTCGTCTGTGGTATTTCCGCTGTTTTTACCTGAAGGGATGACTGTCAACGTGATCTTAAGGGCGCAGGCGGCAATTATTATGTTTACAGCCGCGTATATTGCGGAAGTCGTCCGTGGCGGACTGCAAGGTATGTCCAAAGGGCAATATGAGGCCGCGGAATCAATGGGGCTCAATTATTACCAGACCATGCGGCTGGTGATTCTACCCCAGGCATTGAAAATTGTGATACCACCGACCGTCAGTCAGCTCATATCAGCACTAAAAGACACATCTCTAGTGGTGATCATCGCCCTTTATGATTTGCTCAAGACAACCCAGTCGGTTTTATCGGATCCTGCGTGGATGGCTTTTTCTTCTGAGGCGTATATTTTTGTGGCGCTGATCTACTTTTTATGCTGCTATTTTATGTCCAGCTACAGCAGACGTCTGGAAAAAGAGTTGGATACCGGACTGTAAGCTAAATAGTGCTAGCTTAGTACAACTAGGAGCGACCTTATTAATCTAAATCAGGGATTATTGATAAGAAAATGAATAGCTATTCCAGCACTAAGCAGATAAGGTAAATTATGCCCGAAAAGAATGATCATACGAACTCGGAACCGACCGGCGATGCCATTATCGAAATTATGGATATGCATAAATGGTTCGGTGAATTTCATGTCTTGCAGGATGTTAATCTGACCGTCCAGAAGAAAGAGCGTATCGTTATCTGTGGTCCTTCCGGATCAGGAAAATCAACACTTATCCGCTGTATCAACCGGCTGGAAGAGCATCAACGTGGCCGCATTATCGTGGACGGGATTGAGTTGACCAATGACATCAAAAATATTGAAAAAATTCGGGCGGAAGTCGGTATGGTTTTTCAGCACTTCAACCTTTTTCCCCACCTAACGATTGTCGAAAACCTGACCCTCGGTCCCATCTGGGTGCGCAAAATCCCTAAGAAAGAAGCCGAAGAAACAGCGATGTATTACTTAGAAAAAGTCCACATCGCGGAGCAAGCCAAGAAATACCCCGGCCAGCTTTCCGGTGGACAACAACAACGGGTGGCGATTGCCCGCAGTCTTTGTATGGCGCCGAAGGTGATGCTGTTTGATGAACCGACGTCAGCGCTGGACCCTGAAATGATCAAGGAAGTTCTGGATGTTATGATTGAGCTGGCGCAAGAAGGAATGACCATGATTGTGGTTACCCACGAAATGGGTTTTGCCAAAAGCGTAGCGCACCGGGTGCTATTTATGGATTACGGACAGATCGTTGAGGGCAATACTCCGCAGGAATTTTTCGAAAATCCCCAGCATGAGCGTACCAAGCTCTTTTTAAGTCAAATTCTCTGATTCGGCGACAACAACTGCTGATTCTTTTAATGGCGGTAGCATTTATTCTTCCCAGCCGGTATCCAATTAAAAAATCTTTAGTGCTATGCAGCTCTCTTAAATAGAGTTGGATCGATCAAATGCCTTTTAAAACAAAGCAACCACCCTTGAACCAAAAAACTACCCGTGCCGGAGCATTTTCAACCGGCAGCTGCCATTCTTTTTTTATTATATCATCAACCGGGGTTAGCCGATGAATAACACAATTCGCTGGTTAAAAACTCACTGTGGTCGGATGGATCACGGGGGATGTGCACTTCTTGTGGGTGTTAAGGATAACCAAATCGTTAACATCAAAGGCGATCCGGATGGATTTCTCAACCGCGGCTACATTTGTTCCAAAGGCTTGGCATCACCGGAGCGTTTAAACCATTCCCAGAGGTTACGAAAACCCTTAAAGCGTACTGGCAAGCGGGGCAGTGGCAAGTGGCAGTCAATTTCGTGGCAGCAAGCGTTGCGCATCATCAGTGATCAATTTATCAAAATTAAACAAAAATTCGGCGCTAGATCTGTCGTCTTTGGGCAAGGAATGCCCAAAGGTTTAGAGCATTTTGTTCTCATTCGTCTGGCCAATCTTTTTGGATCGCCCAACGTGGTGGCCGTTCAAGATGTCTGTCATGCCCCCCGGGAAGTCAGCGGATTGCATACCTGCGGCTTCTACCCTGTGGTCGATTTCGACCATGCTAGCCAATTAATACTGTTATGGGGCAGCAACCCCATGGCTACCAATGAAGAGGGTGCTATTTGCCGCCTGGTACTTGATAAGCTGAAGGCCGGCAGCCGGCTCGTGGTAATTGATCCAAAGGAAACCGAACTTGCCGAGCGGGCTGATTTGTGGTTGCCGATCCGACCGGGTGCCGATAGCGCTTTGGCACTGGCAATGCTCCATGTCATTATTGAAGGAAAACTATATGATAACGATTTCGTTTCGAACTGGACCCATGGATTCCATGATTTAGCTCAGCAGATTAAAACGTATTCACCGGAAAAAATGGCGGTACATACCTGGTTGAGCCCGGAGCAGATCCGTCAATGTGCCCGCCAATATGCCGCCGCCCAGCCGGCCGCGATCCATTGGG
>JASJAZ010000075.1 GCA_030066785.1 Desulfobacterales bacterium | reverse complement strand
GATATTGGCGTGGGACAAATTGCCGAAATCGACGTGCTTCGTGATGGCCGTGAAAAGCGTTTTCGGGTCAAAATTGCCAAACGGGATGACGATAAAATTGCCTCGCTGCGGTCACCCCGACACCAAGAAACCGACCTGGGTATGCGGGTTTCCGAATTGACGCCCGAAATTAAGCGTCGGTTCAATATTCCTGATACCGACGGCATTATGGTTGTTGAGATTGAAACCGACAGCCAAGCCGAAAAATCCGGGATGATGGCCGGTGATCTTATTAAAGAAATCAATCACCAGGCTGTAACATCACTGGATGACTATCGTGCGATTCTTAAATCGGTCAAATCGGGTGAAATGGTGACGTTTTTTATTAAACGGTTAAATGCCGGTTTTCTCGTAATCAAAATGGAACGGTAGTTGCGCTAATCGAAACCCGATATTCTAAGCAGCCACCACGATTTTTATCTCACAATTTCAAAGGATCGCACTTGTCAATCTAACCTCATGGCTTCGAATCAGTAGTATTCATGACGACCACCAAAGCCTCTCTGCGAATTGAATCTCCTGCCAAAATTAATCTTTTTTTGCATGTAACCGGTAAAAGACCGGACGGGTATCACAATTTGATATCATTAATGTGTCGTGTGTCGCTGTGTGATCATTTATATATGGCCATTGGCGGAAAGGGAATTCGAATTACGTGCCCGCATCCGACGGTGCCAGAGGATCATCGTAATTTAGTTTATCAGGCGGTGGCACTATTTGTGGATTCGGTAAACGATCACGTTAGAAAACAACTTCCGGGCCTAGCCATTCATATCGATAAATGGATACCCGTAGGTGCGGGTTTAGGTGGCGGCAGCAGCAACGCGGCGTCTGTGTTGTTGGCCCTCAACCGATATTTTGATAACCCCATTCCAACGGATCGTTTAATGGTGTTGGCAGCTTCTATAGGTGCCGATGTACCGTTTTTTATTTTTCAGAAACCAGCCATTGCCACCGGCATCGGTGAACACCTCGAGGCTTTTGAAAACCTGCCAGCATATCATGTGGTACTGGTATTTCCGGGCTTTAATGTGTCAACGGCAGCGGTCTTTAAAAAGCTGAATTTAAGATTGACAAACAGGGAAAAAAAACTTAAACAAATCCATTTCAGGGAAAAGAATCTAAATCTATTAGATGCATTGCATAACGACCTGGAAACAGTAACTGTGGCGGACCATCCTTCAATTGCTGAAGCAAAGTCTGAACTTTGCCGCATAGGAGCTTTGGGCGCTTTAATGACGGGTAGCGGGCCGACTGTTTTCGGGCTTTTTGCAAACGAGGATACAGCTAAGAAGGCCGTGAAAATCCTGACAGACAAGTCTGGATGGCAGATTTTTTCTGCCCGCCTGGTTGTTTAATTTCCCTTATTCAACATTTTTAAGTGACTGCTGGGGCGTCGTCAAGCGGTAAGACACAGGATTTTGGTTCCTGCATTCGGAGGTTCGAATCCTCCCGCCCCAGCCATTTTTTAAGGTAAGCAGGGGTGGGTTTCCGTTTACAAAGTGAGTTGCGCATGAATTCTATTTCGCTTTTTACTGGTAATTCCAATCCGGATTTTGCAGAGCGAATATCCTCGTATCTGCATATCCCACTGGGCGGTGCTAAGGTTAGCACCTTTAGTGACGGTGAAATACAGATTGAGATTCAAGAAAACGTCCGCTCACAAGATGTTTTTGTGATTCAATCCACCTGCCACCCGGTCAACGAGACCCTGGTCGAATTATTGCTGATGATCGACGCTTTCAAACGATCTTCCGCCCGACGCATCACGGCTGTGATGCCCTATTATGGGTATGCCCGCCAAGACAAAAAAGTGGCTCCCCGGGTACCGATAAGCGCCAAGCTGATTGCCGATCTATTGACTGCTGCAGGCGCCAATCGAATTATAACGCTTGACCTGCATGCTGGTCAGATCCAAGGTTTTTTTGATATTCCGGTGGACAATCTTTTTGCCGCACCGGTTTTGATCGATCATATTCGTAACAATCATCCCGGAAAGCTGGTTGTCGTCTCACCGGATGCCGGAGGTGTTGAGCGTGCGCGTGCCTATTCTAAGCGGCTCAATGCGGATCTGGCTATTATAGACAAGCGCCGCGACGCGCCGAATCAAGCCAAAGCCATGGCGGTGATCGGCGACGTAACCGATAAAATCGCTGTGATTGTGGATGATATGATTGATACGGCGGGTACGGTCTCAGAGGCTGTGGGAGCTCTTAAGGAACATGGCGCCCGGGAGGTGCATGCCTGTTGTGCACATCCGGTGTTGTCCGGTCCGGCCATCGATCGGTTAGTAGGATCGGGAATTAAGAGTGTCGTTGTAACCGATTCCGTTCCGCTGGGCGCCAATGCGCAGGAATGTGGATTAATCAAAGTTTTATCGGTAGCCGAACTCGTGGGTGAAGCGATAATTCGTGGCCACAAAGGCGATTCGGTCACCTCATTGTTCGTTTAATCAGATGATGACCATTTAAGGAGGATATACTTGGATTTTATAGAACTAAAAGTCAATATACGGAAACAAACCGGAAATGGTCCCGCCCGCGCATTGAGGCGCGAGGGGCGTTTCCCGGCGGTCTTGTATGGGCCGCAAACCGAAGCCACATTATTGTCGGTGAACTGTCATGAATTCGAACAGATCCTCAAGGATCACCAGGCCGGTCAGGTGCTTCTCAATCTAGTCATTGAAAATGATGAAAAAACCGCGCGCCATGCCATGATACGTGAATTGCAGGCGGATCCTGTTTCGCGCAATCTGCTGCATGTTGATTTTTATGAAATCAGTATGGATCGCAAGATCAAGGTTAAAGTACCGGTCGTCACATCCGGCAAGTCGATCGGTGTCGAAATGGGTGGTATGCTTCAGCTCATCCGACGTGAATTGGAAGTATTTTGTTTACCCAATGAAATTCCTGAAACAATTGAAATTGATATTACCAATCTCGATATTGGTGATTCACTCCATGTAAATGAAATTCCATTGGCCGGCAATGTTGAAATTCCGGCGGATGTGAATTATACGGTAGCAACTGTTCTGAGCCCGAAGGTTGAAGAAGAAGAGGTCGTTGAGGAAGAAGAGGAACTGGAAGAGGAAGCGGAAGAGGCTGCTGAAAGAGAAGCTGCGGCTGATACCGGATCTGAAGAATAGTTCTCATCGATTACCGGGAATGTCTGATCAAGTCATTCCCGGCTTTTGTGCTTATGGCCACTGCAAGTCTTCGACTGATTATCGGGTTAGGCAATCCGGGAAAAGCCTACGATGCTTCACGCCACAATGCGGGCTTTAGGGTTATTGACCATCTCGCTGTGGAGCACGATATCGACATTGCCAAACGAAAATTCGATTCGGTATTCGGACGCGGCCATGTTAAGGACCAAGCGGTTATTCTGGCCAAACCCATGGCATTTATGAACCGTAGTGGTTTGCCCGTTCAGAATTTAGCCCATTATTTTCGGATACACTGCAAGGATTTGATCGTCATCCATGATGACATTGATCTTGCTTTTGGAAGGTTAAAAATTATTGAGAAAGGAGGGCATGGAGGACACAATGGCGTAAAGTCGCTGCTAGATGCGTTTGGCCGAAACGATTTTACGCGCCTTCGCTTTGGCGTCGGTCGGCCGGGAGATAAGGCCGGTATTGTCGGGCATGTATTGGGCACTTTTGATGAGAAGGAAGCGGCCATATTACCGTCACTCGTCAGCGCCGCTTGCGATGCCGTTGCGACAATTCTATGCCAGGGCGTCCGGGAAGGAATGAATCGGTTTAACCGTAAGGAGCCATTTTCACCAATCAACATCTAGACGGAGGAAAGAATGGAAGGATTAACTAATAATTTACCGCTGTTATGCACCATTGTTGGAGTTGCGGGAGTTCTATTTTCGATTATCTTGGCGACGGTCGTAAAGGGTGCTCCGGCTGGCGATGAAAAGATGCAGGAAATTTCCAACGCCGTTAAAGAAGGCGCCATCGCTTATCTTAATCGTCAGCTTAAAAGTATGGGCCTCGCAGGCGTGATCATTTTTGTTTTGATCATTATTGCTCTGAACTTAAAAACCGCTATCGGTTTTCTGGTGGGTGCCGCCGCCTCGTTCATTGCCGGCTACATCGGCATGCGGGTCTCGGTTATTGCCAATGTGCGCACCGCTGAAGCCGCCAAGGGCGGTCTGAAAAAGGCGTTGGGTATGGCCTTTAAAGGCGGCGCAGTTACCGGTATGATTGTGGCCGGGTTGGCGCTGACCTCAGTTGCTGGTTTTTACACTGTGCTGCTCAAAACCGGAACTCCGGTTCGCGAAGCGGTTATTGCGCTGGTCGCCCTCGGCTTTGGTGGCAGCCTGATATCCATCTTTGCGCGCCTTGGTGGCGGGATTTTCACCAAAGGTGCCGATGTTGGTGCGGACCTCGTCGGTAAAGTCGAAGCCGGTATTCCTGAGGATGATCCACGTAACCCGGCAGTTATTGCTGATAACGTGGGCGACAATGTCGGTGACTGCGCCGGTATGGCCGCCGACTTATTTGAAACTTATGCGGTAACCGCAGTAGCAGCCATGCTGCTGGGTAACCTGCTGTTTCCGGATGTGATTATCGCCACCGATTTTCCGCTGGTCTTAGGCGCCATCTCAATTATCGCCTCGATGATCGCGGTGGCTTTCGTTCGCCTGGGCGCCAACGAATACATCATGGGGGCCTTGTACAAGGGCATGTTCGGAGCAGCGGTTCTGGGAGCCTTCGGGTTCTTTATCGCTTGTCGTCAACTGATGGTAGGGATTCCGAATATTACGCCGATGGCTATTTTCTATTCATCGATAGTCGGCTTGGTGTTAACCGTGGTAATCGTCATTATCACAGAATATTATACGGGTATTTATGCGCCGGTTAAAGGAGTGGCCAACATGTCGACCACCGGTCATGCCACCAACATTATTGCTGGTTTGGCCGTCAGCATGCAAGCCACGGCGCTGCCGGTGCTGTCCATCTGTATTGCGATCGGTGTGGCCTATTATTTTGCCGGCTTATACGGTATTGCCATCGCCGCGATGTCGATGCTGTCCATGACCGGTATGGTGATTGCCATTGACGCCTATGGGCCGATCACCGATAATGCCGGCGGTATTGCCGAAATGGCTGAAATGGATGAAAGTGTACGTGCGGTCACCGATCCTTTGGACGCGGTTGGCAACACCACCAAAGCGGTCACCAAAGGTTATGCCATCGGTTCAGCCGGTTTAGCTGCTTTGGTGCTTTTTGCGTCCTATACCCAGGAATTCGTGCTGCACGGCGGCGGCGAGGTGCTTAGATTTGATCTGAGTGACGTCAGCGTTATTGTCGGACTTTTCATCGGCGGCTTATTGCCCTTCCTGTTTGGTTCCATTGCCATGCAGGCTGTGGGTAAAGCCGGCGGTGCTGTTGTTGACGAAGTTAGACGGCAATTCCGTGAAATTCCCGGAATTATGGAGGGTACCGCCAAACCTGACTATGCTTCCTGTGTGGACATTGTTACCAAGTTTGCATTGCGCGAAATGATCGTGCCGGCGCTATTGCCGGTTGTGGCGCCAATCCTCGTGGGCCTCATTCTGGGCAAAATCGCCTTGGGCGGCCTGTTGATCGGAAGCATAGTAACCGGTCTGTTTGTGGCCATCTCCATGACCACCGGCGGTGCTGCTTGGGACAACGCTAAGAAATACATTGAAGACGGCCATCTGGGCGGCAAGGGCAGCGATGCCCATAAAGCTGCGGTTACCGGCGATACCGTCGGCGATCCTTACAAGGATACTGCCGGACCGGCGATCAACCCGATGATCAAGATTCTCAACGTGGTTGCTTTGTTGATGGTGCCGCTGCTTCTGTAGCAGTTGAATTGACAATTGACCTACGGATTGTAAATTAATCCGCTTTAGCAGGGGGTTGGCTCGAAGCCATCGGGCCACCCCCTTTTTTTATTGATTATTGTCAGTGGAAATGATAATAACGCTTTAACGCTAATATTCAGACCCCTCTCGGTATGGTGTAAAATATGACAAAAAAAAGTTCTGACGCAAATAACTCCGCGCCAAAAGCTAAAAAGCAGGGATTTCAGGTTGGTGATTTAGCAGTGTATCCCGCGCACGGTGTTGGCCGTATTGAAGCGGTCGAAAGTCGTATCATCAATGGCCAAAAACAAGATTTCTTTATTCTTAAAGTGTTGGAAAATGGTATGGTCATTATGATTCCCACTGCCAATGTGGATTCGGTTGGCCTGCGCGATATTATTAAAGTCGAAGAAATACCCAAAGTTTACGAAGTTATGAAAACCAAACCGGAGCCAACCGGTGACAATCAGACCTGGAACCGGCGTTATCGTGAGTATATGGATAAAATTAAAACCGGCTCCTTATATGAAGTGGCAGAAGTGTTTCGTGACCTCCAGCTTCTGAAGCTGACCAAAGATCTGTCATTTGGTGAACGCAAACTGTATGATACCGCCCAGGGTTTGCTCGTAAGAGAGCTTTCGACGGCCAAAGATTCCAAAGAAGAAACGATTCTTTCGGAGATCGAATCTCTTTTCGCCTAGTTTCATTTTCTCCTCATTATGCCCCATCAAGGTGTCTTTGCCTTTGTAGCGGCCGTATCCGATGCTGATAAGCGTCTTGATGCTTTCCTCGCACAGTATCTTCAAGATTGTACCCGCTCACGGGCAGCCAAACTGATTCAGCAGTATTTCGTTACGGTTAACGGTCAGATCAAAAAACCAAGCTACCGGGTGCATCCGGGAGAAACAATCCGCGGTGTGATTCCGCCTCCCCATCCGTCGCGACTAAAACCGGAACCAATTCCACTCGAAGTCTTGTATGAAGATTCCGAGTTGATTGTGGTTGATAAACAGCCAGGACTGGTGGTTCATCCCGCGCCAGGTCATGCTACCGGCACTCTGGTGAATGCTCTGCTTCATCACTGCCGCAATTTATCCGGAATTGATGGGGAGCGGCGACCAGGCATTGTTCATCGGTTGGATAAAGATACCTCGGGGGTTCTGGTGGCCGCCAAAAATGACGCAGCCCATCAGAAGCTAGCCCAGCAGTTTAAAACGCGACGGGTAACTAAAATCTATCTGACCCTGGTCTATGGTGCGGTTTCCCAGGATAGCGGTACGATTGATTTGGCCATCGGGCGCCACCCCATCGATCGCAAGCGCATGTCGACTCTCAGTCGTAAAAGTCGAAAGGCTGAAACAAGCTGGCAGGTAGAAACAAGATTGGCAGGTGCAACTTTGCTGAAGGTCGAATTGAAAACCGGGCGAACCCATCAAATCCGTGTACACTGCGCTGCGATCCATCACCCGGTTGTGGGGGATAAAACCTATGGCGGTCGCCGGGCGCGCCGCGCCGTTGATTGCAAAGAAGCCGCTGATAAATTGAAAGGCGTTTCAAGGCAAATGCTGCACGCATGGCAGCTTGGCATTCAACATCCTACCACAGGCAAACCGATGCTTTTTGAGGCGCCGCTGCCGCCGGATATGCGGCAGTTGATAGATGATTTAAGTTGTTAAACTTGAGCGTCGCCACATGGCTTCACGCTTACGGCGGAGGTGCACCCTTCAGCTTGAAGTGAAAGGTATGACAATTTATTTTTTAGGCCGCGTCCTGGTTATAGCAGAGCCGACAGCAGTTCAGGCACCGTTTGGATTCTTTACGGGCGGTTTCCTCAGAGAGGACCAGGTCGACTTCTTCAAATGTTTTGATACGCTCAGCCACAGGCAATTCAGGCATTTTGGCGCGTTCAGAGTTCTGGAGGCCATCAACCTGTTCAAATAACGATTCGGGTATATGGCGTTTATAAAGCGAGTGATCCACTGGTTTAATTTCATCACCACTTAAATATTGATGGATGGATCGAGCAGCTCTGCGCCCTCCTCCGATCGCCTCTATCACCAGGGATGCGCCGGTAAACGCATCACCGGCGGAAAAAATATAGGGGATGCTGCTTTGCAGGGTCTCTTCGTTGTCGGCATCAATGGTGTTCCAGCGTGTGATATTCAACGCTTCTAAATCTTTTTCCTTGTCCCGGAAAGATACATCCGGTCCCTGGCCGATAGCGGTCACAAGCATATCAATATCCACAAGTGTTTCGGAACCTTCGATGGGCACTGGTCGTCGCCGGCCGCTGGCATCCGGTTCACCCAATTCCATTTTTAAGTATTCTAACTGTTTAACGTGACCATTCTCATCGCCGATTACTTGTACAGGTGCTGCTAGAAAGGCGAATTTGACGCCCTCTTCCTCGGCGGCCACGATTTCAACCTCGTTGGCAGGCATTTCATTGCGGGTACGGCGATAGATAATCGAGACCTCTTCCGCTCCTAAACGGATCAAAGTGCGGACACAGTCAATCGCTGTATTGCCACCGCCAATAACGGCACAACGGCGACCAATGGGAATATCCGTGCCGCCATCGCCCTGTTGGTGGGTCGCGAAACGGGAGAGAAAGTCAATGCCAGTGAAGCACCCTTTGAGATCCTCGCCGTCGACGCGCAGGCTATAATCCTTCCAAGCACCCACGCCCAGAAAAATGGCGTCAAATCGGGCGTCTGCCAGAGATTGAATATCAAAATCTTCGCCTAATTTGACGTTGGTAATGCATTCGATACCTAAGTTGAGGATACCATCGATCTCCCACTGCAACGTCTCTTTAGGTAATCGATATTCCGGGATGCCGTAACGGACCATTCCACCAAGTTTGGGCATCATTTCAAAAATGGTAACATCATGTCCCAAGCGGCGCAGGAAAAAGGCGCAGCTCAGCCCAGCGGGCCCGCCCCCGATTACCGCTATCCGCTTGCCGGTATTAGGCGCACATTTAATCGGATAGCGGCGCCCGGAATTCATTTCCAAATCAGCCACGAATCGTTTTAATTGATTGATTGAAACCGGGTCCTCTTCAATGCCGCGTCGGCAGTAAGATTCACATGGGTGCGGACATACCCGACCGCAAGTCAATAGCAGCGGATTGCGCTCGCGGATAGTTTGAACGGCGCCCTCATAATCACCTTCCCGAATTTGGGTGATGTACCGAGCAATATCGATTTCGGCCGGACATGTTTGTGCACAGGGTGACAACGCATCAATATCGCGATTGAAATGCAGCAATCGATCCGATGTGGTCTGCACGTGCAAAATATCTTTGGGACATGCCGTTTCACAGGCACCACAACCCACGCATTTGTTTCCATCGACGACCGGATAACCATCCGGGCCCATGTGAATGGCATCAAACGAACAGGCCTTAACACAGTCTCCCTGTCCCAAACAGCCGATGCTGCACTCACGCTTACCGCCGTACATGGCAGTCAATGCTTTGCAACTATTAACGCCGATATAGTAATATTTATCAGCGGCGCGATGCCCGCCGTCACATTCATTAAACGAGAGGCGCGGTTCAGCGGATCCAACATCAACTCCCAATAATTGGCCAACTTCCATTGCAGTTTCAAAACCAGCCACCACACAAACGCTGGGTGGTGCAGAACCGCTGACCGCCGCTGCAGCCGCCGCTGAACAGCCGGTGTAACCACAACCGCCACAATTGGCGCCGGATAGCAACGATTCGACCTCAGCGATGCGTGGATCTTCATACACATAAAAAACTCGTGAAGCGATACCTAAAATGGAGCCGCAGGCGGCGCCCAAGCCCAACATGGCCAAAATTGCTTCAAACACGGTAAACTCCTCTATCGAATAGATTCATGATTTAATGCAATGTTCCGCTGAATTGAATAAACGGATGGATTTCGGTAAGAAGGTTGGGGGAGCGCAAAAAGGCAACAAAGAAATAAAGTTTCATCTGCCATCAAACTACGGTTGCAACTGTCATACACAGAAAGAAATTCGTATTATCTACAGATAATCTTTTTATTTTCCAGAAGATGGCAATAGTGTTACACCATACCTCGAAAAGCAAAAAAGGTCAGCGAAATGATGCCGGCGGCCACCAAAGCAATGGACGTATCCTGTAGCGGTCCTGGTACGCGGGCCAATAAAATGCGTTCACGTAAGCCGGCAAATAAAATCAGAGCAAGACCGAACCCCACTGCAAAACTAAAGGATGCCACCAGTGCCTTCATAAATGAATATTCTTTGTCGATGTTGATGACGCACGCACCAAAAACGGCACAATTGGTCGTGATGAGCGGGAGAAAGATTCCCAGTCCGGCATATAATGCCGGGATACTTTTTTTCAAAAACATTTCGACGAATTGTACCAAAGAGGCGATCACTAAAATGAAGGCGATGGTTCGCAGGTAGGTTAAATTCAACGGAACCAGCATGAAATTGTAAACCACCCAGGTAATCACACCCGCCAGAACCAGTACAAATATAACTGCCATTGACATCCCCACCGCGGTCTCCATTTTTTTGGAGGTGCCAAAAAACGGACAATTTCCCAAAAATTGAGCCAGCAGGATGTTGTTAACAAAAATGCAGCTGACGATGAGGACTATATATTCATCCATTGAATTTCTCCTTACTTACTACCGGCTAGATTCATAAAGCAGAGCATGAGCCCGAGACAGACGAACGCACCGGGGGCCTGAATCATGAATTGAAACGGTTGAAATCCAGGAAAGATGTTGACCAGATTGACGAGTTCAATACCTTCCCAGAGGGTCAGGGTGCCGGCGCCTAAAATTTCTCGCAGAGCTCCAAGGGCGGCTAAGGAAATAGTAAAGCCGATTCCGATGCCCAAACCGTCTGCAATGGATGGCAACAGCCCGTTTTTGGAAGCAAAGGCTTCGGCACGACCCAGAACCACACAGTTTACCACAATTAAGGGAATAAAAATCCCCAACTGGAGAAAAAGCGGATAGGCGAAAGCTTGCATGAGTAATTCCACAAGCGTTACGAAAGTCGCGATGATAACGATGAAACAAGCAATGCGAACTTTGGCCGGAATGACCTTACGCAGCACCGAAACCAGAATATTGGCACAGACCAGAACGAATGTCGTGGCCAGTCCCATCCCGATACCGAACTGCATCTTGGTGGTAACGCCCAGAACAGGGCAAAGTCCCAATACCAGACGAAACGGGGGGACCTCTTCCCATAGACCTTTTACAAATTCATGTGTGATCGATTTCGCCATGGGATTCTCCCTGCTAATTAAAAGATTTTAGTTCTTCAATAATTTGGGGCCGCAGGCGCTCATAAACTTCGCCGGCTTCTGTGGCCGCGGATGTGACGGCCCGCGAGGTGATGGTGGCCCCGCTCAAGGCATTTATGCTGCCTCCGTCGGCGGTTACTTTGACAGGCGCTTTAATGTCAGCACCGGCAAACTGGGCTGCAAAACTAGGGTCATCTTTGGCTTTGGACCCTAAACCGGCGGTCTCACTATGAGTGGTTACGCCGACACCAAAAATATTATCTTCAGCAACGTTTACGCCGACTACCAGGCCAATATCTCCGCCGTAGCCTTTGCCAAAAGTTTCAAATGCAATCATCTGCTTGCCGTCGATTTTGGCTACAAAGATATCCAATTTCCGATCACCGTCTTCAAGGTTGAACCGGTCAGCCACCGGGTCATTGGCGGCGTCTTGGAAAATAGCTTTAATGGCCGGCCCTTTGACCAACTGCAGGACCGCATCTTCAATGCGCCCCTGGGTGTTTTCCTTTACATAGGCCAGCACGCCACCTGAAAGTGAGCTCAGGATGGTAAGCACAACGAACATCTTTATCATTTCACCCATTTTAGACTTCCTTTCCTAACGCCTTGGGCCGAATTTTATCCAAAAGCGGATGAACCAAATTCATAACCAGTATGGCAAAAATGACACCATCCGGGTAGACACCAATATTTCGAATCAGAACCGTCATGATACCGCCGCCGAAACCGTAAATGAGCATCGGCAGAAAGTTGACCGGTGACGAGGAATCTTCCGTTGCCAGAAAAAAAGCGCCAATGAGGGTATAGCCGGTAACGATATGGAAAACCGGGCCGGCAAAGCGTGAGGCATCCGCCAAGTTGAAAATGGAAGCGGTTACAAATACACCGGCTAGAAAAGTCAAAGCAATTTCCCAACGAATAAAACCTCTGAGCATCAAGTAGATGCCGCCAAGCAACAATCCTAAACCAAAGGTGGCTCCAATGCCGCCGGCTTGTTGGCCGAGCAGTAGACCGGTAATCGTGAAGCGATCAATTGCGGCGACCCCATAATATTTCAGAGCGCTCAGCGGATGGATACCGGCAAAATTCAAATCGAAGTTAACCAAGGCAATATCGTGATCGAAAAAATCGCCCCAGGAGACCTTTAAGATAGCCAAGGCAACCAGGACTGGGTGAAAAACATTACCGCCGATACCACCAAAAATTTGTTTACCGATAACAACCGTGATAAAGGTGCCGGTCAATACCGCCCACCAAGGAGCTGCTGCGGGTATCATCATACCAAAAATGAGCCCTAGTAAAGCAGCATTGCCATCTCCGATGGTAGCTGGCCTTTTCGTGAAACGGTTTAGCAACAGTTCCCAGAGAATCGCTGTTGAAACAGAAAGCGATACAACACTGATTGCCGGCCAGCCGTATTGGATAATACCGAAAAAAACCGCAGGCAAAGCGGCTAAGATGGTATGATATGTTCGCTCGGTGACGCTGCTGCCGTTATGCCAAAATGGCGCGTGCGATACGACAAATTTATTCTGATTCAGCATTCGCTTCCTCCACAGATTGGGGCTCGCCCGGTAGCGACCGGGCTAGTTCGTATTTCCCTAATCGGATGTGTTGAAATATCGGTATGCGTGCTGGGCACACATAGCTGCAAAGGCCGCATTCGACACAAGAATACAAATCATATTCGTCTGCCGCCTGCTCAAATTGGCCTGCTTCTAAAAATCGGACCAATAGGTTGATTTGAATCAAGGCTGGGCAGATCCGGACGCAATCACCGCAGTTGACACAAGGGTAATCGGAGGAAAGTGCCAGTTCATTCGAATTTTGAATCATAACACCATCAGTATCCGGCATGACCGGATGCTCTAACGTATAAATGGTGGTGCCGTTCATGGGGCCGCCCAGAATAATTCGATCACCGTTACCGGTAGTAATACCACAGGCTTTTGTGATTAGTCGAATCGGAGTACCTATCCGCGCGATCACCAAGCGGCGTTCACCTTGCGGGTCAATAACCGTTACCAGTTTGCGATTTGGTATGCGGCCGGTTTCAAAAGCTTTACCAATTGAAGCAATCGCTTCCGCACTAAAGAAACAGACACCGATGTCCTCAAATTGTTTCCCAGGCGGCAAAGTTTGGCCCAATGTTTTATGCAGTATCATTAATGGCAAGCCAGCAGGATATTCATCTGCCACCATTTTAACATCGGCTCCCAGACCGGCACATCCGCGCACATGGGTTTCGTTCACAACCAACACGATGGATTCAATCCCGGAAATTTCTTTGAGAATACGGATACCATTTTTAAGCGCTTGTCTTTCCGTATCAATCACATACTGATTGGTACATAAAAGAAAATCTTTATCAACGCCATTAATGATGATGGTTTTAATCGGCTTTTCAGGATTGGCCAACAGCGCCAACTGTGGCGCACCGGGAACCGCTGCTAAAAATTGTTCAGCCAGATCCAAAGTTGGCTTTTCAATAAGATTGGCAAATTCTTCGTCATGCGTATCTTTCGGGGCAGTTTCAACAGCGATAGCAGTAAACTGGCGCCCATAATCACCATCAAATGGTTCAATGGCCACGATTTTACCGCTGACAGTGGCGGTAATGTAACACGCCGGGTCGTCCGGTGCGGTAAGCTTTTGGCCCGTTTTGACTTCATCGCCAACACTTAAGGTTGTCGGTTTCTGCTTGCCGGTAGGATCAAATCGATTTTCAAGAAAAAGTGTGGTTTTTTCAGGCGCTGGGATGGTTTGAACAGCTGGTCGATCGGGCAATATGGATGGATAATAAAATTTGGGGACCGATAAATTAAAAAATGAGCGCTGTAGCATAGGCCAACCTTTGTATATATTATGTAATATGAAGTAATACGGTTCAGCTATCAGTTTGCTGTGAAATGACATCCGGAACAATCAACCGGTGCTGTTACCACCTCCAGATCGGCGTGGCAGTTTTTGCACATGATATGGAATGCATCGGTGCGGTTCGGCATATCCTCATCGTCGCTGCTGCTTTCATGGCAGTCCCCACAAAGCTCTGGTTGGGTTTCGCCTTCTTCAGAAGTATGATGGCAATCGAGGCAGGAAATCCCATAGCCTGAATCATGGGTGTGGGTTTTATGATCAAACAAAACATTACCGCCCACGTTTTTAAACATGATTCGAATTGGTTGATCAGGAGCACTGACTGGTGCGGCGGCGTAGGCGATAACACCGATAACGAGCAAAGCGATCGTGATACCGTAAACAATCTGTAACTGCTGCTTGGATACCATACGCAACTTTCCCCTTTGCTTAATTAGGCGGGTTTTTAGTTATAGTCGTTAATTATACCCCTAACAGAATAAGGGCATACTATTATCCTATCAGAATAAAGTTTTCAAGCTTATTTTTTGTGAATTTTTTCCAATAATTGGAGTAATTTCGCCCGTAAATCGATCTTGCTAAAAAACGATTCACAAACGAAAAATCTTTACGTAAATGCCACTCAAACAAACAATCATTAACCGATAATGCGTTGCATGAGCGTTCCTAATCAGTGCGAGCAATTCCCCGGACCAATGCTATAGCAACACCGGCGCTGCCCGTATTTATATATTAATTTAGGTATGCTCTAAGCGTTAAAGATTATTTAGATTAAATCGCTTTTATAGATGCGTTGATTGGCGGCAGACTTGACAACGCTCGCAGTCAATCATGGGGCAGGTGGCCGATTCTTTGGCACGCAGGGCCCGTTGATATTCTTTTTTCAGGAAGGATTTTGACACGCCATGGTTTAAATAATCCCAGGGCAACATCTCTTTGGGATCACGCTGGCGAAGTACATAAAAGTCAGCATTAAGTGGTGATGCTTTCAGCGATTGGGGCCAATTGCCCTGATTTTGAAAAACTTGCACTAGTATGTCGGCTACCCGTCGATCGCCGCGCGCCAGGAGCGCTTGAACATAGGCCCAGCGGGGCACATCCGCATGCACCCGCAGATTGGCCACGGACTTTAATCCGGCTTTGACACGTTTGATTTTAGCTTTTAACGTGCTGGTATCATCCATGGCAGCCCATTGAAACGGCGTGAAAGGTTTGGGAACAAAACAATTGAGACTGACGGTTATTTCGCCGATATGCTTTTGGGCACGACTGGCCTGCAGAAACTGATGTTTGATGCGTTTACATAGTTTGACAATACTTTCGACATCTTCCATTGTTTCAGTGGGCAGTCCCACCATGAAATATAGTTTTAAATTCGGAATACCCCCGGCAACCAAGGCGTATACGGCGGATAGAATCTGTTTTTCGTTAAGGCCTTTATTGATGACGGTTCGCATTCTTTCAGAACCGGCATCGGGTGCAATGGTGGCTGTGCGCACGCCACTAGCTCTCAGTGTTTCAATTAATTGGGGTGTAAGCGCATCGGCACGCATGGAACTGAAAGAAATCTCAGCATGGAGCGTATGGGCGGTTTCACAGATGCGATCGAGTTCCGGCTGATCGGTGATGGCTGAGCCCACCAAGCCTATTTTGGTCGTCAATGCTAAACCGGTTTTGATATTTTGTTGCAGTTGCTGCCGCGACCGGAAGCGCGGGGGACGATAGATGAATCCGGCGGCACAGAATCGACAGCCCCTTGGGCAGCCGCGACCGGTTTCAATTAGATACGTATCGGCAAAAGTGGTGTGGGGAGAGAGAAGGGTGCTACACGTATCGGTTTGGTTTAGATTTGCTAAATAAACGCGGTTAATCTGCGGTGCGAGGTTATAGCGGGGCTCAAAACTTTTGATGGTTCCGTCGGCGTGATAGTCGGTGCGGTAAAAAGCCGGAACGTAAGCACCGGGAACATGGCGGGCCAGATCTCGTAATTGTGATTGTTTATCGTTTGCGGGATTCAGGGTTTTAAAGAAATGCGGCAAAATGGCTTCGGCTTCACCAATTAGAAAACAATCAATAAAGGCGGCAAGCGGTTCCGGATTTAACAAACAGGCGACGCCGCCCGCCACAATCAATGGCCGGACGGCGTCGCGTTTGCTGGAAAGCAGGGGGATTCCAGCTAAACTCAGTATCGATAAGATGTTGGGATAATCGTTTTCAAAGGCAATTGAAAAGGCGATAATATCAAATTGTGCCAGCGCTTTGCCGGATTCAACACTGCTGATAGAATCTGTTTTGCGGGCCGATTCATCGGGTAGTAATACACGCTCGCAAACCACCTGGTCTTCAGCATTGATAAGGTGATATACAGTTTGAAAGCCAAGGTTTGACATCGCCACATGGTAAGTGTTGGGATAGACCAGTGCGACGGAGAGATGGTGCTTGCCCGTCTTCCGGACAGCTCCGATTTCAGATTTGACTTTATCCTTGGGTGCTTTGCCTTTTTTTCTTGCCATGGCATGCAAAAAAATTGCTGATTGTAATGATTAAACATGATCGTTGCTAACGGTTTTAATAATGTATGACAGCTGATCTAGATTACAATGAAACACTGTTTTCCACCCGTTGGTTATTTTGAACGACTAGTCGGCTTTGCGGCGCAAAAACGTCGGGACTTCCAGGTCGTCATTATCAATAACGATGCCTTTGTAGCCCCTATAAGTGCCGCCATGGGATTCACCCACCGCTTCCTTTTGCCGCAAAAAGGTCGGTTCATCCAGATCGGTGGCCTGCTGCAGATCAGCCGGGGTAATATCTCTAATTTTGCCACGCCGTAGCTGATCATTTTCGCTGGTGATATCCTCTACGGGATGATCGGCGCCAATTCCGGTAGCAATAACAGTGACGCGCATCTCATCACCAATGTTGTCCTCGATAACGGTACCCCAAATGATTTCAGCGTTTTCACCAACCTCCTCATAAATCCGGTCGGAGGCTTCCGTCATTTCTTCCATGGTCATATCACTATTGCAGGTGATATTAATCAAGACCCCCGTGGCACCCGAGATGGATATATCTTCCAACAGCGGATGCGATATGGCACGCTCGGCGGCTTCTATCGCACGGTTTTCGCCGGTGGCCACACCGATACCCATAATGGCCATGCCGGCTTTTGACATAACGGTGCGGACATCGGCAAAATCGAGATTCACCAGGCCCGGCATCATGATCAGATCGGTAATGCCTTTCACCGAATGCAGCAAAATTTCGTCCGCTTTTCGAAACATCTCAACCATTTTAGCATTTTTAGCGGCCAACCCCCGAAGGCGGTCATTGGGAATTGTGATGACCGTATCGGCCATTTTTTTCAGGGCTTCGATCCCATCTTCAGCTTGCTGCATGCGTTTACGGCCCTCAAATGAAAAAGGTTTAGAGACAACCGCTACGGTTAATGCACCGATATCCTTGCAAATATCGGCAATAACGGGTGCCGCACCGGTACCGGTGCCGCCGCCAAACCCGGCGGTAATAAATACCATATGGCTGCCCTCTAAAGCACTGCGGATCGCCTCTGCATTTTCCAACGCGGCATCGCGGCCAACTTGGGGATTAGCCCCAGCGCCGAGCCCTTCGGTCAATTTCTCACCAATTTGGATTTTAACCGGTGCCTTGGAAACATCGAGGGCCTGGGCATCGGTATTGGCGGCAATAAACTTGACTCCCTGCAACTTGGAGTCAATCATATTGTTAACGGCATTGCCGCCGGCGCCGCCCACGCCAATAACTTTAATTTTAGCCGATTTCTCATTGTCAACATACGTAAACATAGCTTCTCCCCCTGACTTGGTTTTTGGATGATTCTCCAGTTTTAACAACAATTGTTGCTGATTGAGGTTCAACATTTTATTAGACGACATCTTGAAACCATTTTTTCATTTGGTTCATAACACGGTTGAAAATATTACCATCCCGAATGCGAAATTTCTTTGAATCCCGGTGACCAGCCCCATAAATGACCAAGCCAACACCAGTGGCATACATGGGGTTGTTAACGACATCGACCAAACCACTGATACCCCGGGGCTTGCCCAGTCGACTGGGAAGTTTAAACACGGATTCCGCTATTTCGGTAACGCCATCGAGAAGCGAAGACCCGCCGGTTACAACAATGCCGGATGCAATCACGTTTTCCATACTGGCCCGATAGACTTCCCGTTTGATTAATGCGAATATTTCTTCCATGCGAGGTTCCAGGATTTCTCCCAGAATCTGGCGGGGTAATTTGCGGGGATCACGCCCCCCCATTCCTGGAACTTCGATGGTTTCGTCTCCACTGACACGACTGGAAAGGCAGGTACCGTATTTGGTTTTTATTTTTTCAGCTTCAGCGATTGGTGCACGTAGTCCCACGGCAATATCATTGGTTAAGTTATTGCCTCCCAGAGCCAGAACAAAAGTGTGCTTAATATTATTGTTGGAAAATACGGCCAGATCCGTGGTACCGCCGCCCAGATCCAGCAGGGCTGTTCCTAATTCTTTTTCTTCGGTGGTCAATACGGCTTCGCCTGAAGCCAGTGATTCCAAAACGATATCGCCAACATCCAGTCCGGCGCGATTAGCACATTTTACGATATTGTGGGCCGAGGTAACCGCTCCGGTGACGATATGAATTTTGGCTTCCAGGCGAACGCCTGCCATTCCAATGGGATTTTGGATCCCCGGCTGGTCATCAACAATATATTCCTGGGGAAGCACGTGGATGACTTCGCGATCCATTGGAATGGCCACCGCGCGTGCGGCGTCGATCACCCGGTCCACATCGCTTTGGGTAATTTCTTGACCTTTAATCGCCACAATGCCGCGACTGTTAAAACCGGTAATATGACCACCCGCGATTCCGGCATATACAGATGAGATTTCACAGCCGGCCATCAATTCGGCTTCTTCCACTGCTTTTTTGATTGATTCCACGGTCGACTCAATGTTGACAACTACGCCTTTGCGCAGCCCGATGGATGGATGTGTACCAATGCCGATGATATTGATATCATTGCCGGCAATTTCACCTACCACGGCACAGATTTTAGTAGTCCCAATATCGAGTCCGACAACAATGTCACCTTGTCCCTGCACCTTAAACCTCCTTGACTTTCCCATTGGCCCCGATCACCTCAGCGGGTATCAGCACTGTGCGATCCGGATGGGAAACATCGATGGTTTGAAATTTCTTTGAGAGCTGCCGACGCTTTAGCAACCGTAGTGCTTTGTGCAGCCGTTTATATTTGCCTTGATAATCACTGAAACCGAGTTGAATCATTTTCGGTGCTTTGAATGCCGTTAGGGCAATGCCGATCTGGGGGTCTACTTTGATTCTACGAATCGAAGCATTTGGCAGCACACTGGCAGGTGAGTGGCCTAACCGCAAAATTTCGGTAACCGCCTTGAGGGCAATACTTTGCGGCTGGCCAGCCGGATTGAGATCGGTATAGCGCAGTCCTTCAATCACCGGTAGACCATTGGCATCATAGGTGCCAGCTTCTTTAAAAATGTGACCACTGGCATTCAGCAAAAATGTGCGTTCCATTTTAATTACCGCAACGGCCTTGTGCTCCCGAATACGTATATGGATTGTATCGGGCAACTCACGTTGAACTTCGGCTTCGGCAATCCATGGATGCGCTAGCAGGTGTTTGCGGACCAGTGCCAAATTCACTGCCAATGTATTGGCATTTTCTGAAATTTGGGCTTGGTGAAGCACCGCCTGTTTGGTGAGTCGTTTATTTCCTTGCAAATAAACCGCTTTGGCATGAAAGTAGTCCGATTGGGTAATCAATTGGTAGCAAGATATAAAAAGGATACTCATAGCCACTGTAGCTAACATACCGACTATGGTCGCCAGTGCTGTTTTCAGGGCCTGCCGGTAGGCCGGCACTTTTGGTGCCTTACGTTTTTTTAACTGATTTTTGCGAGTACGTTTACGTCCCAACAATTTTTACCTCTGGTTCTAGTTCGATACCGTTTTTTGATTTTAATGTTTGTTGTACTAGCTTGATCAATTCAAGAATATCGGCCGCCGCCGCGTTATGACGATTTACGATGAAATTGGCATGCTTGGTTGATATTTCGGCCCCACCGATCCGTTTACCTTTTAATCCGGCGCGATCAATGAGTTCACCCGCCGATGGGCCGTCCACCGGATTTTTGAAAATACAGCCGGCACTGGGCATGCCCAATGGCTGGGTCCGTTTGCGAGCCTTAATGATTGCACGTGCTTGCTTCCGCAAGGTTTTCGTATCATCGATGTCAAACCGAAACGTGGATGCCAAAATGACCGGGGGCGCCTCTGCCTGATCACCCCGTGCCTGGGGCCAGAACAATTTACGATAGCCGAATCGCAGCTGATCGCGGTTGAACTGGACGATTTCATCGGCTGGTGTTAGCAGCTGAATAGAATCGAGCACATCAGCCACGCAACCATGCCGGGTGCCGGCATTCATCATCGTCGCGCCACCAATGGTACCGTATATGCCCAAAGCGAAGTTCATGCCTTTTAAACCGTTGGCAATCGCATATGCACATAGCGTTTTGGTCTGAACACCAGCCATTGCCGTGACCAGGACCTGATGGCCATTGACTCCAATCTGCTCAATTTGATTCAGACACCCCGCTAGGCAAATTACCAAACCACTGATACCGGCATCTTTAACCAATAAATTGGTACCGCTGCCGACAATCAACCAAGGAATTTGACGCTGCCGACACCCTTGGATTAATGTTCTTAGAGTCGATACATTACGTGGTGTTACAAAGGCTTCAGCGGGGCCACCAATCCGGAAAGAAGTGTGCTTCGACATTGGTTCGTTAAATCGAATATCGGTCGGAGCGATTTTCTCGAGCCACTTTTTGGTGTTGTGATCCATCCGTGTTAGCCTATTAGAATCCAAGTTGCCATCCACGACGCGCAACCGTCGACTTGCCTGCTTTGAAGACTCAACCTTATTTAGTTGCCGATATGGCATGCAGCACTTTTTCGCCTGTTTTCCAAACATCACCGGCTCCCAGAGTCAGCAAGACATCGCCGGATTTTAAAATATCGATCAAGCCATCCACCGCTTTCGATTTTGAATCAAAATACAAGACATCTTTGTGTCCGTGGGCACGAATCGCTTCACAGAGATTGAGACTGTTCACCCCTTCGATCGGCATTTCACTGGCAGCATAAATGGGCAATATGGCTAAAATATCGGATTGGTAAAACGCCCGTGTAAATTCATCAAAAAGTGCCTGGGTGCGGCTGTAACGGTGGGGTTGAAAAATGACGACTTTACGACGATCCGGCCAGCTAGTTTTTACGGCTGCTAAAGTCGTTTTAATTTCAGTGGGATGGTGCCCGTAATCGTCAACAACGGTGATACCGGATTGTTCACCCTTTATCTCCATGCGCCGCTGCACACCTTCAACCGTTTCGAGCGCTGCTTTGATCACTTCAAATTCAACACTTAACTCCACGCCCACGGCAATACTGGCTAAAGCATTGAGCACATTGTGCGCACCCGGCAAATTGAGGTGAATGTCACCCAGGCGCTGACCCATATGATAAACAGTAAAACGGCTTTGAAGACCTTCGGTAACGACATCCCGGGCTTGGTAATCTGCTTGTTCACTCATTCCATAGGTGGTGAAACGTTTTTTGATTTGCGGAATAATGTCCTGGACAGCCTCATTATCCAGGCATAGAACTGCCAAACCGTAAAAAGGCACCTTATCCGTAAAAGCGATAAAGGCCTCTTTGATGTCATCTAAATCGCGGTAATAATCCAAATGCTCCTGGTCAATGTTGGTCACGACGGCAATGGTAGGTGTCATTTTTAAAAAGGAACCGTCACTTTCGTCGGCTTCGGCCACAATAAAATCGCCCTGCCCCAACACGGCATTAGAGCCGATACTTCGCAATTTGCCACCGATGACGACGGTGGGGTCCAATTCGCCGCGGTCCAGCACAGAGGCAATAATCGAAGTGGTAGATGTTTTACCGTGCGCACCGGCTACCGCTACGCTGTACTTTAACCGCATGAGTTCGGCCAGCATTTCAGCTCTGGGAATAACCGGTATTGACGCGTCACGGGCCGCCATAACTTCCGGATTTTCTGGTCCGATCGCTGATGAGATAACCACAACGTCAGCCCCTTTAATTTGTTCCTGAGCGTGGCCTTCAAACACAGTGCCGCCCAAACGCTGCAATCGTTCGGTAATATCTGATAATTTCAGATCGCATCCTGTTACGGTGTATCCAAGGTTCAACAGCAGCTCAGCAATGCCACTCATTCCGATTCCACCGATGCCCACAAAGTGGACATGGTATTTTTTACGATACATTCGTATTCACCATGTGTGTTTGTTTCTTGGTTTTTAATCGGTTAGCGTGCATCTCATAACAAGCCGTTACAATATCTTCGGCGGCATCCGGACGCCCTAGCTGTTTAGCATTGAGGGCCAGTTGGTTTAGCGCTTGAAGATTCGACGCGTAGTACAGAATTTTTTGAGCCAGGCCAGCACCATCAAGATCGGCTTGTCGCATCATTTCGGCGGCATCAAAATCCAGCAGCGTTTTTGCATTTAATTCCTGATGATTGTCAGCGGCAAAGGGAAACGGAATGAATAAGGCCGCTTTACCGATTGCGGTAATTTCAGCCACAGTGGTGGCACCAGCACGGCAAATGATTAAATCGGCCTTTTGATATTGAAAGGCCATATCATTAAAGAAAGGCTTAATTGTTGCCCGTAATCCGTGCGCTTTATAGGCGGTGTTGACCGTTTGCCAATCTTGCTCCCCTGTTTGATGGATAAATGCCAGATCTGTTTCAGCCTCTAAATGCGCTAACGCATCAATGACCGCCATGTTAATGGCATGCGCCCCTTGGCTACCGCCGATTACCAAGACGGTAAATGCTTGCCGGGAATCGGTTGCTCCGGGAAACTTCGAAGCCAGGCGTTGAATATCAGCGCGCAGAGGATTGCCCGTCACCCGGATTTTTTCCGGTGACACGAAACCCCGGGTTTCGGCAAACGATACGTGAATCTGATCTGCCAAGCGTGCCAGATACCGATTGGTAATGCCTGGCAATATATTTTGTTCGTGCAAAACAATCGGACACCCGACGATTTTAGCGGCCATGACTACCGGACCGGCCGAATAGCTTCCTAACCCAATTACCAGATCGACGCCAAAATCTTTCAGCATCCGGACAGATTGGCATACGCCCCAGGGAATTTTGATCAATGCCATCGCTTTGTTCCAGATGCGACGGCCCTTTATACCTTCTGCGGCAATGCAGCGCAGTTCAAACCCTGCCGAAGATAACGCCTTTTTTTCCAGTGCGCGGCCAGTGCTGATGAACAGAATGCCATTAAGCGGATTGCGGGCCACAAATGCTTCAGCCATGGCAATCCCCGGAAACAGATGCCCCCCGGTGCCGCCGCCAGCAAACACTACCCGCAGGCGCGGCCACATTGCCGCTTTTGCTAGTTCAGTATCGGGCCTGTCCAACTGTTGGTCGCGTCCCTTTTCTTTGGTGTCTTCGGCGCACATCGGCACGAATGGCAGTGTATGAGCCTTCATATTCGGTTAAAACCTCTTGGCGCCGATATTCATCAATATGCCGATTGCCGCCATGTTCAATAACAAGGATGTGCCCCCATAGCTGAGAAACGGCAGCGTTAAACCCTTGGTGGGGAGCAGTCCTAAGGTAACGCCCATATTAATGCACACTTGCAGTCCCAAAGCCGTTACAAGGCCGACGGCCATATATTGGCCGAACAAATCATCGGTATTTCTAGCGATAATGACACCACGCCATAGGATAATCAGATATAACAGTAAAATGGCCAAGACACCGATCAAGCCAAGTTCTTCACCGATGACCGAAAAAATGAAATCGGTGTGCGGCTCCGGGAGATAGAATAATTTTTGATAGCCTTTGCCGATGCCGGTACCCCAGATACCCCCGGTGCCAAAGGCCATCAACGAATGAATAATTTGATAACCTTCGTCGGATGGATATTGCCAGGGATCCATGAAACTAAGCAGGCGTCTAATTCGATAGGGTGCAGTATACAGCATCACTAGAATCGAAGGGACGAGCACCAGTAAACCGGTCATTAGATGCATCATTCGAACTCCCCCGATAAACATCATGACCCATGTAATCGTTCCCAGAATAACCACCGAACCAAAATCAGGTTGCAAAAAAATCAGTACCGCTAAAACCGTAAACACCAGCACATGTGGCAGAAACCCGATGCTGAATTCCTTTATTTTTTCATGTTTTTTGCTCATGGAATAAGCCAAATAGATAATGAGCGCAAAGCGTGCCACTTCTGATGGTTGGAAATTAAAGCTTTTGATTCGCAACCACCGCGTTGAACCGCCGGCTGAATACCCGTATCCGGTTGTCAGTAAAATAATCAAAAGGGCAATTGCCGTAAAAACCAGCGGATAGGCGATATTCCGATACCAGTGATACGGCAAGTACCGGCAAATCATAAGGGCGACCAAGCCTGCTGCGGCAAACATAATTTGTTTTTTTAAAAAGAAGTAATCGCTGCCAAAACGTTGCAAGGCAAGCGTTGAGCTAGCGCTATACACCATTACGATTCCAATTCCCACCAGTAGAAATACCGGGAAAAAAAGGGCGATATCATAGGCCAAATACTTTATGTCGGCACTACTGCGAGTCATGTTGCATCTTTTTCTAATTTTTCCACCGCGCGGCGAAAGTCTTCTCCGCGCTGGGCATAGCTGGCATACATATCAAAACTGGCACAGGCCGGTGAAAGCAGGACGATGTCTCCTGGTTCCGAAGCTCTTTGAGCACGCTGCACGGCATCAACCATGGAGGAGGCGGCCTCAACGGCAATAACTGGTTCCAAAACGCTTTGGATCTCTTTCCGGGCCTCGCCGATGGCGATAATCTTTTTAGTATTTCGACAGACCGGTTTCGTTAGATCATCAAAAACAATACCTTTGTTGCGTCCGCCCAGAATCAAAATGACGGGTTGTGTAAAGTTTTCCAGCGCACGGATAACAGCGCCCACGTTGGTCGCCTTAGAGTCATTAAAATAGCCGACATCATTGACTGTGGCGATGTGTTCCAAACGGTGCGGCAGGCCCCTAAATTTGTTTAGAACCTGTTGTATGCCCAGTGCTTGACCGCCGACTGCCAGCGCTGCCAGCGAGGCAGCAGCTGCGTTTTCGCGATTGTGGCGGCCTTGCAGTTTGAAATCGCTCAGATCAAAAACGGTTTGTTGCCCAGCCGGCCACGCAACTGCCAGGCGGTTGTGGGCAACCGGTAAATTCTCATGGTTGTCCGATTCAAAATAGAATTTCTGGGCCTGGATAGTCCTGCTAATGGAATGAACCATCGGATCACGGTTGTTTAGGACGGCGATGTCATCTGATCGCTGGTTCATAAAAATTCTGGCCTTTGATTGCGCATAGGCGGTTTCATTTGGATAGCGGTCTAAATGGTCCGCTGTGATGTTGAGAACTACGGCCACATGGGGCCTAAAGGTTTCAATCGTGTCCAATTGAAAGCTGCTGACTTCGATTACGATTGCGTGCGCCTTGGTCGGTCGATCAACATACTCAATCAGTGGCGTTCCAATATTGCCACCGACAAACGTTGACAGGCCGCTACCTTTAAGCATTGCGCCCGTTAATTCGGTTACGGTGGTTTTGCCGTTGGTGCCGGTAATAGCCACAATCGGTTCTTGGATAAAACGGGAGGCAAGCTCAATTTCACCCATGACCGGCACACCACGCGCACGCGCACGCTCTAATTCTGGCAGCGTATGGGGCACGCCGGGGCTGAGAATGATCAGATCAGCGGTATCAAATGTCTGCGATTGGTGGCTTCCGAACGCCATCGTTGCACCCAGGGATTTTAATTTAGCGGCGGCGACTGTTAAATCTTTTTCGTCAGCTGTGTCGGTGACCATCACACGCGCCTGCCGGCGCTTCAAAAATGCAGCTGTGGCGATTCCGGTTTTACCCATTCCGATCACGACTACTTTCTTATTTGCAAGCTCCAGCGATGCCATTTGCATACGTTGTTGGTCTATATGGGGCCTGTTGTAAGTCAATTATCTTAGCTTCAGCGTGCTGAGTGATATTAAGGCCAGCATGATGGAAATAATCCAAAAGCGGACAATGACCTTTGGTTCCGGCCAGCCTTTTAATTCAAAATGATGATGTAACGGCGCCATGCGAAAAATCCGCCGGCCCTTGGTCATTTTAAAATAGCCCACTTGAAAAATAACCGAGAGCGCCTCCAGGACGAACAGACCACCCACCAGCACCAGCAGAATTTCCTGTTTGGTAATAACTGCCACGGAGCCCAAAGCGGCGCCCAATGACAATGAACCGACATCGCCCATGAAAACTTGCGCCGGGTAGGTATTGAACCATAAAAACCCAAGACCGGCGCCTGCCAAAGCCCCGCAGAAAATGGTAATCTCACCGCTGCCGGCCACAAAACTGAGTTGCAGGTATTCCGCGATTTTAAAATGACCGGTTACATAGGCAAAAACCATGTAGGTGACTGCAGCGATAATCATGGGCCCGATGGCGAGGCCATCCAGGCCGTCGGTTAAATTGACGGCATTGGATGTGCCGACAATCACCACGGCTGCAAACAGAATATAACCCCACCCCAAATCCGGCGATACGTTTTTGAGCAGCGGTATGGTTAGGTGTGTGTCAAAATTGGGAAATATGTACAGTAGAAAGCCGATTAAAAGGGCCAGCAGCGCTTGACTGGCAAATTTACCCCTGGCCGTCAAGCCCTTGTTGCGCTTTTTAATGAGCATGAGATAGTCATCGATAAAACCAATGATACTGAAACCGACGGTCGCCAACAGAGTGATCCAGACATAGAAATTGGTTAAATCCGTCCATAACAGGGTTGAGATAACAACTGAGGAGATGACGAGCGTCCCACCCATTGTCGGTGTGCCGGCTTTATCATGGTGGGTTTGCGGCCCGTCTTGCTGGATGTATTGGCCAATTTGTAACGCCTGCAATTTGCGGATGACCCAGGGGCCAATAAAAAAGCAGATCAGCAAGGCCGTTAGACCGGCATAAATGGAGCGAAACGTAATATATCGAAATACATTGAAAGCCGATATTTGTGTGTGCAACGGATATAGTAAGTGATACAGCATTTTATATACGATTCGTTTAGGGTGCGCTAGGTTTGTTTGACGGTTCTAACCAATTGATGATCTCTTCCACAATTGTCTCCATGCGCATGCCGCGCGAACCTTTAACCAGGATCCAATCATGGGATTGCAACTCGCTGACCAATGCATTCACTAGCTCTGATTTGCTACCAACAATTATGCTGTTTGCCGCCATGCCCCCCTCCCGGGCGCCGGCGGCCATCGCATCGGCAAAGTTACCGGTGACATACAGCCGATCAATTGATTGTTGGGCTACCGTTGAACCAATATGACGATGTAAGTAATCAGCATGCGCGCCCAACTCCAACATGTCACCCAACACACAGATCCCCCGATGCCTCTGTTTTAGGGCCACCAGTGTTTGTATGGCCCCCTGCACGGATTCTGGATTGGCGTTATAGGAATCATCAATCAGTGTAAGGTCGTTGGCTAGTTTATGAAAATTAAGACGTCCATGAACCGGTTGAAAGCTTTCCAGCCCGGCCTTGATATTGTCGGCCGTCAGGCCGGCCAGAAAACCTACGGCAGCAGCGGCCAGTGCATTTTGCACCATGAAAATGCCCGGTGTTTTTAAACACAACTTGAATGTTGCACTGGGCAGTACCAATTGAAATTCGGTTTGCTCTAGTTGCATGTCAATTGATTCGGCCCGGACTTGGGCATCTTTGGTTTGGCCAAAGCGAACGGTGGGTTGGCGGCAACCCTCAGCAAGTTGCACGCTGTACGGATTGTCGGCATTTAATACGGCGGTGGCTTTGCTGGACATGACCTCAAGTAACTCGCCTTTAGCGTCACGAACCCCTTCGATGGACCCGACGCCCTCGAGGTGGGCTGGCCCGATGTTGGTAATAACGCCGATATCGGGCTGACAAATTGCGGTCAAGCGTGCAATCTCACCCGGGTGGTTCATGCCTAATTCCACAACGGACCACTGATGCTCAGGCTTCAAATTCAAAAGGGTTAACGGCATACCAATTTCATTGTTTAAATTACCTTTAGTGGCCAGGGTCTTGAATTTGCTCGCAAGCACCGCAGCGGTCATTTTGCGAGTAGTGGTTTTGCCGTTGGAGCCGGTTATGGCCACCACCGAGGCGTGCGCACGCCGTCGATGATAAGCGGCAAGCTTGCCAAGTGCGGCCGTGGTTTCATCCACTGCTATGCAGACAATTCCGGAAGCCTGCCACTGGTCTACCGGCAGCTTTTTTAACAGCAGCTGTGACACCACTGCGCCTTTGATGCCCCGGCTGATGATATCGGCAATAAACGTATGTCCGTCATGTGTCTCGCCACGGATGGCGACAAAGATGTCATCGGCTTTAATGGTGCGTGAATCAATGGCGATACCGTTAAAGCGCTGCTCTGGCTTTCCTGCGACCAGTCTTCCGGCGGTTGCTTCGGCTATCTGCACAGCACGCCAAGGTGCGGCAACTGTCATTTATGATCCTCCGCTGCTGACATCGGGCAATGGCCTCGTCGATTCCTGTTTTTTTGCCATAAGGGCTTTTCGGACCTCTTGACAATCGTCAAACGCGATCGTACGCAAACCGAGTATTTGATAGGTTTCATGGCCTTTACCGGCGATCAAAACAGTATCCCCGGCTTCAGCCACATCAATGGCCAAATGAATGGCACGGCGGCGATCCGGTTCAACGGTATACCCGGATCTTTTAAAACCGTGGATCAGTTCCGCGGCTTGATACTCATAAGCATTTTGTGCCTGCAGGCCTTGTTTAATTTGGCTGATAATGCCTAAAGGTTTCTCTGTGCGAGGGTTATCTGAAGTAATGATGGCTAAATCACAAAGTTTAGCAGCCACGGCTCCCATCTGGGGACGTTTGTCTGGATCCCGATCGCCGCCGCAACCAAACACACACACAGTCCGTTTGGAACTCATTGCCCGCAAAGCCTGAAGCACGTTTTTAAGCGCATCCGGTGTATGGGCATAATCGACATATATAAAGCGCCCACCGGGATCCGGAATTTTTTCCAAGCGTCCCGGAACGCGATCAAGGTTTGCAATTCCCTTCGCGATAGTTTCGGGCGCAAGCCCGTAAGCTGTGCCGACACCAGCGGCGCAGAGAATATTTTCCAGATTATGGGCCCCGCTTAAGGTTGAGGCAAATGTTACTGCCTCCACAGAGGTTGTCAGCCGGCCTCGAATTCCATGGGGTCCCTGCTGAATATCTTGGGGCTGTAATGCAGCATCTGGTTGATGGCCAACCGTAACGCATTGATAGGGCAGGGCGGCGGCTAATTCGCGGCCTTTGGCATCATTAATGTTAAGGATAGCGGTAGCCTGGTCTTGACTGAAACCGGTGCCTAAGTAATCTGTAAAAAAGGCTTTTTTACAGGCCCAGTAAGCATTCATATTTTTGTGGTAATCAAGATGGTCTTGGCTGAAATTGGTAAACACGCCGACATTAAACTGGCATGCTTTGATGCGGAATAGATCGACGGCATGTGAAGAAACTTCCATAATTGCATGCGTGACGCCATCTTGCACCATGCGGTCTAGTATTTTTTGTAGATCCAGCGATTCCGGTGTGGTGACCGGATTCTCATAATTTCTTCCGGCGAACCGGTAATTAATCGTGCCGATGACGCCGGTGTTAAAACCGGCTTGTTGAAAAATGCTTTCAATCAGGTAGGCCGTTGTGGTCTTTCCATTGGTACCGGTAATCCCCACAACCTGAAGCTTACGCGAAGGATGGTTAAAAAACCGGGATGCAATGATCGGCAGACTTTCGCGGGCACTTGCAATTTGAACGACTTCGACCGAGGTATTTACCGGCTGTTCGGTGGCTACTGCTACGGCCCCCCGGGCAACCGCATCTTCAATAAAATTATGACCATCCACTTTGAACCCTGGAATGGCCACAAACAGGCTGTTAGGCCGCACCTCCCTGGAGTTGTAATGAACGGACTGGATATCCGGATCGGCGCCAGAGGAATGGCCGAAAGGCTTTAAGTGTAAACCTTTGATTAACTGTGAGAGCTTCACCCCGTGGCCTCGCTGATAATTGAGACGGTTAGGTGGTCGGCAGTTCCTTTGGGGGGGATGTTTAGATGGTTCAATGTAGCATGGGTAATTTTGCGAAAAGCCGGAGCCGCCACCGTTCCCCCATAATAATAATGATCAGGTTCATTAATCACAATCAGCACTGCAATCGCCGGATTGTCAGCCGGTGCAAAACCTACAAATGAAGAGATATATTTGTCCTTGGCATAGGTGCCGCTTTCATCAGTTTTTTGGGCCGTACCGGTTTTGCCGCAAACGCTGTAGCCATCAACGGCTGCCAACACCCCGGTTCCGCCTTCTTGGGTGACGGTCTGCATCATCCATTTCACCGATTCGGCCGTACGAGCCGAGACGGCCCGCCGTACTTGTTGGGGACCAAAGGTTCTGATGAGTTTGCCGTTTTGATCTGTAATGGCCTCCACAACGTAGGGCCGCATTAGAATGCCACCGTTGGCGATGGCACTGGTGGCCGTAATGAGTTGGAGGGCCGAAACCGATAAGCCTTGTCCGAAAGCAACCGAGGCGGTGTCAATCCGATACCATTTGCGATACGGCCGCAGCGCTCCGGCGGTTTCGCCGGGACAGTCAAAGCCGGTTTTCTGTCCGAACCCGAAGCCTTGCAGGGTCTCATATAGACGCTTGGGGCCCAACTTTTCACTGATCTTGGCGGTACCGATATTACTGGAGTACTTAAGAATGTGATGCAGTGACATCCAACCGTGAGATTTAACGTCATGGACCACATTGGGGCCGATCGGGTAAGAACCGTTTTCGCAAAAAAAGATGGTATTTGGGGTGCAGCCGGCGGACTCGATGGCAGCTGCCACACTGAAAATTTTCAAGGTTGAGCCCGGCTCGAAAGGGTCGGTTATGGCACGGTTGCGCCAATGAAACCGATTAAAATCATGAAAAGAATTTGGATTAAAAAACGGATAATCGGCCATTGCCAAGACAGCGCCTGTTTGCGGCACCATCACGATGGCCATGCCCGATTTGGCACCAAACTCTTTGACGGTTTCTGCCAGGGTTTTTTCGGTTATATATTGGATCGTTCGATCAAGGGTTAAGATGAGATTATAGCCACTTTGGATATCTGCGATTTGTGTGGGACTTTCAAAACTGCGTCCCAGAGCATCTTTTAAAACGGTGCGATGCTCCCGGCCACCTTTTAGAAATTGGTCATAAGAAAATTCGATGCCTTCCAACCCGCGTCCATCAATGCCGGCAAAACCGATCAGTTGAGCACCCAGATTTTTATTTGGATAATAACGCTTATGTTCGATTCTGAAATCAATCCCTTCCAAATTGAGTTTCTGTACGTTAGCAGCTTCTTTGGGTGTTACCTGGCGTTTAATCCATACAAAGGACTTTTTAGAATTTAATTTCTTTTTCAAGCGACGATGGCTTACGCTCAAGGCGTTGCCTAGTTTGATTGCGGCCTGATCAGTATTTTTGACACGCCGGGGGTAAGCCGCCACCGAGGTTGCATCTACGCTGATGGCCAACTCACGCAAATCACGATCAAATATTTTGCCTCGCGCGCCAACGGCTCTAAATGAACGTTCATATTGGTTGGCCGCCTTGGCACTCAACCATGGATGCTGGAACACTTGGAGATAAACCGCGCGGGCACCGATGGCACTGATGGCCACGGTGAAACCTATGCCGACCAATACAAGGCGTAAGCCTATATAATCACGTTGTTTTGATTTCATGGTACACTCACCACTTGGTCGGGCCGTGGCAGGGCCAAACCCAATTGATGCTTGGCAATGTGTGCGATCCGATCAGGTGCTTTTAAATGGGCAACCTCTATCTTCAGACTGTTTTGCAACGCTACGATACGTTTCTGATATCCGGTTATTTGAGATATTTCATATCCGATGCGCGTGCACTGAACCCGACACCAGGTGTAAAATAAAAGTTCGCCAATAAAGATTGTCAGCAATATGACCCAGATGCGCGTCAGTAATCTTAACGATTGACGGTGTCGAGTTCTGCTTGACGGCATACGGCCTCATTCATACGGTTTTAAGTTAACGTTTTTCTGCAGCGCGCAAGCGCGTACTGCGCGCCCGCGGATTCGTCCGCACCTCTTCAGCTGATGGCCGAATCGCCTTGCGCGTCAAATTACGAATAACCGGCTGACGGCCGCATGCGCACTGCGGCATAGCCGGCGGGCAATGACAACCTTGTGCCAACATTCTGAAAGTTTGCTTTACGATGCGATCCTCAAGTGAATGAAATGATAAAATACAAAGTCGGCCTCCTGGATTCAAGTAAGCCGCGGCCGACTCTAAAAATTCTTCTAAACGTTCAAGCTCGTGATTGACGGCAATTCGAAGGGCCATAAAAACTCGGGTAGCTGGGTGGATTTTCTGGCGAACCACCGATTTTTTAGGAATTGCCGCCACCACAATGTCGGCTAATTGCCGGCTGGTGAGAATCGAGGTTTGGCGACGAACTTGAACCAGTCGCTGAGCAATTCGCTTGGCCCAGCGCTCCTCGCCGTACTCGCGAAACAAAATTGCCAACTTAGCGGCGTCCAAACTATTGACAATGTCGGCTGCAGTTGTCCGGGAATCGGTATTCATTCGCATATCAAGGGGCTCGTCTTTGTTGAAACTAAAGCCCCGGCCGCTGGATGCTAACTGATGAGACGAGATCCCAAGATCTAGCAGGATGCCGTCCACCGTGGTAATCTCTAATTGCTGCAATATCGTCGGCAAGCTGACAAAATTGTCATGGAACAGCCGGATGTTGGCCGAATGTGCTCTAAAGAGCTCTAATCCGTTGGCGATGGCATCGTGATCCTGATCGATTCCGATTAGCATGCCGCCTGGAAGTATTTGTTGCAAAATACATTGGGCATGGCCTCCACCGCCCAGCGTACCGTCGACGTAAACATTGCCGGGTTTGCAATCAAGGTGCTGCATCACTTCCGATAGCATGACAGGTGTATGCTGATACGCCATCGATTAGAGCCCTAATTTTGCAATTGCGTTTCTGACCTCCTCTTTCTGCATATCGTCTTCCATGGCGTCGTTTTCCGTGTCCCATTTTGCGCGGGACCAAATTTCGAAATGATCCAAAACACCCACTAAAACGACCTCTTTGGTCAAGGCCGCATACTGCCGCAGAACGGGCGGAATTAAAATACGG
>JASJAZ010000259.1 GCA_030066785.1 Desulfobacterales bacterium | reverse complement strand
CACACCTATAAGTATGAAGGCGGTGGCGCGGCTGTGCTGGGAAGTATTCAGCCCCAACCGCTTGAATTTGAACCGGATGGGACCCTTGATCTGAATAAGGTTGAAGAAGCGATTAAACCTGACGATTATCATTTTGCCCGTACGCGATTGTTATGTTTGGAAAATACCCACTGGGGCAAAGTGCTGCCCATGGATTACCTGGCAAAGGCTAGTGCATTTGCAATCAAACACCAACTCAAGCGACACCTGGATGGCGCCCGTCTTTTCAATGCAGCGGTTAAATTAGATATATCTGCCGCCGACATCGCCGGCTATTTTGATACGGTATCGATTTGCCTTTCCAAGGGGCTGGGGGCACCGGTGGGCTCTTTGTTATGTGGACCCGAAGAAACTGTTAAGGAAGCGCGCCGCTGGCGTAAGGTGCTTGGCGGTGGTATGCGTCAAGCTGGTATCTTGGCGGCTGCAGGCATTATGACGCTGACCGCAAATGTCGATCGTTTGTCCCAAGATCATGCTAATGCTGCTTTGCTCGCCGATGGATTGCAAACGATTGAAGAAATAACGCTGGATCCGTCTTCGGCCCAAACCAACATGGTGTTTATCACCATGGATGCCCAACGCTCGGTGCGATTGCAGGTCTTTCTCAAACAAAACGGCATTCTCATTAACAGCGGAAATTTTATCCGTCTGGTCACCCATCTGGATGTTACCGAGCAGGACATTGTGAAAGTGATTGAGAGCTTAAAACAGTTTTTTGCCTAATTTGGCGGAGTCCCAATCCTCAGTTGATGAGCTGGTCCAATTCCGCGCGGACGGCCATAGCAATTTTTTCAAGGGTGTAGGGTTTTTTGACGTAGGCACCGGCGCCCAGGCGCTGAATCTCACGCACACGCTCCGATTCGGAAAAGCCGCTGGTCACTATTGCCTTCTGACCAGGATAGCGTTGGATAATGCGGTGGTAGGTTTCACAGCCGTCGATACCTGGGTCCATAATCATATCCAATATTAAGATATCAACGCTTGTATCTTGCAAATATTCGAGCGCCTCTTCTCCCGAAGAGACGGTGATCACCTCATAGCCCAGCTTACCCAGCATCCTTTTAGCGATCTTGCGTTGCTCGACCACGTCATCCACGACCAGGACCCGTTCACTGCCGCAATAATCATCGATGGAAATACGTTGGGTGGCCTCGGGCATCTGCTCGCGCGTGATCGGTATATACACATCAAAGCATGTTCCCTGACCCTCAGTGCTATGGATATCGATAAATCCTTCTAAGTCTTTAATTGTCGCCCAAACTACTGACATCCCTAATCCCGTACCGCTGCGGCCCAGACGTTTTTTAGTAAAAAAAGGCTCGAAAATGTGTCTGAGATCCTCTGCGCCAATCCCAACGCCCGTATCTTTAACCGTTAGCAACACATATTCGCCTTCGGCCACCGTTTCAAAACCTTGAATCGGGTGATCCACATAGCAATTGGCTGTGGATAGCGTTATTTTTCCATCCACCAGCATGGCTTCGGCGGCATTGGACACCAGATTCATCACCGCTTTGGAAAGATGTACGGGCGACGCCATGATATTTAAAATATCATCTGCCAGCTCGGTCTCGATGTGGACATGCGGATGATACTTTCTAAGGACACGGCATTCAGGCGACGCGAGGTAATCGTGTATGAGGGTATTGACATTCAACACTGTTTTATCGTCCACACCGCGGCGGGCCATGGTAAGCAGATCCTGTACGATGGCCGCCGCTTTATCGCCCGACTTTTTGATTGTCAGGATAGGATCGCGCAAAGGGCTATCTTGGGGCAGGTCCATCAATAACAGTTCGGGAAAGCTCACCAAACCGCCCAGAATATTATTAAGATCGTGGGCCACGCCGGCGGCCAGACCACCGATGGCCTCCATTTTTTCAGCTTGTTTGAGTTGTTCAGACAGCTTTTGGCGCTCTTTAATTTCCAACTTTAGATCGCGGTTCGTTTGCTTGAGCTGCTGGGTGCGTGCCTCAACGCGATGCTCCAATTCCCGGTTGATGGTGCTGACCTTTTCTTTTTCAGCCGCCAGCAAATGCGCCAGGAAAAAATCGCGGCGGGTGTTGTATTCGATGGCATAACAGGCCAGCATACCGACTATGTTGGCGCTGACGAAGAAAAAGTTGTTACTGACCAATACCGTCATCGGCGTCTGGCTGAGACCGATGGCCACAATCTCATACAAAATGACCAGGATCCAGCAGCCCACCGAAGCCCAGATAAAGCCGACGCGTATATAGGTGTAGGCAAATACGAAGACCAGGATCACCCCGGCATAATAGAAATAGTTGACCGGTGGTGGGGCCACCAGAATCATGGCAATGATGCCGCCCCCACAGAAAACGATCAGTGCCGCCAGTAGGGGCTGAAACCAATTCTCAACCGAGCGGACATAGGTCAGTCCGACTACCGCCAGCACTACCGGACACATGATGGCAAAGCGAATAAACCAGGTTAGGTGCTTCTGCTGGGGCATGAGATAACCATCCAGTAAACCAAAACTGGCAAACAGCAAGATCCCCAGAACCAATGAAACGCGGGTATGTTTCATGGATGCGCGAATATACTGCTGTTTGAATGGCGCTTCGAGGTGCGCGTAGGGTTTATCAAAACGCAGGCTCAAGCGCTTAAGCGGCATTTGGTGTTGCTCATAATATGCGCTGGGATAATGATCGGTTTCCATAGGTGGGTATGGGTCGTTCGACGTTCAAAGGTATTTATTAATAAAATTCCAATTATTTTTTTACCACTTTAAATATCGGCTGTGCATCTCAAAAACTTGAATAACAGCGTCGGAACTTACCAGCGGCAACGAAGCGATTTCTTTTTTCGGAACCAATCCTGTAAGATATTTGGTTCATCTGCTTTTGTTCGCTCATTCCTGTTTTCAAAACTTTGGGACTTAAGGTAAGCTCACAGTTAAAACCTATGACAAGGGTTTTTAGGAGAATTTCGATCGCCAATGCCCCCACTCATTAATATTCTTGCAATTCAAACAAAAATGTGACAAATTTTTCTTGGTATTCTCTGTAGTGCCGATGGCTGTATCCGGATCGCCAATGGCTGCTGGTCCAGCGCGAAAAATAGACTTCTTCATCAATCTTCTACCTATTGCTGGTTTTTTTGTCCCTCATGTGCTTGCTGCTCAGTTCCTCAGTGTCCTAAACAATTGTTGCTTGTATTTCTCGACCGCTTTCTTCTTCAGCCGCTGATTCGATTGATCTTTATCGAATCACACATTTCAAAGTTTGTGTGCCTTGTTGGCTATGTCTGTTCAATGGTCGTCTGTTGGTATTAACACCCAAAAGAAAGGAGACCGCCATGGAAAAGCCTATCGTCAATTATGAATCCCTCATTCGCATCACCAAAGCCATCTCCATGATACGAGACCCCGAGGAAATTGTTCTGATAACCGTTGAAGGCGTTACCCATGCGCTCAATGTAAAAGGATGTGCCTTATTTTTATTCAGTCCCAAAAGCGACGAACTCAAGCTTGCCAGCAGTTTTGGTCTAAGTGACGAGTATTTGGATAAAGGGCCCGTGAATTCCATGCGGTCGATTGCATCCTCCCTGGAAAGTGGTGAACCGGTGGCCATTTATGATGTGACCGATGATCCGCGAATCCAGTACCCGGAAGCCGCTCAAAAGGAGGGGATTTCCTCAATTCTTTCGGTTCCGATGGTTATTGGGGAACATATCACCGGTTGCATGCGCGTATACACCACCGATCCTTGGGAATTTACCTTGAACGATGTCAATTTCGTTCAGGCGGTGGGGCAAGTAGTTGGGATGGCGTTAGAAATGTGTCGGGTTAACAAAGGCCTGAAGGATAGCATCGATATTTTAAAGACCATGCGTGATCCCAAGACACTGAAATCCAAAAAACGCACGCCCTATGAAGGGGTTCCCAAGACATTCACTAAAGAGGAGCTTGCTGAGACTGCCGTCTAAAATTAGGTTTGTGACCCGGCACTTAAGCAAAACCTGTTAATCAATGATAGTGAAACCGGAGTACCATTATGCATGTTACTCCGGTTTTCGATTTATGAGCGCAGTATTTGACGCGGCACACCTGTTAATGTGCCGTTTTCTTTGCACTTGACAAACTAAAAAGGCGGGTTTATTTTAGATTATTAGCATATACTAATATACTGTTATGGCTGAAATCGAGGAATTAGTTGAAATATTCAAGGCGCTATCAGATCCGACGCGTTTGAGGCTGGTTAAACTTTTGAAAGAGTGCCAGGAAGGTTCAGGGGTTTGCAAGGGTGGTCCCTTGTGTGTCAATGCTTTGGCGCATCAGTTGGGCGTAACCCAATCAGCCGTCTCGCAACATTTACGTATCTTAAAACAGGCGGGTCTGGTTCGCGGGGAACGTAACGGACTCTATATGCACTACGCTCTTGATCCGGAGGGACTTCAGCGATACAGAGCAGGGCTACAGGAAACGTTGGGCAAAGACTTTGGCATAGGATAGACGGTTTTTTTTTCGTTTATATATTAGTATATGCGCATATACGCAATTCATGTTGAAAGGGGGTGAAAGCATGTGTTGTTCCACCGAACGGCATCGCGGATTTCAGAGGTGGGGGCATCAAAGTGCCTGTTACTGCGGGTGCGATGAACCCATGGCATCGCGGCCACGCTTCATGACCAAAAAACAAAGAATCGCTAATCTTGAGCAACATTTATCCGATTTAAAGGAAGAGGCCAAGGCCGTTGAAGAGCACATTGCTCAAATCAAGAAGGAGAAATAACATTTCCCTTAAATCCAAGAGAGGAGCGCAATGCTCCTCTCTGCCTTCCATTTCACACCCTCCCTGTTCAATGGGGGAGGCACTGCTGTGTATCAACTAGTTAAAAAATCGAGACATACGATACGCTTTTCAAATTAAGTTTCACGTCACGGATATGGCGTATAGGGATAATGCGCTTCTGTCATGTGTTTTTATGAGAATATTTTCCCTAAATACCATTTGTTTATCCTAAATTTAGTACACGGCCCTCAAAATATCATTTAAAGATAGATGCCAAAATTGGCCAAATATTTTCCGACTTTTGAGACCGGCATGAAGAACCGAAGATTAGCGTATGAATGATACAATTTTGATTCATTAATATTTTAAGAAAGTTCAATGAAATCCAAAACAATTAGAGCCATTACCACACTACTTTCGCACTGCCACAAGGGGGAGAACCATTATGAGAAGCATACTGGGAACCATTTTGTTGATGAGTTTTTTAGCAAACCCGTTATCGGCTCAAGAAATCATTGGAACGCTTGAACAAATTAAGAAGTCCGGTCAGATCCGAATCGGCTATCGTCTGTCTGAGCCACCCATGTCCTTTAAGGACCAAGACGGCAACCCGGCAGGTTATTCGATTGATATCTGTAAAAACATCATAACCGAAGTTGAAAAGAAAATCGGAACAGGTGTAAAAACGAAATATATTCCCGTAACAGCTGATGGCCGTTTTAAAGCCCTGAACGACAACAAAATTGACATCTTGTGCGGCTCTACAACTAAAACGCTTGCCCGTAGTGAACTGGTCGATTTTACCCAACTGACCTTTGTGACCGGTGCTTCCCTGATGACCTTAAAAGAAAATAAGACGCTTGATTCTGCTGG
>JASJAZ010000258.1 GCA_030066785.1 Desulfobacterales bacterium | reverse complement strand
TTGGCGTTTCCTAATTCCAGCCCCAGTTCTAGTGCTTGGCGGTTTATATTCAAAAATCCGGAAGGAATTCGGGTTTCTAACACTTTAATAACCGATTCGGCCTTAATCAGGTCTGTCAACCCGATTAGCGTGCCCAGCATACAAATATTAAAAACTATCGGTTTGCCGATCTTCTCCATCACCGTTTGAAACATACGCAGCTCAATCTGACGGGCGTCCACTTTTTTGTGGGTTTCAACGTATCGCCGATCAGCTAACAGCAAACCACCGGGACGGATGATCGGTGAAAACTTATTGTAGGCTTCCTGGGTCAAACAAACCAGCACATTGGGCTGTATCACTTTAGGATAATTAATTTTCTCATCAGCAATGATGACATCGGAACGCGTGGCACCACCCCTGGCCTCCGCACCATAAAGTTGTGACTGCACAGCGTTAAGCCCCTCGTGTAATACGGCCGCTTCGGCCAAAATGATGGCCGCGGTGATGACGCCCTGACCGCCTGAGCCCGAAAATACCATCCGGCATCGCTCCATTTTAGTTCCCCTCTTTCGCGTAATAAGCTGTGCCTTTTACAGATTTAAAATTGATCAACCAATTCCACCCATCGCCCGGGAAATGACCTTTTCATACTCGACACAGTATTCGGGTAGCTCCTTTTCCACAAATATGCCCCGTTCGATTAAATCTGGATTGGTCTGTTTGGCCTTGGAGCCGATGGGGGTTGTGCCTTCTTTAAATATTTTAAGCATTTCCGAAGCGCTTCCCAGTTTGTTTTTGCGACCAAAATAAGTCGGGCACTGGGACAATATCTCCACGACCGAAAAGCCTTCGTGCAGAATGGCTTTTCTTAGGATATTTGCCATTTGTTGAACATGATAGCTGGTAGACCTGGCAACGAAGGTGGCACCAGCAGCGGTTGCAAGCTCCACCACATCAAAATCATGATCGATATTGCTATATGGCGCCGTCGTGGCGGAAGTGCCGTAGCCTGACAGTGGTGAGTACTGCCCGCCGGTCATACCGTATATCCGATTGTTCATCACAATGGCGGTCATGTCGATATTGCGGCGACAAGCATGGATGAAGTGATTACCGCCGATGGCCAATGCGTCCCCATCTCCCATGGGTACAATCAAATTCAGTTCAGGACGGCTGAGCTTAACACCTGTGGCAAAGGCCAGAGCGCGTCCATGAAGGGTGTGCAGGGAATGGAAGTCAACATAACCGGAAATCCGTGACGAACACCCGATGCCTGATACGATGACAATTTCATTTTTACTCATTCCAAGGGTTTCCACCGCTCGTAATAGCCCGTTGAGCACCGTTCCGTGCCCGCAACCGGGACACCACATGTGGGGAAAAAATCTATCGCGAATATAGTCTTTGACGGCCATAGCTACACTCCTTTGCCCGCAATCAGCCGCAGGACATTTCGAATATCGTCGGGTTTGATCATGGCACCATCAATGCGGTTGGCTAAAAAGACACGCTCCGGATCGTTAACGGCCCGTTTAACCTCCCGCAGCGCCTGTCCAGCATTCATCTCGACCACCAGCACGGATGTAGCCTGCTCGCATTTTTCACGAATCAGTGGGTAGGGAAAAGGCCACAACGTCTGCAATTCAATCAGACCGATATTTTCCCCCCTGGGTCGCAGGTACTCCACCACATGGAGGGCGGAGCGCGCCGCCGACCCATAAGAGATTAAAATGGTGCGGGCATCTTCCAGATAATATTCCTTGTAGCGGGCGATTTGGTTTTCATTATTTAAAATCTTATCCATCAAATGCCGCATTAGACGGTGGACAACTTTGGGATCGGCTGAGGGAAAGCCCCACATGTCATGAAACAAGCCGGTGACGTTGTATCGATGCACGCCACCAAAATCGGACATGGGCAGGCGGCCGTCCTCCCGCGGCAGGTAGGGATGATAATTGACACCCTCCTTGACCGATGTTCTGAGTCGCTCCACTAAAGGAATCGCTCCTTGTTCGGGAATGTCCAATCGTTCGCGCATATGGCCCACCACCTCATCAAAGAGCAAGATCACCGGTGTGCGGTAGGTCTCGGCAATGTTGAAAGCATCCACCGTGACAGCAAAAACATCCTGGTGATTGGAGGCGGTCATCACGACAATGGCGTGATCGCCATGCGCCCCCCAGCGGGCTTGATAAAAATCTCCCTGGCTTACATGGGTGGGAATACCGGTGGATGGCCCCCCGCGCTGGACATTGACGATCACCAGCGGAATCTCAGCCATGATGGCATAGCCTAATCCTTCCTGCATCAGGGAAAAGCCGGGACCGCTGGTGGCGGTCATAACCTTATGACCGGTCAAAGAGGCCCCAATAATGGCGCAGATCGATGCAATCTCATCTTCCATCTGAATAAAACGCCCCCCGATTTGCGGTAGTCGGATGGACAGCAGTTCGGCAATTTCAGTGGAGGGTGTGATGGGGTAGCCGGCAAAAAAATCCAGTCCCGCATACAGTGCTCCCTCAACACACGCCTCGTTGCCTTGTAGAAACCTCATAATTTCCATTAGGATGCATCCCTTTCGGTCTGCGGACTTCGATCTCCACCCGCAGTTTCTATTCCGGATCCTTTTCTTCGGTCACAACTTCAATCGAAAGATCCGGGCACCGCAGTTCACAAAGTTTGCAAGCAATACAATCTTCCGGTCTAACAGGAACCACCTTATCAGCCTGATTGAGCTCCAACACGCTTGTCGGACAGAATTCGACACAAATACCACATCCCTTACACCAATCCATGTTGATCACATGTTCTTTTAATTTGCGTTTGGCCATCAGCCTATCCTCTCAATGAACTACCCAAATCCCCCAAGCTAGATACATAAACATATGGGGTATGAGCGTTTTGGCTGTCTCAGGATTTTATTTCCCCGAAACCTGCCTGCTGCAACTCTCAAACAATGATACCGTCACTTTGTCAACCCAAATATAATCTAAGTAGCCTGTTTAAGAGCATTGCATTGCTGAAATTGAAAATCCATCCTACACCGTGTCGGTATTTTTGCTGCATGGTCAATCAACCCAAATACAGCCTGCAATAGCGCCATTACATTAGAGGTGTGGTTGAATCACTACATCAATCCGTCGGTTCTTGGCGCGGCCGCCTGGTGTTTTGTTACTGGCGATGGGTCGGTTCTCACCATGACCAACTGCCTGAATGCGACTGACACCCAAGTTCATGTTGGCGATCAGATACTGCATCACAGCTTCAGCCCGTTCCTTGGATAAACGCATGTTAAGTTCATCGCTGCCAAATGCGTCGGTGTGCCCCTCAATGATAATCATACAATCCGGAAACGTTTTAATGGCTCTTTGAACCTTGGTTAATAATCCAAAATAGCGTGCCTGAATCAATGATTGCCCTGGTGCAAAATTCAGCCCAACCATTCTAACAATGACATCGTTGCTTTGGCGCAAAATCTGCGCTTCTTCAGGTGAAAACATGGATTCCACCATCAGAAATTGTTTTCGAATTTTGGCCTGTTTTTCGATGCGTTGGGCTAGCTCAGATTTCTGCCGCGCCATACCCCCAAGCTGCTCCTCAAGCTCCGCGACCCGGGCCTTTAAACCATCGCTTTCTTCTTCGCGATAGGCCAGCTCTTGCGTCAGCTTTGTCAATTTCTTTTGATTATCAGCAATGGCGGCCGCAATTTGATCGGTCACCTTATCATATCCGGTGTCAAATTCGGCCTCTATGTCAAACATACCCGCAATCTTTTTTAATGGCTCCTCACTTTCAATCATTAAATCTTCCAAACTGCCCTTCTCAGCGCGCATGCGTTTCAAGCGCTGGGCAATATAAAGCGCATGCCGGGCCTCGTATTTTGCTTGATGGGCCAATGAACGGGCCACATCCGTATCGTAGCGGTTTTCATTCAACTCCTTCTCGGCTTCCGTGATCAATTGGTGGGATTGCGCCAGCGTTTTGGGGGCATAACTTTTCACTTTCAGTTTTTTGCTTTTGGCCAGTAATTCCCAGGTTTCGTTTAGATAATTTATTTTTATGGCACGTAATTCTGCCTTGCGGTATATTTGCTCGGCTTCGGCCGAGCGTTTTTCGGCAGTTTTGAAGCTACCGCTTTCCAATTTACGAATGGCTGCCACAATTTTGGTTTCGGCTTTGTTGAAGGTTGCCGCATCATGGGTAGGTGCACCGGCTAACTCGGCATCAGCTCGTGCTTTCAGTGAAGCAGCCAAGGTAGCGCGTGCCAATTTGGCAGAGGCAGCGGCCATTTGGAAAAATTCGATGGCTTGATCAAGCTTCGTTTGTATTCTTGGCGTCTTTTTCCCTTTTTGAAAATCGGCCTCAGCACCTGAATAGTACTTCATACCTTTGGAAAAATTGCCAGGTGATAGAAAATCAGCATTTTCTTGACGGGCGGCCTCAAGGGTAAGATTGGCTTTGCGAAATAGCGAATCTTTTTCAACTTGCTGGCTGTAACCGATCTCAGCGCCCCAATATAGATGACCAATCACCAAAAGACTTACCATGCTACAAATAATCCATCGCGGCTTGCTCATATCTAAATCCTTTCTGGCTGCTTTTGACATGGGATATACCATTTCTCTTTTTAAGCTGTTATCTATTGATCAGCAACTTGGGTTGTGCTTGACGCCCGCGTGCCTCTTAAATAAACCGTGTCATGAGTTCCGCTATCACCGTATCGACATTTTCTGGTGAAATATGGTTATCGTTGCAGATCTTTTTGATCTGGGTGAACAGGGTTGCATCTTGCAAATCCGTTAATTGCCGCATGAGGCCCAACCGCCGACCCACTTGATAATAGCATTGCATTAGGGGCGTTAAGTCTAAAAAAGACTGTAGCACATGTAACATTTTGTCTTTATCTTGGGGCAGTTGCCCCTCCACTTCTTCAAACAGATTCAAAATATGATCGCTTTTCACAATACTCTGGATACCGTCCAGATTCTCAATCAATTGGAAAATTTCCTGAGCTGTTTCCCGATCCGTACATTTATGAAAACCGCCGGCGTTGAGCTCCTCAAACAAAGGGGTATTGTTTGGCACTGCCAAGGAGCGCAATCGGATGAAATCAGGATTAATCTGGTTAAGGGCTTTGGCCGTTTCCAGAGCATGTAGCTTTGAATACGTACGCCCACCGAGGCCTGGCATCACATATTCAGAGAGCTCCATGCCGGCTTTTTTGACTTTGCACCCCGCCTTTATTTGAATTGCCTGTGTGGCCCCCTTCTTTACAGATTTGAGCACGATATCCGCACCAGACTCAAGTCCTATATGGATCCGGTTTAAACCCGCCTGTCGAAAGGCTGATAGGTTTGCATCACTGATCCGGGCAACCGTGCGTGAACGCGCATACGATGTTATCCGCTGAATCCAAGGCAACCGTTTTTTTAGATGTTTCAATATATCTATGATATCGGATGGTTTTATAATCAGACTATCAGCATCCTGCAAAAAAACCGATTGCATACCCGCCGCATACCAATTCAAGCCGGCATGAAAGGCCTTTAAGTCACGGCCTGAACCATCCCGGCGTAAGCGATTAACGGTATGACGTTCAATGCGTCCTTCATCGTCTGCCGCCGTCTGCAGCTCCTCTATAAATTGGGCAACGGCATCGATATCTTTTTTGACATGCGCCGGCGGACGCAGGGAGAACCGGGTTTGTTTATACACCGGACAGAAGG
>JASJAZ010000257.1 GCA_030066785.1 Desulfobacterales bacterium | reverse complement strand
TTCCGAAAGGCCAAACTCATTGTTGAGGCCTACGATGGATCGGGCCGGCGTGAATTTGGCCTTGCACGTGAGACATCTATCGGCCGCATGGCCGAAAGCCATATCCAACTGTATAGTCATCAAGTTTCCCGTCGGCATGCCCAGATTTTTTCCAACCACAACGGATGGTTGTTAAGGGATTTGGGAAGCATGAACGGCACCTATCTCAATGGGAACCCGGTTGAAGGTGAGCGTGCTTTAAATAGTGGCGATGAAATTACTTTCGGCGACGTCCCCTGCGTGTTTGTTGAATCAGCATCACCCCTGGAATTGCTTCTGGGCGATGAAACCCGTGAACAGGATAGCTCTGTCAGAACCCAGCTTATTCCGGTGGTGCAGTCGCAATTTCTGCCTGAAAACGATATCTGCGATGAAAAAATATTGCGGCAAGATTACGAAAAGCTCCGGGTTCTATATGAGCTGCAAAAAGAAATCGGATCGGAAATCAACATCGATTCATTGCTAAATAAAATCCTGGGCCGCACCTTTGAATTTCTAGAATGCGATCAGGTTGTCGTGCTGTTAACCGATGAAAGGGGTGAACTCAAGCCGCAAGCGTTTAAGGCCAAGAATCCCGGCAATGAGCAGGTCATTTCATCTTCACTGGTTAATTGTGTGCGCGACAAAAAGGCCGGTATTATCTGGGATGATGTCATGTCCGATGGGCGTTTTAACCAATCTGATTCGCTTATTATCAGAGGGGTCCGTTCCTCGATGGCGGTGCCCATTCTTGATAGTGATAAATTGCTGGGGGCCATTATAATTGAGGCCTTTCAAAAGATCGGGGCCTTTTCAGAAAAAGATTTGCATCTAATGACCACCATTGCCAACCACGCCTGTCAGTTTATCAAAAACTCCATGCTCCATAGAGAACTTAAAATTTCGTTCGACAGTGCGGTGACGACCCTCTCGGCCGTGGTGGATGCTCGGCATCCTCTAACGGCCGGTCATTCCGAAAGGGTAGCCTATTATGCTCGTCTTATCGGAGAAGAGCTTCATCTTGATACTGTCAGAATGGAAACTCTGCGGCTGGCAGCTTTATTGCACGATATCGGCAAGATCGGTATTCGGGATGAAATCTTGTTTAAAAAGGGTACGTTTACCGAGAACGAGCGCAGGGAAATGAACGCGCATACCACCATGACGCGCAAAATTCTGGATAATTTCCATTTTCCGCAAAAACTTCAAAATATTCCTGAGGTAGCCGGGCTGCATCATGAACGCTTTGACGGCAAGGGGTATCCCGAAGGGCTGTCAGGCAAGCAATTACCACTTGAGACCAGAATCTTGACCCTTGCCGATATCTTTGATGCGCTAACTTCAAGGAGAGATTATCCCAAGTATGACGGTTATAAAGCCGACTTTCCCGACGGACGCCTGCCTTTGGCGGATGCGATTGATACAATTGAAAAAGAGCGCGGCGAATACTTTGATCCGGTGGTTGTCGAGGCATTTAAACGCTGTCTGCCCCGCGCCCTTATTCATTATCGCGGCAAGCATTTTGAACCGGACTATGTGGATTCGATGATCAAGTCCCTGGCACCCGGGCTGCTTTACGGAGCCGATAACTGATCCCATCGAACACCTGTAGTTTTTATATAGTACCCTTCCTCACTCAGGCGATTTCACAAAAAAATCTTTAATTGATTGGAACATCCTTTCAATTGGGGAGCGCTTTGATTCGCGTTCGAGCTTTAAAAGTATCGAATGATTCGGATTGATTGACAAGCCCTTTTGGATATAGCGATTGGCCTGGTCAAAGTTGGAACGATCCAATTCTTTTTTGGCCAGCTGCGCGTAGCGATCTGCGATTTTATTCAGGCCGGCCTTGGCTTCGGGATTCTCGGGATTTTCTTTTAAAACCTGCTGGTAATAATGCATCGCCGAATTTCGGCGGGGAATTGTTAACCGATCCTTTTTAAGACTATTGCGGGCTTTAGAAAGCAACTCGGTGGTTTTTTCCTGCTTAAAAGATACGTCGTCCTGCCTGGAAGGTTCAGGTTCATACCAAAACCATATGCCGGCAGCACAACAAATGAGAAAGATGATGATCGACAATAGTGAATTTGTTTTGGGTATAGCTGTTAATTCGCCCTTTCTTTCACTCATATAATTGTCGGTTTTTTGGTCTGGCTGCGCATGAACCAATGGTTTATCGATGGTCACGGTTTCCATTTCTGAATTCAGTGTGGTGGAAACGCTGTCACTATGATTAAGAGGCGCATTTAAAACCTGCCGGACGACCTGCTGGTCTTTGGCATATTCCGTTGCGAACAATGCCAGCATGAACTTAGCTAGATCGTCAGCGGAGCTTTGCAAAGGCTGTGAGTGCAAGAGCGTCTTGATATCATCCCGCATTTGCCGGCAGGTTTGGTAGCGCTGTACGGGCTGTTTGGCCAGGGCACGGTTTAATATATCGTAAATCTGCTCGGGTTGATTTGGTGCAATTTTTTCCGCGGCAACGAAATCAGCCGTCGCCACCTTGGATAGCATCTGGTAGGTGTCGCCATTATACATTCGCTCACCGGTGACCATTTCATAAAGCAAGATGCCCACCGCGTACAGGTCCGATCGCTGATCAATAGTTTGGCTGGCAGCCTGTTCGGGCGACATATAGGCCACTTTACCCTTAATGGTGCCCACCTGCGTCTGACCCGTCTGGGATTCGGTTTTAGCAATACCGAAATCGAGAATTTTTATTTTTCCCTCGTAGGTGATAAAGATGTTGCGGGGACTTATATCTCGGTGAATGAAATTGAGCGGCTTTCCGGAAAGATCCTTTAAATTGTGGGCGTATTCAAGCCCTTTACAAATGTTGGCCGTGATTCGCAATATATGACCCAAAGGCATTTTTTGTCCGGTTTGGATGAGCCGGTTGAAAACCAGCTCGAGGTCCTTGCCCGCCAGATATTCCATGGCGATAAAATAGTCGCCGTCGGATTCGCCGAAATCGTAGATATGAACGATATTTTCATGTTGAAAATGGGCCGCAAGTTTGGCTTCATCCACAAATTGCTCCACCATGGCGGGATCAACGGCTAAATGCGGCAGCATTTTTTTGATGACGACAGGCTTCTCAAAGCCTTGCTCGCCAATAATTTTACCGCGAAAAACTTCCGCCATCCCGCCAACCGCAATGCGGTCGAGCAGAAGATATTTGCCCATTTTTTGAGATTGAAACACCATAGTGGTTCAATGAAAGGCTCTAATCCATGTAAATCAAATTAACGCCTATCCAAAAGTTAAGCATTTTTAAAAAATAGACATTCTGCGATCTGTTAAAGATCATATTAAGAAAGGCCACAGAGCAACTATTTACTTATTATAACGAAATACAAATACCTTCAAGCGCATAGAAGTTCCATGGGATAAGGCGAATTATACCGCGGGAATAAATCCTCGGGAAAATAAAGAAAATACATCGAGAAAAGCCACATTCGTGAGGATTGGGAAAGGAAATCAATCATCGATTCAATAAAAAAAGGCTTAAAAATTTCTAAGCCCTTTTATTATTATGGTAGCGGGGGCTGGATTCGAACCAACGACCTTCGGGTTATGAGCCCGACGAGCTACCAGACTGCTCCACCCCGCATCAGTAAAAAGGATATATACGCACTACATTTAGGTAAGTCAAGCGTTTTTCAGATCTGAAATAACTGTTTGAGGCGGGTTTGAATCAGCTGCTGCTCGCTGTCTGGATAGCAATCGTTCTGGATTAAAATGGTTTTAGTACGGTTTGTCCGGCCTGATATTATTTTGAGGGTGGATTTGGGTATTCGCAGCTGTTTGGCCAGTAGTTGAACACAAAGTTTGTTGGCAGCATTATCTACCGGCGCCGCCGTTATTCTGAGCTTTAGGGCGTTGCCATGCCTTCCAACAACGGCATTTTGAGACGCCCGTGGCTGAACATGGATTTTAAATACAAAGCCGTTTGATGTTTTACTGATGAAGCCCATCGGTGTTTTGTTTCAAAATAAAAAAGCCATTCGGCTTGATTGAATGTATCTGGATAGCAGAGTAACATTTATTTTCTGGTGTTCGCATTGTAATTGCTATCCGTTATTTTTGATACGATCGATAATCCGCGAGGAACTTATATCGGCCACTAATTGCGTCAATACCACGCGACCGCCGTATTTTTCAACTGTTTGCCGTCCTACCACCTGATCAAGGCGATAGTCGCCGCCTTTGGTTAAAACATCGGGCCGCACCATATCGATGACATTTTCAAGCTGATCCGATTTAAATACCGTAACATAATCAATGGCCTGGATGGCATTTAAAACTCGGACGCGTTCACGTAATTTGATGACCGGCCGGCCAGATCCTTTCAATTGCCGGACAGATTCATCGTCGTCGATGGCCACGATTAGCACATCCCCCAATTTGCGGGATGCATTGAAATGTTGAATGTGGCCAGCGTGCAGCAAATCAAAACAACCATTGGTAAACACCACCGATTTTCCCTTGGCTTTTAGATCCGCTGCCAGAGGTTTCAAATCCGCAAGCGCGATCGTCTTAAAGCTGTCCGCATCAGTCAGCATTTCCACGGCTGGGGCTAGTTCATCCACCGATACCGAAGCGGTGCCCACTTTACCAACCACTATCCCGGCCGCCGTATTGGCAGCTTCCGCAGCTTCGACCGAGGTCGCCCCCGATGCCATTGCCAAACCCAGAACTGCTAAAACGGTATCACCGGCGCCGGATACATCAAATACTTGCCGGGCGCGGGCAGTGATAGCGGTGCATTGACCGTACCGATCCATCAGGCGCATACCGTCTTTGCCGCAGGTAATTAAGATTTTATCAGCATCCGTAATATCAAAAAGTTTGGCAGCGGATTGTTTCAGAGCAGCTTCGCTGTTGCTAGCGATGCCGGCGGCCACCGATGCTTCTTGTTTGTTGGGTGTAAGAACACTGGCGCCGTGGTATTTTTCAAAATGGTGGCCTTTGGGATCAACGATTACTTTTTTGTTGTAATCGTGCGATATAGCCATAACAGCGGTCAATAATTCTGGTGTGAGCAATCCCTTGGCATAATCTGAGATCAAAACAATATCCACAGCAGGGATGCTGTTTTCGAGGATGGAGATCATTTGACGGCAGAGTTTGGCATCAATTGGGAGCGAAGTTTCATGGTCAACCCGCAGGACGTGCTGGTCGGCAGCTATTACGCGGGTCTTACGGGTGGTGGGACGATGCGAACTGCTGATAATGCCGGCTGTTTCAATTTTCCGATGTCGGCATAAAGAAAGTACGGTCTGACCGTGTCGATCGTCACCCACCATGCCTGCCAGACTTACCTTGGCGCCCAGGCTGGCAATATTGTGCGCCACATTGCCGGCTCCGCCTAAAGAAACAGTTTCATCTTTAACCGTCACCACCGGCACTGGTGCTTCAGGGGATATGCGTTGGGTTTTCCCCCAGATATACTCATCGATCATCAGATCGCCGATGACCAAAATATAACATTCTTTGAATTTGGCAAAATCGATCGCCATGTTGCTCAGGGGGGCGTTAGATTAATAGTAAAGCGTTTAATTGGAATCCGATTGTGTCTTAATGACACTTTTTAAAAAATCAGGTGGCCGCACCACGCGGCCATTGGGATCGACGCAGGCATGTTTCGTAAACCCACCGGCGAGCTTGGTTTTCTCTTTTGCGTCCCAGATCAAATAGTCAAATTTTAT
>JASJAZ010000256.1 GCA_030066785.1 Desulfobacterales bacterium | reverse complement strand
GGACGGGCAAGACCCCCTTTACAATGCATATCGCCCGTTTACTAGATCAGATGGGCTACAATGTCTGTATTCTCAGCCGGGGTTATAAAGGCCGTGCGGAAAAAAGCGGTGGGATGGTAAGTGATGGGCACCGATTACTGATGAATGCACTTCAAGCAGGTGATGAAGCGTTCCTGATGGCTTCCCGGCTGCCCAGTATTCCAATTGCGGTTGGTCGAAATCGTATCAAATCGGGCCTGCAGGTGCTTAGCAATCAAGATATCGATGTGTTTTTACTAGATGACGGATTTCAACATCTAAAACTTTTTCGGGATTTGGATATTGTCATACTGGATCAATCTGTACCGTTTGGCAATGGGTTGCTTTTTCCACGAGGCCCGTTGCGAGAATCTTCCAAGGCATTGTCGCGGGCCGATGTTATCGTTTTAACAGATACGTTCAATCAATCTAAGGTCGCTTCTGACCAATATCCGCCCCTATTAAATGCAATTCTGCAGACCAAACCGGCTTTTAATGCTGTATATAAGCCATATATCAGCCGAATTCCAGATCATATTATTCTTAAACAACCTATATGTGATGGTCATTTTTCAGATGATGTGACCCGTTTGTCTCACAAATCGATCGTTGCATTTGCGGGGCTTGCCAACAATGATCGTTTTTTAACGATGCTTCAAGGCCTATCTGCAAACGTTATCCAATTTTTTCATTTTTTGGACCATCATTTTTATAAATATACCGATCTACAGCCAATAATAAAGGCTGCCGACGAAGTAAAAGCTGATTTTATTGTGACGACAGAGAAGGATTTTGTTAAACTTCCCCATCATTTAAACTGGTCATCGAGGCTATTGGTTCTTGGTGTAGAAACCGTTATTGACAAGAACCAAGACGAACTTGCAGCTTTACTCGACAACAAACTGAGAATATCTAATTAGTGCTGGTAATTTGAAATTTGGTTGATCCATCCGTTATACAGCAAATGCACATGCCAATAAAAATTAGTCGCTCCGCGCATTTGTATATCAATAAAACCTACCTTGAACTGCTTAAGCAAAACAATCTATTTTCTTTCGATTCTATTTGGCGTTTTTCAGGCGATCAGATGGTAAAGAGAATCAAGCACCGCGAAATCATCCGATTCAATTTACAGGATAATTACCGATCCCACCGTCTTTTTTTAAAGCGCCACAAGCGTGAATTCGTTGGTATCACAAGATTTATCGGAAAGACATTTGGTCAGCAGGCTCATTCACAGGGTCGAATTGAATTTGAAAACATCTGTGAATTTCGAAAACATCAAATTATGACGGTCGTTCCGGTGGCAGCGGGCGAACGATATGTCAGTTGTTTCTGGGTCGAATCGTTTTTGATTACGGCAGATTTCACGCCATTTATTTCCTTAGAAACACTTATTAAAAAAGAACCCGACGTGTTTGCAACTCCTGACAAGCGTTCATATACAAAGAGACTGTTATACAAGATTGCACAACTAGCACGCATTATGCACGCATATGGCTTTCATCATCAGGATTTTAACGCTACCCATATACTTTTGTGTTTTGAACCCGATAACGCTGAACTTCCGCTTGCTCTTTTTGATTTACAACGGGTTCAAAGGCGCAAGGTATTTAAGCAGCGCTGGATGGTAAAAGGCTTAGCTAGACTTAATCAGACATTACCACAGCAATTATTTTCAGAAGAAGATCGGCGTTATCTGTTTAAATCTTATAAATCAATCAAACGAATGCAACTAAACGACCACCTTCAATGGCTATGGATTAAACGAAAAACTTCGCGTATCGAAAGACACACCCAAAAAATCATGGCACTTAAACGCAATCAGCCGTATCAAGCCGGTTTTGAAAGCACAGATAGACCATGAAAATTGCGGTAATCCGGAGGCAGTGCACCTACCATCGAGGCGGAGCCGAAAAGTATTGCGCTGATTTATGCCGCCATTTGGCCGAATTAGGTCACCGGATATATGTTGTAGCGGAACAGTGTGATCGGGATTTACACCCGTCAATCATTCATATCCCTGTTGCTGCCAATAAATGGACGTCACCTGGTCGCAACCGATCTTTTCATATTAACAGCCAGAAGGCTTTGGCAAACCTTGCCATAGATTGTTCCTTGGCGCTTTCACGAACCTATCCGGTGGATATCTACCGAGTTTCCGATCCCCTTCATTACCATTGGATGTCCTTGCAATACAGAAACAGGTGGTTGCTTGCGTTTCAATATCTAAATCCCAGACATCAGACGATATTATCACTGGATAAATATATTTTCAGCAAACCCAATTGTAATTTAATAATTGCCAACTCGTATCTAGTTAAAAACCAATTGATCAGCAAATTTTTGATTCCCGAAGAAAAGATTCATGTACTTTATAACGGTGTTGATTTGGAAAACTATACGCTCATAGATTCAAATCAAAACCCAAAAGATTGTACCGTCCATCTTCTTTTTGTGGGCAATGATTTTAGGCGCAAAGGTTTAGAATATGTTTTGAAAGCCCTCCGGCATTTGAAACAAAAAACCCCAATAGCCTGCACGTTAACTGTGGTTGGTCGGGGGAACAAATCAAAATATGTTAAATTGGCCCACCAATTACAAGTTGAAGATCAAATCAGCTTTAAGGGATTTTCCACAGAGGTTATTCGTTATTATCATCGAGCCGATCTCTTAGTGTTACCCAGCCTGTATGATCCGTTTGCAAATGTGTGCCTGGAGGCCATGGCCTGTGGCGTACCGGTAGTTACGACAGAATCAAATGGTGCCTCGGAAATTATTGATGAGGGGATTAATGGATATATTTTAAAGCCGCAAATGCCGCTAGACGATCAAATAGTTGACATTATAAAAAGATATTCAAACCTATCAGATATAGAAAAAAGAGCTAGATCAATCTCGGCCCACAAACGTGCCGTGCAGTTCTCCATCAAAAGCAATGCCAAATGCGTGGCTAATTTGCTAGCAAATATATAAATTTCATTCCTTGTAACGGTGTTGGTGGCTTAGCAATTTTTCTTCGATGCGTCTCTGCAGTGTATGTAAAAAGCGTTTTCGGTTTTGACACCATAATGTATCAACGGTTTCATATCTCTTGAAAAAGTCTTCCATAATCCAACGATCTCTCCTTAGCCACTCCAGAGAAGAAATCATATCGCTTAAATCGGATAGTCTTTGTCTACTGCTTATTTTTTTGGCAAAAGCAACACTATCCAAGTCGATGACGAAAAATTGGTGCGGGGCGCTCTGCTCAGACCAAATATAGTTGCTGATCTTGGCATCCCCGTGAAAAACACCCTTTTGATGCATGTGGCCAAGAAGTTCGGCCAGCTTATGTATTAAAAGATGTCTACTTGACTCTTTCTCTAAAAAGCACTTTATTTTTTCCAAATAACCATTTACGCTCTGAATATACTCATAGACAAGAAAAGTGCCTTGGTATTGGAAATGCTGTCCGGCATCAACAGCTGCCAGTAGTTTTGGCGTCGGCAAATCACGGACACAAAATAAATAATTGTTTACCCATGTTTTATGAGCCAAAGAACCAATCAAGCTTTTTAACAGAAATAGTCGGCTTTTGACATAATACTGCTTAACAATATATTTCTTATCTTCCCATAATACTAATGAAATTCTGCTGCGTTTCGATTTTTTTATATTTTTTAATTCATATTCAAAAAGCTTTCCTGGCTGGTCTTGTATTAATGCTTTTAGTTGGCACGACATCCCTCTCTGCAGATAGCCTCTAACCCTGCCGGTAGAAATGTCATACATTTTAAAACGATTTTCATAGAACTTTCTTTTGGGTTTTTTCAGCCATTGATGTCTCATTCGGTTATAGCCGCGGTTCCGGATATAAGGGCCGTAGTTTTTCAAACCAGGGTATACGGTCAAAATTCTATTAAAAAACCTTAGTTTGTAGCGGTCTTCGACTTTCAAAAAAGCTGCTTGCAACTTCGTTAGCATCACCACAATTTCATGAGTCGACAACTTGCGTCCGGTCCAAGATGCTCTTTGCAGATCAACCATAAATATTTGATATGATACCCTATTGAACAAAAGGTTGCCCCAATTAAAATCTTTTTGAATCAGGCCTGATTGTAAGAGGCTGATAAAAAAGGTAGCAAAGAGATCGGTTATGATATACTTGTCGCTATGATTGATTGTATCCCAGTTTTTGTGAAAAAAATCCGTAAAAGTGATGCTATTTTCTATTTTTTGGGTGACAATAATAGCAAGGTTAAATGTTCTGCCAAATGCAATCGGTTTGGGTGTGGCCAAATTGGATTGATAAGCCTGGCAGGTGACGTTCCACTCATGTCGCGCTGACATTTTAACAGTTTTTTTTAGTTGCGCCATCATGCTGCTAAAATAGTATATTTTGGCGAAATAGGGACCGACATCAAACGTGTCGCGCCTTATGTTTCTTTTGACTACATTCCAATGATTGTTTTGTAATTTTTGTAAAATATTTTTTGCATCAGCGACATTGAAAAATTCCCATCTTCGTTGAAAGTTTTCAGAAAGCAGACTGGTGTTGCCAAGCACTGTTGGTATCACGCTATTCAAAAATCAGTTCTCTCGGTTTATGTTCGACGAACTTATTTTTTGCTAGTAAGAAAAATATCAATCTTCTTTATGAAAATATCCGCAGATATCTAAAATATTATTGTGACACCTTGTTAAGTATTTGACGCGTTATGCGCATGGCACGACCAACCGCTCCGATGTTTAACGCCAAGAGCGCCCGAGCATTTTGACCCATTTTATCTGCCATATTTTTATCTTGTACAAGTTGAACGACAGTGTCAGCCAATTCGTTTTCATTGGTAACCATTTTGGCGGCATTGCGATTGATAAACTCAAATGCAATAGGAAAGTTGTGCAAGTGCTTACCGACAATGATTGGTTTACCCCAATATGCTGGCTCCATAATGTTGTGACCGCCAACCGGCACAAGGCTTCCTCCGACAAATACGACTGTTGATACGGCATAAACACAGGCCAATTCGCCCATGGTATCCAAAAGGATGACGTCACAATGAATCGCTTTGCTCGGGTCCTCGGTATTGCCCAATTGGGACCGGCGGACATATGGTATTTTTTGGTGGCGCAGCAGGCTTTCGACTTCATCAAATCGTTCCGGGTGGCGCGGTGCGATTATTAGCTTTAAATTAGGTATTTGTAATTGGATTATTTTAAAGGCCGCTAAAAGACATTGTTCTTCACCGGCATGGGTGCTACCAGCGGTCATTACAACACTTCCAAATCTTTTGACCCATCTCATTGATTTTCTTTTTAGCTTTCGATCAAATTTAAAGTTTCCTAAATTGACGGTTCGGTCAAGCGGTGCTCCCAATTGGCACATCCGCTTGTGGCTGGTTGCATCCTGCATACCCAAGAGATCCATTTTGGACAAAACGCAGCGCATCAGCGGTTTAATTTTACGGTAATTGCGAAAAGATGTTGATGATACTCGTCCGTTTAGAAGTAAAATTTTTGTTTGGTGATCTTTAAGCGATTTAATTAAGTTAGGCCAAATTTCGGTTTCCATGGTTATAAAAAGCTTCGGCTGCAAATGTGTCACCACCCGTGCGACGATGAAGCCCGCATCTAGCGGCATGTACATTATTCGTGCGGCCTTGGTGAATTTATCGTGGGCCATTTGCCAACCGGTATGCGTGGTAACTGAAATTGTTATCTTCAAATGTGGAAATTCCTTGGCCAATATATTCAGAAATGGCAAGGCTGCAAAAAATTCTCCTACCGATACGGCATGTAACCAAACATC
>JASJAZ010000052.1 GCA_030066785.1 Desulfobacterales bacterium | reverse complement strand
CAAACTTCAAGCCCACCAGCCGGGATCGGTAAAGATATCTTCCAGGGGTTTTGAAAGTGCTGAATTTGGTATCGATGCGATTCCTGAAGACCACCCGCTTGGTTTGATGTTTACTATTGCAACATTTTTTGGCGCCGACGGCGTACATATTCGCATCGACTCGGCTTCACCGCCCAAAAGTGCACTGGGCGGGTCTTCGGTGGCAGCCGTTGCATTAATGGCAGCGTTTAGGAAGGTAACGGACAACTTAGATTTATCGGCACATTCACGCAAAGCGATCGCACTTAGAGCGCATGCCTTAGAAGAGCGCGTGGCGGGCGTTCCTTGCGGCATACAGGATCAGCTGGCCGCTGTTTTTGGCGGAGTCAACGCATGGCACTGGCAACCGAGTTCCGGGGCAAAAAAATTTAGGCGTACGGTTATTATAAGATCTGATTACTACAAGAAATTGGCGTCGCACATTCTGCTGGCCTATTGTGGCATACCGCATGAATCTAAGAACATAAACCAGCGCTGGATCAAGCAATTTACCGGGGGCGGGTATCAAAAGGAGTGGGCTCAAATTGTCGAATACACGAATCGTTTCAATGCCGCTTTAATGCAATTTAATATCAAACAGGCTTGTGACTGGATGCGCCGCGAAGTGGCAATCCGCAGACAATTAACGCCGGATGTCTTTGATTCAATCGGTAAAGAATTGGTTGCGACGGCGGTTGACCAAAAATGCAGCGCGCGATTTACGGGCGCCGGTGGTGGCGGATGCCTGTGGGCGTTGGGGGAAAGAGAAAACATTGACAGGTTGCGCCATGTGTGGGATGGTGTCCTGTCACAACGTGCAGGTGCCAACCGACTTGATTTTCAAATAGATCCCATAGGTCTTAAAATCGAACCCTAACAATGTGGTTTGCCTTTTATAATAAATTCTTAACCGTAATATGAGGGAGAGCAATGAATTTTCAGGATGTTATTCTATCGCTTGAGAAGTTTTGGGCCCGTAAAGGTTGTGTCATCGCACAACCCTACGATATGGAAGTGGGCGCCGGCACTTTTCATCCAACCACATTATTAAAAGCCTTGGGGCCGGAACCCTGGAATGTTGCCTATGTTCAACCTTCCCGACGCCCGACTGACGGACGTTATGGGGATAATCCCAACAGGTTGCAGCATTATTACCAATATCAGGTGATTTTAAAGCCTTCACCCTATGATGTTCAGAAACTATACCTCGACAGTCTCAAGGTTTTGGGAGTCGATCCCATGGAGCATGATATTCGTTTCGTGGAAGATGATTGGGAATCACCAACCCTGGGTGCCTCTGGTTTGGGTTGGGAAGTTTGGCTGGATGGCATGGAAATTACGCAGTTTACGTATTTCCAATTGGCTGGCAGTATCGAACTCAAACCCATCTCGGTTGAGTTGACCTACGGCCTGGAACGTATCGCCATGTACCTTCAGAAAGTAGATAATGTATACGATCTGCAGTGGACGCAAAATGTTAAGTATGGCCACGTACACCATCAACAGGAAGTCGAACAATCGACCTATAATTTTGAAAAAGCAGATGTTGCGGTTCTTTTCGATCTGTTTAGTAAATATGAAGCTGAATCAAAGCAACAAATTAAAGACGGGCTGGTTTTGCCGGCATATGAGTACTGTTTAAAGTGCTCGCATACCTTCAATTTATTGGATGCGCGGGGCGCTATCAGTGTGACAGAGCGCACCGGCTATATTGGACGCATTCGCAAACTAGCACGGGAGAGCGCGGAGGCCTATCTGAAACAACGAGAAAAGATGGGCTTTCCACTCCTTACAAACTGATGCATGTTAAATACATGCTTCTTCGCAGGCGAGTTTGAGTGGGCATAAGACAATCTCAACATTCGTCGATTAGGATGTTAAGAACTTGATACCCAAACAATGATCCCAGATCATAAAATATTGCATATATCCTAACAATTGCATCATAAATTTTTGGGCAGAGGTGAAAATGGAGACGTTATTATTGGAAATCGGTTCAGAGGAAATCCCGGCCGGGTATATTGATCCTGCTTTGAAAGCCCTTAGTGCAAATCTTACCAAGCAGTTGACAAATGCGCGTATTCAACATAGCGATGCCAAAGTATTTGGAACACCACGTCGGCTAGCTGTGCAAGTGGGAAGCGTTGCGAGCAAGCAAACATCTGTTCAGTCTGAAATTATCGGGCCTCCGGCCAAAGTTGGGTTCGATACCAGTGGCCGGCCGACGGTGGCGGCCCAAAAATTTGCTGAGAAAGTGGGTGTAACCGTTGATAAGTTGATGGTTAAAAAGACGCCCAAAGGCGATTATCTCTCTGCACACAAAACGGAGAGGGGTCAGTTAACCCGTACTCTGCTCAAGGAGATTTTGCCTGAAGTGATCTTGGCAACACCTTTTCCTAAAAAGATGCGTTGGGCCAATCTGGATATCGAGTTCGCACGACCGATTCATTACATTGTTGCTATGCTCGGCAAGAGTGTTATCGTCTTTCAATTGGGCGATATTAAAAGCAACCGCTATACGCGGGGTCATTATTTTATGGCACCTAATAAAATTAAGCTTACCCATGCGGATGACTATGTAAAAGCGCTGAAATCGGTCTATGTCGTAGTTGATATCAATGCGCGTAAGAAAATGCTGCAACGGGAAATTGATAAGGTTGCCGGTGAACTGGGCGGTGACATTTTACCTGATGAAGAACTGCTAGATATTAATACCAATTTGGTGGAATATCCTATTGCCGTGGTGGGTAAATTTGATGAGGAGTTTTTAGAAGTACCCGATGAAGTGCTGATCAATGCGATGCGGGAACATCAAAAATATTTTTCAGTCGTCAATCGTCAGGGCAAACTGCAGCCGGGTTTTATTTCCATTAACAATACCCGTGCCAAAGACATGACTTTGGTGGCAAGCGGTCATGAACGTGTCATTCGGGCCCGCCTGGCAGACGCCCAATTTTTTTATCGGGGAGACCTGGAGGTTTCCAATGATGATCGTGTAAAAAAGTTAAAAGGCGTTCTATTTCAAGCCAAACTTGGCACGATGCACGCTAAAATGAAGAGAATCCGACGGGTGGCCAAGTACATCGCCGGCAAGATTGAAGATCAGGATAAAAAAGATGCCCAAAAAGCTGATCTCAAAAAGCGGGTAGGCCGGGCGGCAGAATTGTGTAAATCTGATTTGGTCAGTCAAGTGGTGGGAGAGTTTCCCAAACTTCAGGGTGTAATGGGCCGAATCTATGCCGTTGTCGCTGGAGAACTGCCAACTGTAGCTGCGGCCGTTGAAGAACACTATCGCCCCGTGCATTCTGGCGCCGCTTTGCCCCAGACAACCGTTGGCGCCACACTCAGTATTGCGGATAAAATCGATTCGATTTGCGGCTGCTTCAGTGTCGGTCTGGTGCCCACCGGCGCATCGGACCCCTATGCCTTGAGACGACAGGGAATCGGTATCATCCAGATCATGCAGAACAAAGCGTTTTCCATTTCACTGCGAAAACTTATCCTTACTTGTCTGAAGCAATTTGATATCAAAAGCAAAAAGCAAATTGAAGCAACAGCTGAAAAAGTTCATGTTTTTTTAAAGAATCGAATTTCGCATTTACTGGCGGAGGAAGGCTATTCAAAGGATATCATTGCGGCGGTGGTCGATGTCTCCGCAGACGACGTTCCCAATACCTGGAATAGAGTCGCTGCTTTGGAAGCATTAAAAAAGCAAAAGGATTTCGAAGCCCTGGTAGCTGGATTTAAGCGTGTGGTAAATATTCTTAAAAAGTCGGGCAAAATGGAAAGGGCCGCCAAGACCCCAGCGATTAATGCAAAACTATTTGAGGACAAGAGCGAAACAGCGCTTTATGCTGCCTATCAACAGATCGAGCAAACGGTGGTCAAGGCCATGCAAAAGGCCCAATATGATCAGGCGCTTAAAGCAATTGCCTCATTGCGCGAATCCGTGGATCATTTTTTTGACGATGTCATGGTCATGACCGATGACAAACGTATCCGCAATAACCGATTGAACTTACTCGGCCATATCGCCGGCTTGTTTGGAAAATTCGCTGATTTTTCCAAAATCTCAACTTGATATTGGCGATCGGAGTTTGCTGAATTTTTAGTTTATCATCCCGCCATTTGATCCCCCGGGTTACCGCTGCATGCTCGGGGGCTTTCTATTGAAAAAATTTGACCTAAAAATTAAGAATGGCTATTATAGCCATCAAGCGGCGCTAAAGTAATTTCAGCCCAATGTTAACATAATGGTTTTTGTTTAATTTATAACGGAGGATGATAATGCCTTACGACCCTGAAATGGATCAAGTCTTGAAACAGTGGAAATCTGAAGAAACCGGACTAACGGTTTCCATTAATCGTTATGGTGCGGGTGAACCAAAAGTACAAATAGGGCCGCGAATCCTTAAAAAAAGAGATGGATCGGATCGAGCGCCGGCTAAAGCGGGACGGCTTACCATTGAAGACCTATTGTGGCTATATGATATCATTGATGAAGTTAAAGAAGAGATGACGGATCTGGTAGGTCCAGAGTAAAATATTTTTGAAGTAATTGGTAGACTAACAATCCGGATCCATGGAAAAAGTCATGCGTCGGGCCGAAGCAATTATCAAGCCGATTAAAGGCAAAAATACGCCTGATCCCGGTTCGCTTAACCTGCTTATCGGTACTGCCAGTGACATTAAACTGTTACGCCAACAGGCAGCATCATTCCCCTTAAAAACCCATCGCCTTTTTATCAGCAAATTCTATTCGTACCTTGAAAATAATAAAAGACTGGCCATGGCCGGCCCGATTATTGGAGCGCCATATGCCGTCATGGTATTGGAAACGCTGATTGCCTGGGGTGCGCGACGATTTATTTTTTGGGGCTGGTGCGGTGCCATATCCTCAGAAGTGGCCATTGGTGATATTATCGTGCCAACCGCTGCCTATGTTGATGAGGGGACATCCCTTCATTATGGTGTTCAGTCGGGATCATTTTCGCATGCAGACAACCAACTAACAACCATAATTAGCGCAGCGCTCAAGAACTGTGGTGCTGGTTTCCACCATGGCCCGGTGTGGTCCACTGATGCAATTTTCAGAGAAACCAAAGAAAAAGTAATCAGCCACCAATCCAACGGCATTCTGGCTGTCGAGATGGAACTGTCCGCCTTGTTTTCGGTGGCAACTTATCGACAGGTAGAAATAGGCGGTATTCTGGTGGTATCGGATGAACTAGCGAGCCTGCAATGGCGCCCCGGATTCAAAGACGAGCGATTCAGACAGGCGCGTTTCAAATTATGTGAGGTAGTCAAACAGATATGTCAAAACGCATAAATCCTGCTACCATCCGCCGGATCGAAGAATTAAAAAAATTACTTCATTATCATAATTATCGATATTACGTTCTGGATGATCCAGAGATATCAGATGTCGAATACGACCATTTAATGCAGGAACTTATCAAAATTGAATCCGAGTGGCCCCAAATCGTTACCGCGGATTCCCCCTCAGCTAGGGTTGGTGCGCCACCACTTGCCAAGTTCGATACGATTGACCACCGAATCCGCATGCTGAGCTTGGATAACGGATTTGCTGAAGAAGATATAATTGCTTTTGATGAACGCGTTAGAAAAAATATAGATATAGAAGAAGTCTTATATACGGCTGAGCCTAAACTGGATGGTCTTGCCGTTGAACTGGTTTACGAAAATGGTAAATTAGTCACCGCTTCAACACGTGGAGACGGTCAAACCGGTGAAGTCATTACGGCTAACGTGCGAACTATCAAAACGGTCCCACTTATTTTACGTCAAACACCAGCTCTCGGCATACCGCCGTTGATCGAAGCACGGGGAGAAGTTTTTATTGGATCGGATGGTTTTAAGCAGTTAAATGAAGAGCGTCTGCAGCAGTCGCTGCCACCATTTGCCAATCCTCGCAACGCGGCGGCCGGCTCTTTGCGGCAACTCGATTCTCGAATTGCCGCTACGCGACCATTGGAGACTTTTATCTACGGTGTTGGAACCGTTGCCAATCTAAACCTTGACTCACATTGGAAGTTGCTTCAGTATTTGCAAGAATTGGGATTTAGAATTAATCCAATTACCCGGGCTCAAATTAAGCTGCGAGAAGTTCTTGATTTTTTTAACGAGCTTCAAAAAATACGACATACGCTGCCCTATGAGATTGACGGTATGGTCATTAAGGTGGATCGAATTACTTATCAACAGCAACTTGGAAATACATCGCGCAGTCCGCGCTGGGCGATTGCGTATAAGTTTGAAGCCACGCAAGCGACAACCATTGTCGATTCGATTGAAGTCCAAGTTGGGCGCACCGGCACACTGACGCCTGTGGCGCATCTTAAGCCGGTTAATATTGGCGGTGTAATGGTTCGTCGCGCAACTCTTCACAATGAAGATGAGATCTTTAAAAAAGATATACGCGTTGGTGACCATGTCTTTGTCAGACGCGCGGGGGATGTCATTCCCGAAGTGGTTAAAGTGGTTAATACCAAACGCAGTGGTTGTGAAACAATATTTGAAATGCCCAAACAGTGCCCTGTGTGTGGCTCAGCCGTTGTACGCTTGGAAGGTGAAGTGGCCATTCGCTGTGTGAATACAGACTGTGCCGCGCAGATTAAGGAACGAATCAAACATTTTGCCTCCAAAGGGGCGTTTGATATTGAAGGCCTGGGCAGCAAGCTTGTGGCACAACTTGTAACTAGCAAATTAGTCAATTCGCCTGCCGACATTTTCCGTCTTTCAAAAGAAAGTCTCGAAAATCTTGAGAGAATGGGGACTAAATCGGCTGCTAATCTAATTAACGCCATTGATGCCAGCAAGCGCATTTCTTTACCATGTTTTATTTATGCATTGGGAATTAGACATGTTGGTGAACATATCGCTCGTATTTTGGCCGTCGAATTTAAAATGATTCAAAATTTAATGGAGGCCAGCGAAGAACAAATTGAATCGGTGAACGGTATCGGGCCCATCGTCGCAAAAAGTTTGGTAAGTTTTTTTGCCAAAGTAGAAAATCGGCAGGTGATTAAACGAATCTTGGATCTTGGTGTTCAAATTGAAACACATGTCACAATCCAAAAATTGCCTCTTAGCGGAATTACGTTCGTGCTGACCGGCACTTTACAATCCATGACACGCAACATTGCCAAACAGAAAATTGAGAAGGCCGGGGGGCGTGTTAACAGTTCTGTCAGTCGTAATACCGATTATGTGGTAGCTGGCGATTCGCCCGGTTCAAAACTGAAGCGTGCTCGTGATCTCGGCTTGAAAATATTGAATGAAAGTGCTTTTCAAAAACTATTAGGCGATACGGCCTGATTGCAATACATCACCTAACTTTTAACCATATTGCGAGGCGTATATGAAACAGCAAGCCAGAGCCCACGTGGTGATTCACGGTCGTGTTCAGGGTGTTTTTTTTCGAATGAATACCGCTCGCGCCGCCAAACTCTATGGGGTTATGGGCTGGGTACGCAATCGACGCGATGGCACGGTCGAAGCACTTTTTGAAGGCAGCAAAAAACAGGTAGACGCCATCCTTCAATGGTGCCATAAAGGTGACCCCCCGGCCGATGTATCCAATGTGGATGTTAATTGGGAAGAGGCCAAAGGTGAATTTAGCACATTTGATATTACTTACTAGGCTCAAAGATTAGTTTAGCTGTCCCAGCGATCAGGCCAATGCGTGCAATGCATGTGGAAGAAAGACTTTGTCTTTTAAAGACTCCTGTTGCTGTTAATTTCGGGTAAAGAAGTTGAAAAAGAGGGATGATGTTGGGCTGAAGAGGGTTTATCAGAGATCGCTGTGAAACTAATTAAAAAAGTGCCTCTACAAATTGTTCCGGATCGAAGTTCTGTAAATCTTCAATTGATTCGCCAATACCGATATACCTCAAAGGAATATCCAACTCACTGCAGATGCTGACCACAATACCGCCTTTGGCGGTACCATCCAATTTGGTAAGCGCAATCCCATTGATGTCCAAGGCTTCCTTAAAAAGTTTGGCCTGCGACAAAGCGTTTTGACCCGTGGTCGCATCGAGCACTAAAAGGATTTCATGCGGTGCTTCCGGTAGTAATTTGGCTATCGTGCGCTTAATTTTTTTAAGCTCTTCCATCAAATTGGTTTTGGTATGTAACCTGCCCGCCGTGTCAATCAGAACGAGGTCGGTCTCTCGGGCCATGGCGGCTTTAACAGCGTCGAATGCCACCGCCGCCGGATCAGAATTTTCTTTATGTTTTATGAAATCGGCATTAGCTTTGTCGGCCCAAATAGCTAGTTGATCAATTGCGGCTGCACGAAACGTATCGGCGGCGACGATTAAGACGTTTAAATCCTTCTGACTAGCTTGCGCCCCAATTTTGCCAATGGTTGTGGTTTTGCCGACACCGTTGACCCCCACTACCATGATAACATGTGGTTTTGAAAATTTTTTTGCCTCATTAACTGAAACTGCTAGCATGGCCAGTATTTCTTTTTTTAGAATCGATTTCAGATCCTCAAATTTGGAAATGCCGGTGGCTTTTTTGGAAATCCGGTCGACTAATTTAATAGTTGTTTGGACACCCAGGTCGGAAGTGATCAATAATTCTTCTAGCTCTTCCAAAACAGTTTCGTCGACTTCACCCTTGCTGGCAAAAAGTACTTCCAGACTACCGGTCAACGATTGCCGGGTTTTAGTAAGTCTTTGCTGCAACCGTTTGAAAAGACCGGTCGGTTTTTGCGATTTATTATCGGCGGTATCTTGCGCGTCCAGCTTTTCTGATGTTTCCTCCTGCGGCTCCGGCGATGGAGGCGTTGCTTCTGCTAATTGGTCATTGTTATTCGCAGGGGTTACATCTTCGGAAGGGTTTTCCACATTTGGTGGTTGTGGATCGGTTTTGGGTGAGGGGTGCTTTTTCTTTTTGAACCAAGGTGCCATGCAACTAATTTTCCCGGCCCTCTAGATTGACGGAAACAATTTTAGAGACCCCCTTATTTTCCATGGTAATCCCAAAAAGTGTATCGGCAAATTCCATACTGCGCTTATTGTGGGTAATCATGACAACTTGCGATTGACCGCCGATCATTTTCAACAGGTTGTTAAAGCGGAAAATGTTGGCATCATCCAGTGGCGCGTCAATTTCATCCATGAGGCAAAAAGATGACGGGCGAATGAGAAAAATTGCGAATATAAATGCGATCGCCGAAAGGGCTTTTTCGCCCCCGGAGAGCAGACTCATTCGCGTCAGTTTTTTGCCTGGTGGATGGATCATCATTTCAACGCCGGTTTCAAGGAGGTTATCTGGATCGGTCATGGTTAACTTAGCCGTGCCGCCCTCGAATAAACGTGGAAAGACTTCCTTAAGCTGGGCATTGACCTTGTTAAAAGTTTCAATGAAGCGTTTTTGAGTGATCCGATTGATTTTACGAATGACGATGTGAAGATCGCTAATCGCCTTTTCCAGATCAGCACTTTGATCTACCAGAAAATCATGTCGTTCTTTAAGTTGCTCGTATTCACTAATGGCGCCTAAATTGACATCGCCAATGGAGGCCATGCGTTTTTTAAGTCCTTCCAATTCTTCTTCTAGTTCTTCGAAGGTTTTGTCCAGATTTTCCAGAGCATCCCTCATTTCCATTTGAAACGCTGTGAGAGGCCGATGATAGCGTTCTTCAATGCGGCTTGCAACATTGTCGCGTTTGATAATGCGCTGGGATTGCTCCAGTTCCAATAAGCGGATTTTTTTTGTTGTTTCTTCACGCTGGGTTTGAATGCTCGAAATTTGATCGCCTCTGTCGGCTAAATTTGTCGAAATCGTTGTATATTCGCCTTCTTTTGTTTGCAGCGTAGTTTTAAAGTCTTCTAATTGAGCGTACATACCGGTTAAGGATTGTTCATATTCCCCAAATTTGCGTTGCAATTCATTGCGTTTTGCCGTTTTCTGCTCGATTTCCAGTTTGAGTTGCGCGACTCTGTGCGTGCCGTCTTCACGAAATTCCTTAAGCCGTTTTAAGGTCTTCGTACAGTTCTCCAAGGCCGCATTTAGAGCTGTGCGCTTTAATTTGAGATCAACCACGCGTTGATTAAACGCTTCCATTTGCGCCGACACGGTTTCAATTTCATTGGTAAATCTCAACACGCGATTCTGTGCATCCGTTACGTCTTTAGACACCTGGTTCAACATTTGATCGAATTTCGAGATTTCGTCATCAATATCGCTGGCTTCACCCAGCAACTGCTCCTGCTCCAGCGTAATAATTTCCAGGTGACGCTCTGCATGTTTCAATTCTTCACCGGCTTTATAAAGCGCTTTTTCAGCCTCAATTTCCTGTTGCTTAGCACCCGTTTTTTCTTCGATGAGGTGTTGTAGGTCGGATTCCGCCCGGCGCACATCGGTTTCCATTTTTTGCTGGACTTGATAGGCCTCATCAATCTGTTGTGCCAATACCTGCATGCGGCGGGCAAGTTGTCTGAGCTCTTGTTTTTTGGCTAAAATGCCTGATAGCTTTTCCTTGCTGCCGCCGATGAGAATTCCTTGGGGGGTGATGAGATCGCCATCCTTCGTCACTATCGTCTGATAAACGCCATTGCGATTAAATAGCGCTTGGGCTTCATGGATATCATGGGTAACCACAATATGACCCAGAAGATTTTGGGCAATTTCTTCAAAGCCCTTTCGAACGGCCACATGGTTTAACAACAACTTGGCAGAATCCGGTTCTTTATTTCCGGTTGGCAAAAATGCTTTTAAAGAAGACATGGGCACAAATCCGCTGCGCCCCGTGCCGGTTGTTTGCAGGTAAGCAATGGAACCCAAACCAGCCGATTGATCTTTAACAACAATGTATTGCAATGACTCGCCCAGCGCGGCTTCAACCGCATTTTCATATGAAGGCGCTGGTTCGAGAACATCTGCCAACAAAGCCACGATGGCTTCTTTATCAAATGGCAAGGCATCATTGTCCGGATCCTGAGCCTCGCGGGCCCGCATAATGGCTTTAACGCCATCGCGAAACCACTCAAAATTGTCTTCCATTTTTTTAAGGGCAGCAAAGGTCGATTTGCATTCCTTGCGTTCAAGTTCCAACGTCTGACCACGTTTCACTTGCGAGGCCAGGGACGCATTGCGATCAGCAAGCTCTGCTTCGAGCAGATCAATACGCTGGGATAGAGTGGCAATATCGCGCCTATGGTGCTCAAGTTGTTCGCGGGCAATTTTTTGCGCACCGGTGGCCGTGTCAACGGCCTTTTGGGCCGTTAATTCTTCTTCATATGTCTTTTTTAAGCGGCGTTTAACATTGTCGCGATTGCTTGTGGCATTCTGGTAAATATTTTTAAAGCGTGCTTCTTGGGCCACCAGGTCCATGAGCCTGGTCTTCGAATCTTCCAAAGACTGATTTAATTGGTCTAGATCAGCAGCTATCGTCTGTGACGCGGTACGCTCTTTATCCAAGGCATGGCTAACAGTGCTGATGTCATTTTGGTGTTGGGTCTGTTCGGCATGGACCTGTTCGATTTCAGAAAGCATCGAACGGTTTTTGGCTTCTAAATCAGTTTTGATCTCACCCAATTCTGCCGATTCACTGCCCAAGCGTTCTGCTTCCGCCCGCATATACTCTAAATCATTTTCGATACGGTCAATTTTGCGTTGGCTTTCAAATATGTGTGACTTTAGGTCGGTGATTTCTTGGTTTTTTTGAGTGCTCTGAAGTTTGATTGTTTCTACCGCAGCATCCAGATTTTTCAATTCCGAGCTTTGGGCCAAATCTGTATCTTTTAAGCGTGCTAAAAGGTTATCGGTCTCTTCAATCTGGCGGGAGTAATTTCCGAAATAATGCAGCGCCAAAAGCACATCGACTTTTTTACAGCGCTCCTGATGCTTTTTATACCGTTCCGCTTTACGTGCTTGACGTTTGAGCCCGTTCATTTGGCGTTTGATTTCATGAATGATATCGGTGACGCGCAAAAGATTGTTTTTAGTCGCATCGATTTTGCGAAGGGCCTCTTTTTTACGGTTTTTGTAGCGGGTTACCCCGGCCGCTTCTTCAATGAAAAAACGCTTTTCATCCGGACCGGCATCTGTAATCGCTCCGATATTGCCTTGCTGAATAACGGCATAAGACTTGGTGCCCATGCCACTGCCCAAAAAAAGGTTGTGTATGTCTTTTAGACGACAAGGCCGTTTGTTGATAAAGAAACCACTTTCACCAGAGCGGTATAATCGTCGGGTAACCATGATTTCAGAATAATCTTTGAATTCTTCAGGAACGGATCCGTTATCATTGAGCAGCGTCAAATTCACTTCAGCCATGTTTAACGCCGGGTTGCCATTGGTGCCCGAAAATATCACGTCTTCCATGGATTTGCCCCGTAGGGTTTTTACGCTCTGCTCACCCATAACCCAACGCAAGGCATCAAAAATATTGCTTTTACCGCAACCATTGGGACCTACTACGGCTGAAATACCAGAAGGAAAATCGATTGCAGATTTGTGGCTAAACGATTTAAAGCCGTTTATCTCTAGTTTTTTTAATTTCATATTAATTTTACTCCTGTTGCCAACAATCTCATTTGATTGCTTTTTACAACCCTTTCAAATACAGGAATTAGCAAGACAGGAACGTCCATTTCGAGATGATGTGTGAATAGATTTATCGCAACATAAATATCAAGATCCATTCTGCTTGTAAAGAGAAAAACACAAGGGAGGGTATATTTTATGAGTTTTCATACAATATATAGTGTCAAAACAAATCGTGATGTAACAATAGGTCTCCAATAGTTTTAAAATTTTTTGATGATCCGGCTTGTTGGAATTTAATTCTAACTTGCTAATATTAAACATATTTTTTTTAATTTAAAGTCCAGTTGAACAACAAATTCAGGTTATTTTAGTGTACGCTCAAACAAACCGGCATGTTGTTTTTGAAGTGCCCACAACGATAACCCGCCTGCCGGTCCTATCCAAAGGTCACTGCCATGGCTAAAAGAGATTTGTTTTCAGCAAGTTAAATGGTATGAAGCTGCAGCTAATGAAAGGACGTCATCCAGATTACGCAACGCTATGCCATGATCGTTATATTGAAAAAATATTGGTTTGTTATTGGCATAATCGCCATATTTTTGCTCACCATTATCGATGCCAGTGAAACGGCGGCCGTTCTTGGTAAATGGTTAAAAAATCATGCCGGGCCGGAGGTGACAATTATATGTATTTTTCTGATTTCAGGCCTCATGCTGGATGTCTCTCAAATTAAATCCGGCATGACGGATCTTTGCACGATATCGCTGGCGTTGGGTAATATTTTCATGATTGCACCGCTTGTGGCCGCTATTTTTGCATTTATACCATTACATTTAGAATTAAAAATTGGCATTTTTCTGCTGGCGGTTATGCCCACGACCTTGAGCAGCGGCGTGGTTATGACGACAGCGGCCGGTGGCAACACGGCCAATGCCTTGCTAATAACTATTCTGGCCAACGTTATATGTGTGTTTACCATACCGGTTACGTTACCGCTTTTATTAACCCTAACAGATAGTGTTCAATCGGTATCGATTAACAAAATGGCGATCATGAGCCAGCTAGGCGGTTTGGTTTTAATCCCATTGACATTGGGATTGTTGCTGAAACAATTGATCACCGTCTCATCAGGCAAGTGGCGAATGCGGCTGCAAACAGTAAACCAACTAATGGTGCTTGGCATAGTCTGGATGGCCATCGCATCATCGCGCCAGGCGCTGCTTCAAAACATAACGGTTTTTGGATTGATATTTATTTTGGCCGTTATGTTTCATGGGATATTGTGGCTTGCGGCAGCTTTGGCAGCCCATTTTTTCCGACTGGAACGAGGGCGCAAGGAGAGTGTTTTTTTTATGGGGGGCCAAAAAACCTTACCGTTAGCGATTATCCTGCAAGTAACCCTTTTTCCTGGTTTTGGATTGGCACTGGTATTTAACGTCATCCATCACGTGGTGCATTTGATTATGGATGGCTATCTGGTGGCACGGTTTCGTAAATAATGGTTGGATAATTAGAGAATCTGGCTTAAAAACAGCTTGGTTCTTTCATGGGTGGGATTGGTAAAAAAGTGTTCAGGTGTCCCGACTTCGACAATGGCGCCCTCGTCCATGAAAATGACACTATCGGCCACTTCACGCGCAAAGCCCATTTCGTGGGTCACCACCACCATGGTCATACCTTCTTTGGCCAATGTCTTCATGACATCAAGCACTTCCCCAATCATTTCCGGATCCAATGCTGAGGTGGGTTCGTCGAAAAGCATGACTTTGGGATCCATGGCCAATGCTCTGGCAATGGCCACGCGTTGTTGCTGTCCGCCGGAAAGGTTATCGGGATAAGCGCTTGATTTATCCAAGATACCGACCTTTGTCAGTAATTTTTCAGCTTTGGCGATCGATTCGTCTTTGGAGCGTTTGCGCACAACTTTTTGGGCCAACGTAACGTTTTCAATGACACTTTTATGGGGAAAAAGATTAAAAGATTGAAAGACCATCCCGACTTCGGCACGGACCTTGTTAATATTGGTCTTGCGATCAAGCACATCGATTTGATCAATGAAAATATGGCCCGAGTCGGCGTGCTCTAAACGGTTAAGGCATCGTAGAAAAGTGCTTTTGCCGGAACCGGAAGGACCACAGACCACCACTACTTCACCGGCCGCTATTTTAGCGGTGACATCTACTAAAGCTTTGACTTCATGCGGCACCCAGAAGGTCTTATAGACATTGCGTACATCAATCAATTTGTGCCCATCCTTTTTTCAAGATTTTGGACAAACATTGATAGGGTGAAGGTCAGCAGAAGATACAGCAGTGCGGCGACCATGTAAATCTCAAAGGGTTGCAGCGTGACGGTAACCACCTCCCGCGCCGCCTTGGTCAGTTCACGGATGGCAATCATGCCAAGCAACGATGAGTCTTTGATAAGACTGATAAACTGTCCCGCCAAAGGTGGCAGAATGCGTCGCAATGCTTGCGGCAGGATGATATAACGCATGGATTGGGCATAGGTCATGCCCAGCGATCGTGCTGCTTCGGTTTGTCCGCGGTGAATTGACTGAATACCGGCCCTTACGATCTCAGTGAC
>JASJAZ010000255.1 GCA_030066785.1 Desulfobacterales bacterium | reverse complement strand
ATCTCGTCACACTCAAAGTACCTTATAGGTAAAAAAGCAAAGTGAATCACCGCCAAATTTATTCGCTCAGGGCTACGATGGGATGGCATTGAATCTTAACATCTGAAATACCATCGAATGTACTGGCAATTTCCTTAATCTCTTTGATTAATTCTTCCTCAGCCCCGACAGCCGCCTCGGTTTCGATAAAGGCGACCTTGTTGTCGACACACACCTTAATATCAGCGCCCACGTCGAGCAGAACTTTCTGGATGGCCGCGGATAAAGCCAGGTCGTCGATTATGCGTTGCGATTTTGCAGTTGTTTGAAATTGCTCCCTGGAAACACAATCGCAAATCATATCAACGGCATCATCGACTGTCAGTTGCTTGATGTGCAAAACCAGATCGTAAAGGCTGGGATCGGCGGTATCAATCCCATACAGATCCTTACTCCAGTTGCGTCGTTCTTCATCATCTTTTTTCAGAATGCGACGGGCTCTTTCCGCATCGATGTCTTTGCGCTCCATTTCCAACTTAATTCGATCCTCCATGTCTGATAGCACCCTGACTTTAAGCGCATGGGGTACATCTTTCACGAAAAAATGACCTGCCAAGCCATGATACACAATATTATCTTCCTTTAGGTGATTCAACAAGGTTGACTTGATGAAAGCGATGTATTTCTCATTCTTGCGGTTAATACGGCGCAAAATACCAGGCGCATCGTGAATAGCATGCACCAGTTTAATTTCAGGAATATTGTATTCCTTGGATACTTCAAGGAGCAAATCCCTTGAGATACACTGGTAACCCAATCTATCAGCTATTTTTTCAGCGATTTCCTTACCACGACTGTATGAACCTCTTGAAATAGTTATAACGGCCATATCTTCCTCCTTTAGCTTTCTGAATAATATTAGTACTTGAAATCATATTTATGTCAGGGGTCGGGGTGTTTCTTTCGTCATGCCGGCGCAACCCGGCATCCAGAGATGGCCCCTTAAGAAGAATTAGATTCCGGATCAAGTCCGCAATGACAAGCGTTGATGCTCGAAACTCCCCGCCGGCTCATTTATATAAGTTCCACGAAACCCTTTATTTGCGCCTGAAAAGATTATAGCGCGTGGGTACGATTGCTGTATCCAAGTTACTGTGAGTCGCCGGCCTTACGGAGTAAAATGCAAAAGGATAATCAGGTTACTTGGGAGGGCTATGCGTGTGGCAAAGCATGTGCATTTTGCGAAGAATATCGTGATACTGATCGACATTTATTGGAAATATTGCCTTCATAACTCTACCTTAAGTTGAATTTATACAAATATCAAGGGCAAAAACATCGTATCGACCGGGTAAGGCACTTTCAGGGTATCAGTCCTTGTTTCGGCGTAATTAACACACATCAATAACATATTTAATATTCAGATAGATATGCTGTTCATAAAGACGGGATGTGTCCATTGCCAAAAAACGGCAAAACATATCTTGCCTAAAGAACCAGAATTTAATGAAATTGTTTTAAACATCAAAATGTAGGCTAAAATCTTTAGCCAAGCAATCATGCGGGATTGGGCATATAACGCGCCCATCCCTGTGACTCTGCAGCAAGGTATAAGCCGTCGCAAAAATGCAGCACATTATACCTGTTGTCGAATGCGGTCTCGAAAATATAGTACCGGTCCGATCAAAGAAATCGGCAGCAGAAAACAAAAAAGTCTATCGTCTAATTTCTCGACGCTGAATAGGATCGCAAAAATTGTCCAGATTAGCATTGAAAAGACCATTGCCACCTTTTTCTGAGATCGATAATAAGCTTCATAGGCAGTTACAGATACCTCTTTTTGCTTCTTAAATATCCCAGATTTGACAATAAGTCGGGTATTATCAGAGAAGCCAAACAAAGGGGGTTTTATGACCGATGCGGCAACTGCGATGGCGATGATGGTAGCCAGGGCAAAAAGTTGCGTTCTGACAAATATTACCTGGCTCGCAAGGGAAGGGTAGGCGACTTTAGCTAATTGCACCAGCATGCAAACAATGACAATCGCCCACCAGATTGTTCTCTCCTTGATTTTCATAAGGGGTTAGCCATGTTCAGATACCGATGCATTTAGAGCCACTACTTGTTCGTTCATTAGTTGTTACATTTTGTTCACACATGGTGATAGATCTATATTGTTGTCAGAATCAGCGCTGAAATGAACAATAATAAAATGGTAATTCGAATAACGGTTGCCGAAAAGAAATGCAGCATTGATCCGGTCACCGCCAGGGCAATACAAAGGGTCGCAATGGCTTTAAAGCCGATATTTGGTTTCCCCGCCGGATTTGCTAAAAGAATATTGCTTAAAAGAATTAAAAATATCCAGTTACTCCAAAACAGTAGAACCTTCAGGGCCTTGCTTGGATTAGGTTTTTCTTTGGGTTCCATAAAACAAACTCCGATTTTCTAATCTTGCGGGAAAAGATCCCAGCCGATATAAGCGCCTTGAAACCGGAGAAATTCGTCAATAAACTTCTCGCCGCCGGCAATTTCGTCTTTGGATTTTGAACGATTTATACTCAAGAATAAGAATTGTTCACCCGCCGCATTTACCGCGACAACTGTGCCCGGCTTTCGATTTTCTTCTGGATCGTGTCCCATTTCTATCATTTCATCATCATAGTTTGGGCCAAAGTTATACTCTTCGGTTTCTTCGCCATTCTCGTAAAACTTGTAGCCCATCCAACCGGATGCGTCGCCGAAAAAAAAGTAAATCGCCTTGGTCGAAAACTCTTTTGACGTCTCTTGGGCTATCGGTACGAATTGGTCCGGCGAAGTCGTTTCCGGATCTAAGACGCACCAATCATTTTTTGCAAATTGATTAAACTGGGCATTGTTATGCAAAGATTTTATTGTGGTTGAGTTATTTAAACTTTCACAGTCATATTTTACGATGACAACGTCAACATTTCCGCCAAGTTCATCAAAATCGTATCCAGTTTTATTTGTCATAATGATATCCCCCTGCGGTTGTTAATGGATTTTTGGAAAAAGATTTAGGGCAACTTTAATCCATAATAATGCAGGTGTCCGTTCTTTTGCAACTTGGCGGCCAACAACCCTCGGCGGGCCTTTCTATAAAACAGGAAGCAAGTGTTTTAACACTTCGGTGGAGGTGAGTTCATTAAGAATTGCTCGCCCTTGCCGTCACTTCGATTTCAAGCTTCATTTTTTCATCCAGCAAGCCAGCCACAAACATGGTCACAGCCGGGCGTGCTTTGCCCAAATATTTCTTGAAAACCGGCCAACACGGTTCAAAATCGGATTTATCCGGGAAAATGTAGTGTACACGCACGATGCGGTCAAGGTTGCTGCCGGCCTCAAGAAGCGCTTTTGCGATATTTTTAAAACACTGCTCGGCTTGCTCAACCACATCATCAGATATCGACATCGATTGGTAGTCATATCCGGTTGTACCTGAAACAAAAACATATTCTCCGTCCACCACAGCGCGCGAATAGCCGATTTTCGACTCGAACTCCGAACCACTCGAAATTAGTTTTCTCCCCATTTTGTTCTCCTTATACCCGAATTAGCCGGCAAATATTCCATCAAATTTCTGAAGGATCTCTGTGTGAAACCTATCATCCTGAACATATTTGACGACCCACGGAACAAAAGGGTGAGAAAAGCCACTGTGGTCTCCCATTTGATCTAGTGCCGGTTCGCCCAGATTTATGATGAGCGCGCTAACGGCATCAATGAACAAGAAAAAGCCTTTGATCGTTTGATCGTCAAAATCATTTTTGCAATATTCGCTAAGATCTTTAAGGGAATCGATTTGTTGCATCAGCAGATTGACATCCGCCGGCTCTACTTTGTCTTTTAGGTCTCTGATAAGATCCAAAGGAATATGTCCGGCAATAAAGTCTGAAAGCATTTGATCTAAAGAATCAGCAATATGCATGCCCGAAACCCTATAGTTTGCTATGTCAGATCCTTCAATACCTCTGCGGTAGAAAGAACATCGCAAAATTCGCCATTAAGGCTCACTAAATTAATTTTGTGGATGTCTTCGGCGGAATACTGAACGCCGTCATGACCCGTGCGCTCAAAAGTTGCCGTCGCATCAGAAATCAATGTCACATCAAATCCAAGATTGGCCGCCATGCGAACAGATGTTGATACGCAATGATCAGTCGTTAGGCCAACAATTACTAAAGATGAAAGGTCATTGGCTTTAAGATGTTTTTCAAGATCGGTCCCAATAAATGCGCTGTTAACCGATTTGCTGAATTGTTTTTCATTGGGCAGCGGTTGCGCTTCTTTTTTAAACGCATTGCCCGGCAATTCGGGCCTGAGTGGTGAGTTTGGCTCAACGGAGCAGTGCCGTATATGAATGACGGGCAGTTTCTGTTTGCGCCACGCGGCAAGCAATAGCGCAATATTTGATTCTGCCTCCGGGTTGTTTCGCTTGCCCCAGACCGGATTATCAAACCCTTTTTGAACATCGATAATTAACAAAGCTGTTTTTTGCATTTTCAAGCACCCACCATATCAAGTTTTAGAGCAGTCCAGTTAGGATTTAACTGTGAGCTCTAATAATGCGTTGTTTTCTCGCCCGAATATATGGATTACCTTTACCTATTTTGCTTTAACGCGAGGAATAAAGGTGTGGACCTTTGATTGTCAAATAGAGCCCCATATTGCCTGAGTTAACCAGCTAAAAGTAGCCATGCTGTCTGGTTTTAAATAAGAAATAAATAAAATATATGGCCCAAATAAGATCTCCGGTCATGACAATGAAGGCTAAATTGGTTGCGATTGAATTTAACCATAAGTAGGCAACTAAGAAAAAAAGAGCTATTTTGCCAGCTGCGCCGATTGTAATAAAAAACCTAAATTTATGATTGAAATACGCGACAATGCCGTAACCTATGCCAGCCACCAATACAACAAACCACCAAATCTGATTTGCAATTATTTTCGCTTCAGAAGTGATAATATTTAGAAAGAGCGAATTGCTGAGTTGAAGGTTAAAGAGGCCTAAAGAGCCAAAACATAAATTCCATAAAGCCCCAACAAAAAGGGGTATAAAGTACTTTGATCTATGTGCTAATTCTTGTGAATCTGAAACACGCATTTAATTATGAATTCCAAACCATCAAACGCTGCTAATCAGCCGTGCGATCATTTCGTTCGTGGAATTAGACTTGTTATTTTATTTTTTAGTGTTTTATATATTTATACGCAACAAACTCTGTTAACCAGACGCCATTTGCCGATAGAAAAAATTGATGTCCATCGCGATGCATTCTTAGTGTGGCAACAGACAATACGACCGGTTTTCCCCTTCGCCGACCAACATTTTTGGCAGTTTCGATTGTCGCCGAAAGATGAACATGCTGCCGTTTCATTTTTAGCAAACCTGATTCGGATATAGATTTCAAAAATCTCTCGATGGTACCATGATACAATATTTCGGGTGGTTCAACAGGTTCAAGTTCGAGATTAACATTTACGGAATGCCCCTGATTGGCGCGAATCTTAAGACCATCAGGACTAAATGTGAATCTCATTTTATCGTTACGAAAGACTACCTCATCAAGCAATTCTCGTGAAATGCGGTAGTCATGAGCGTTTGCGGCCTCCAATAGTGATTGGATTGACACCCAGCCATTTTTGTCAAGGACAAGACCAATTGTTTCAGGTTTATGACGAAGCACAAGGCTTAAAAACTTACTGATATGGACAAAGTCATTTTTCATCCAAATGCTTTCTAAAATATTTCAGGGGTGTTTCTTTCCGTATGCCGGCGCAGGCCGGCATTCAGAGATGGCCCCTTAAAAGGAATTAGATTCCGGATCAAGTCCGCAATGACAAGCGTTGATGCTCGAAA
>JASJAZ010000254.1 GCA_030066785.1 Desulfobacterales bacterium | reverse complement strand
CAAACGCAAGGCCATTTATCTGCCGGTGCCGCACAGTATCCCCAATCCGTATGTAATCGATGTTGCGGCCTGCACCCACTGTGGTGAATGCGAAAAAGTGTGTCCCACCCATGCGGTGCACTTGCCTGCGGACAAGCGCAAAGAATTTCGCATTCTGGTGGTGGACGATGAATTAATCATCCGCGATTCCCTTAAAGAATGGCTGGAAGATGAGGGCTTTACCGTGGAAATCGCTGATTCCGGAGCAGCGGCCTTGAAGCAACTTCACAAAGCTCCATGCCATCTTATGCTGACTGATATCAAAATGCCCGGCATGGATGGTGTTGAGTTGCTCAAAGAGACCAAAATATTGTTTCCGGATTTGTGCGTGCTGATGATGACGGCCTATGCCACGGTGGAGACGGCTGTGGAAGCCATGAAGATCGGGGCTTTGGATTACCTGGTTAAACCATTTGATCCCGAGATTATGATCCCCAAAATCATCCAAGTTTATAGAGATCTGGAGGCTAAGCAGGTGAGGGAACTGACGGTCGACGCCATCGTTCTTTGCGGGGGAACGGATTACTGTAATCCGGCCGATGAAAAGAACGTATATGGATATGGCATCAATCCCCATGTGCTGTCCAGTGTTGAGTTTGAGCGCATCATAAGTGGAACCGGTCCCAGCCAAAGCAAACTGCTCAGACCCCATGACGGCAAACCGGTAAAGAAAATTGCCTGGTTTCAATGCGTGGGCTCACGGGATTTGCAGCAAGATGCCGATTTCTGTTCATCCATTTGCTGCATGGTCGCAATTAAGGAAGCCATGCTGGCCAAGGAGCGCGGTGGTGATGATGTGGAAACGGCGATTTTCTACATGGATATGCGAACATTCGGCAAATCCTTTCAGCGGTATCGCGAACGGGCGGAGAGGGACAACGGCGTACGGTTTGAAAGGGCGCGGATTCACTCCGTGGCGCCGGACCAGCAAAGCGGCGATCCGGTTATACGCTATGTACACACCGACGGTGCCTGCCTGAGTGAATCCTTTGACTTGGTGGTATTATCGGTGGGCCAGCGTCCCGCTCCCGGAACGGCTAAAATTGCTGAGTTGACTGATATTGACTTGAATCCATGGGGATTTATTCAGACAGATGCCTTTAGTCCCGCCAAAACGGAAAGGCCCGGCATTTATGTGGGCGGATCCTATGCTGGTTTGAAAGATATCAGCGAATCAGTGGTCTATGCATCCGCAGCATCGCTAGAAGCATCGCGCACAATGCATGCCACCGGCGGCAGTCTGGCCGAGACGGCAGAATCGGAATTTATAGGAAGGGATGTTTCCAAAGAAAATCCCAAGATTCTGGTGGCGATTTGTACATGTGAAAATCGATTTCCGGATTACTTAGAATATGGAAAACTGAGCCGCGATCTGGAAGCCGATCCCTATGTCGACCGCGTTGTATGGTTGGCAAACTGTTGCACTCAGCAGGGATGGGAAGAATTAGTTCAAAGCGCCCAGGAAAACAATCCCAATCGCATTCTGATCGGGGCCTGCCATCCCTACCTGTATATCAACAAGCTTAGAGAGTTCGGGTGCCGCATCGACCTGGATCCGGTTTTGATGGAGGTCGTGGATATCATGTCGCCGGCTTTAGCGACAACTACTAACAGCGGCGCAATCAGCGCGATGAATCCCCTTCCCACCTTGACCATGGCCTTATCCCGACTTAAACACATCGACCCGTTGCCGGTGCCAACCATTCCGGTTCACCGACGGGCTCTGGTGGTCGGCGGCGGTATATCCGGGCTAAGTGCTGCGCTGGCGATAGCCGACCATGGCTACGCGGTCGATCTGGTCGAAAGCAATAATCAATTGGGCGGCAATCTCAATTGGTTAAGCCATATGATTGACGAGCAGCCGACCCGTCCACTTCTGGATAATATGATTCAACAGGTAGAAAAGCATCCGCATATCAATGTTAATCTGGAAACCCAGGTTGTGGGATCGTTTGGCGAGGTGGGTAATTTCTACACCACGATTGAGAATGATGAGGGAACCGCTAAAACCATTGAGCATGCTGTAAGCATTTTGGCCACCGGAGGAAGGGAAGCGACAACCGAATCCTACGGATATGGTCAAAACAAATCCATCATCACACAGAAAGAGTTGGAATCGCGGTTGGCGGCCAACGATTTGGATACAGCCAAACTCAATTCGGTGGTGATGATTCAGTGCGTGGATTCCAGGGAAGAGCCTCGCAATTACTGCAGTCGGGTGTGTTGCCCCACAGCGCTAAAACACGCCTTGAATTTGAAAAAACAAAATCCGGATTTGGCGGTATACATCCTTTACCGCGATATCATGACACACGGATTTGCCGAAAGTTACTTCACCGCGGCCCGCAAGGCCGGCGTTATTTTTATTCAGTACAATTTAGCCAATAAACCACGAGTAGCCATGCCTGCAGGGGCGGACACTTTTATAACCGTGAGCAGTGTAGATCCGTTGCTTAACCGGTCGGTGGACATCGAGACCGATTTGCTGGTGCTGGCTACCGGTGTCGCACCGGTATTGCCGGCCGATTTGGCCGAGGCCTTTGGCACCGTATTGGATCAGGACGGATTTTTTGTGGAAGCTGACGCCAAATGGCGCCCGGTAGATGCGCTTAAAGAAGGTGTTTTTGCCTGCGGATTGGCCTTGTCACCGCGATCGATACCGGAAGCGATTGCGACCGCCGGGGCCGCCGCCCAGCGCTCTTTGCGAATTCTGGCCCACAACAAATTGCCGGCCGGCAAAATTGTCGCCACGGTACGCCACAGCATATGCAGCCTCTGCGAGCGTTGCATTGAGGCGTGTCCTTACTCGGCCCGCACGGTGGATACCAACCAGGAAAAGGTTTTGGTCAACCCGGTCATGTGTCAGGGGTGCGGGGAATGTGCCACGGTATGTCCCAACAGTGCCGCCGTGGTTCAGGGTTTTACCGGACAGCAGTTTCTGGGAGTCATTGATTCTGCGCTTAAGGGCGCTCAGTATTGATGTAGGATTTACGCTTGAAAATTGGCAGTCAATCAAACGGGGTTTTCATGCTAAACCACTTTCTAAACCTTCGCCGCCGACTCGTTTCAAAGCTCATTTTAATGGTGGGCTTGACGCTGTTGATCGCTATATCCACGTGGGCGTATTTCAATATTCGCTATCAAAAAGAACAGTTCATGGAAGATATAATCGAAGGCACGGACCGGTTGAGCACCACGATCCGGTTGGGAACGCATTACGCCATGATGTTGAATTCACGCGATGATATCAACCAGATCATTCAAAATATCGGCCGGCAGAAAGAAATCGAAAATATTCGTATTTATAACAAGGAAGGCCAAATAAAATACTCCAATCGCAGCGCTGAAGTCGATTTGACCACCAATATCAAGGATGAAGCCTGCTATATTTGCCATCGAACGGAACCGCCCCTATCTGAACTGGCCCTTTCCGATCGGACCCGCATATTTCAATCGGCCAGCGGTTACCGCCTGCTGGGCATCATCAGCCCAATCCGAAACGACCCTGGGTGTTCCGCGGATGCCTGCCATATCCACCCCCATGATAAACAGATTCTGGGAGCTTTAGATGTGGTGGTATCATTGGAGGAACTCGATAGGGGCGTCATCCAAGCCGAAAAAGGGATTATCGGGTTGGCTGCCTTTGTTTTCCTGTTGACCGCTACGTTTATATTTCTTTTTGTACTGCGGTTTGTCAATCGACCGATCCGCAAACTGATTCAGGGCACGCAAAAAATTTCCAAAGGCACGTATAGCAGCCAGGTCCAGATCGAGCAGGAGGATGAAATGGGCCAACTGGCAGCCGCGATCAATCAGATGGGTGAGGAGATCGGTAAAAGCCAGGCGGAGCTGAATAAACAACGCGATGAGTACCAGACCCTTTTCGAACAAGCACCCTGTCTGATTTCAGTTCAGGATCGCAACTATAAGTTGATTAATTATAATCGTGATTTTGAAAAAATGTTTGCCCCCCAAGCAGGTGATTATTGCTACCAAGCTTATAAAGGATTGGCGCAAAAATGCGACAATTGTCCCGTTGAAAAGACCTTTCTGGACGGCCACACCCATCACAGCGAAGAAACGGGACTCAACAAAGATGGCTCCACCACACACTGGTTTGTGCGAACAGCGCCCATTAAAAACACCAATGGCGACATAGTGGCCGCCATGGAGATGAGTCTGGATATTACCCAACGCAAACAATTGGAGGAGGAGCTTGGCAAATCGGAAAAGAAGTATCATGAAATTTTTAATAACATTCCCAATCCGGTCTTTGTGCTCGATATCACCTCGCTCGAAATCATTGATTGCAACGATATGGTGAAAACGGTGTATGGCTACAACAAACAAGACACCCTTGGACATTCCTTTCTTGAATTCTTTCAAAGCGAAGATCGTGAGCGTGCTGCCAAGGAACTGTTGACGTCTGCGTTTATCAACCAGATCAAACATCTCAATCGAAAAGGCGAAATTTTATTTGTCAATATTCGTGTATCGCCCTCGGATTATCCCGGCCGTAAAGTGTTGCTGGTAACGACCAGTGATATTACCAAACGGTTGGAAGCCGAACAGCAGTTGATCCAGGCCAGCAAGATAGCGACATTGGGCGAAATGGCCACCGGCGTGGCCCACGAATTAAACCAACCGTTATCGGTTATAAAAACGGCCAGCAGCTTTTGTCTGCGTAAATTTAACCGCCAAGAGCCGATTAAAGACGCTATTTTTGCCAATATGCTCTCGAAAATCGATGGCAATGTGGATCGTGCTACTAAAATCATCAATCATATGCGTCAGTTTGCCCGTAAATCCGAGATGAACCTGATCCGTTTGAAATTAAATGAAGTCATGCAGGGGTCGTTTGACATTTTCAGCCAACAGCTCAAAGTCCGGGGCATCGAGGTCGTCTGGAATCTTGACCCAAAGCTACCGTCGATTTTAGGCGATCCAGACCGTCTCGAGCAAGTTTTTATCAATCTTCTGCTCAATGCGCGCGATGCCATTGAAGATAGGTGGACTCGGAAAGATGCCCTCAGCGAAGATAAGGTCATCACCCTCAAGACCTGGGCGGACAATGACCAGGTGTGGGCTGAAGTGTGCGACACCGGCCACGGCATTCCCCCGGGGATTGCTCAAAAGATATTCGAGCCGTTTTTTACCACCAAAGAAGTGGGCAAAGGAACCGGTTTGGGGCTGTCGATCAGTTATAGCATCGTGAAGGACTGTGGCGGCAGCATCCAAGCTCGGAACAATCCCGGCGGCGGGGCGTGTTTCCAGGTTAATTTTCCAATTACAGGTCAAGGCCAATGATGTCAGAGTCAGAAAAAAAATCGATTCTGCTGGTAGATGATGAAGAAGATATCCGCGAGGTATTGGGGATATCTTTGACCGACATCGGATACAACGTACTAACGGCGGAAAATGGTGAGCAGGCATTAAAGATTTTTTATGAACGCCAACCGCCGATTGTGTTGACTGATATTAAAATGCCGGGAATGGACGGCATAGAGCTATTGCGCAAAATTAAGCAGGAAAATCCTGATACCGAAGTAGTGATGATCACCGGACACGGGGATATGGATCTGGCCATTTCAAGTTTTAAGGATGAGGCGACCGATTTTATTACCAAACCGATCAATATCGATTCTTTGGAAGTCGCCCTGATCCGTGTGCACGAAAAAATTGCCATTCGGCAAAAACTGAGAGAGTACACGCAAAATTTGGAAAACCTGGTATACGAAAAATCATCACGAATAAAAAACATGGAAAAGTCGGCGGCTGGTGAATTGCCCGGTGGATTTCAAAGAGACCAACTCAATACACAACAACA
>JASJAZ010000253.1 GCA_030066785.1 Desulfobacterales bacterium | reverse complement strand
CGGCCGAAGTCATTTGCATCTCTGCATGGGCCCGCGCCGTAGGTACTTGGGCGTGATTCTGCCGCATGGTCATTTCGCTGGCGAAATCGATCGATGCCCTCAAAGACTGTGGCAGCCGACTGTACCATTCAAGATTGCAAAAGTAGATCTGGGCATCGTGAACGATATCGGTATACATGATATGGGAAAGCAGATTTTTGAATCCGAACACGTAGAGTGCTCCAACGCACGGGTCCAGGGCATCGACATACCCTTGCCGGATGGCGGTAGCTGCTTCCACCCATTCCACGAGAATGGGATTGGCCCCCAGGCGCTGGTAAATGCGCTGAAGCATAGTGGAGTTTGGAATTCGGAATTTAATCCCGCGCAACTGCCCGGGTGTTTTGATGGGTTCCTTAATGCCTTTACCAAGGGCTGTGGTGCGCGGATCGATGCACGGATACCACAGCGGCTTAAATCCCCTGGCCTCGATTTTGGGATGGATCTCTTTTTTCCATAAATCAGAAGTCACCAAGTTAACGAACTTTTGATTTTCACTGCACCAATACGGAATGTTGATCAAGTCAACCTCGGGCACGAAAGGCGAAAAATTGGAAATAGAGCACTGCCCGGCCTGGATGATCGCTTTCTGCACACTGCGGGCCAACGCGCCGCTGGCCCCCACCTGACCTGCGGATGCCAATTTTACATAGATTTTACCCTGGCTTGTATTCTGTATGTTCTCCTTAAAATCAAGCTGCATGATCGGGTAGCTTCGTGAAACCCCAGGCGCATAGGCCGTACCCAAGATCATGGAATGTTCGGCGGCAGCTTTGAGCTCCGTCTCTTTGCGACCAATCTGGACAGATGCTTCTTCCGACCCCAGAGCGTTTTTTGACAGTGCGACCATTGCTGAAGTGATGCCAAAACTGGCAGCCATCTTAAGAAACCGGCGGCGCTCGGTTGATGTCAGTCCTTTGTCTTTGAAATTATTTTGCATAATCCCAGTTTCCATTAAACGGTTGTGGTTGAATGGTGCTTATTCAAGACTGAATACGTTTTCAGTCCGTATGAATCAGTTAATCAACCAGAGTGAAATCCACGGGACGTAGCCGATCAACAGCGCGATGGCGAGCATGCAAAACACAAACGGAAAAACATACCTTGAGATGGATATAATTGGTACCTGGGTAACCCCTGAGACCACGAACAAATTCAAGCCCAACGGCGGGGTAATGAAGCCAATGCCTAAAGCAGTGACCATGAAGATACAAAAATGAACTTCATGCATACCGATTTCCTGGGCCAGCGGCAGCAGCAGCGGTGCCAGAATCACAATATTCGGTGTCGTTTCCATCACGCAACCGGCAATCATCAAAATGGCGACCATGATGATAATAATCCAATACGGATTGCTCGTCAGTGAAGTCATGCCGCTCACAAACGCCTGGGGGACCTGCAAACTGGCCAGCGTTTGTGCCAGGGGCAGGCTCATGGCGATGATGGGAACGATCACACCACTCACCTTGGCAGAGGTCTCTAAAATCTTCGGAATATCACTGATTTTCAAAGTACGCTGTGCAAAGCCGATAATGATTGCGCTGAGCGCCGCCACGGCGGCGCTTTCCGTGGGGGTAAAGATGCCCGAGTAGATGCCGCCCAAGATGATCACGGGGATGAGCAGGGCAAACCGGCCATCGTACACGGTTTTCCGCCAGTGTTTGAAATTGAATCCCGCGGTGCTGTTTTCGTATCCTCGAACACGGTTGACCACCGCATTGGCAATCATGACCGAGATCAAAATCAGTACACCGGGAATGGCCGCCGCCAGAAAGAGGGTTGAAGCACTGATGCCCAGCACCAATCCGATAATGATATAAGATATGGATGGCGGAATTAAAATCCCGGTGCAGGCACCCGATGCCACCAGTGCGCAGGCATATGGCTTGGGATAGCCCTTCGCCGCCAGGCGGTTGATGGTGATTCTGCCGATGGCGGCGGCGTCGGCGGCATCCGAGCCGCTGATACAGGCAAAAAAACCGCATCCCAGTACCGTTGAAGTGCCCAGCCCGGATCGACTTGAGCCCATGGTGGCTTCGGCCACGTCGAGTAGCTTACCGGACAACCCGGTTCGAACGAGAATGTCTCCGGTAAGAATAAACAACGGCACCGCAATCAATGCAAATGAATCGATGCCTTCGAACAGCGCCTCACCCAGCAGCGTCGGCGGCAGGACTTCCGTTAATAATAGCATGGCAAACGAACCGACGCCGATGACGACCCAGATGCGTACGGCCAGTAAAATCAGGACGACCATCATGATTAGCGGAATAAAAAATCCCCATCCGAGAATGATTTCTTCCTGTTGCATAAGATATTGTTGAAGCATATGCAGGCTCCTAATCGAAAAGTGTTTTACCCTGGTAGATAGGCCGACCGGCCTTGAGGTCGGAAACATCTCGGATGATGGACTGAATCAGCCGCACAAGCATCATGGCGAATCCAAGTGGTACGGCAGCCAGAAACCATGCCAGACTGATTTGCAGGCCATGGGTGACCGACCCGAACTTCAACGATACCAGAACCGACTCGAGAGACCACCAGAAGGCGAGAACTGCGAGTACAATGGTAACCAGATCGCCAAAGATCATGATCATGGCCCGGATACGGTCGCCGACGAATGGCAGGATTAAGTCGATACGGATGTGGGCACGCTCCTTAATGGCCGCCGACGCACCAATCCATGAGACATAGATAAAGGCGTATCGCGCGATCTCTTCCGCCCAGATCGAAGAGTAACTTAGTGCAAACCGTCGGAACACTTCCATAAAGATCGTGATTACGATCAAGGCGTAAATCGGTAATAACAGCCAGCGTTCGCCATTTTCATCAATATTATGGAGGATATTTCGAATCGTCATGCGTTCACATCCTTTTTACAAACAATTTTCCGGTGATGGTACAGACGGCGCCGTTGTCGCGGCGCCGTCTTTTGCCAACGATTAGGCCTTGACGTCGTGCACGTAAAATCGGCCCATGGTATTGGCTGCCTTGAGAAACATATCAAATTTTTCTAACGACCCAGCCAAGTCTTTCTTGAAACTGTCCCATGCAGGCAATTGCGCGCCGGCCTTTTCCACCCACTGTTTCTTTTCATCGGCCGTGGGCACATAGAATTGCACACCAGCTGCGGCCAGTTCCGCCATGGCATAGGCACGGGCAGCCGGCACTTTGGCCAGATTTTGCTGCATGGTGATTTCACTGGCGAAATCGATTCCGTCTTGAATCTTTTTGGGTAATCCTTCAAACCATTTGAGATTACAAGAATAAACCTGACTGTCAGGCACGGCCCCGTTGAAGGTCACCCAGTCCAGCACATCTTTGAATCCGAAGACATGCAGTGCTTCAACGGATGGATCCAGGGCATCGGCCACACCCTGCTTGATGGCTGAAGAGGTTTCACCCCAGGCCACAGGCGTGGGATTGGCGCCCAACAACTGATAGAACTGGGCCAGAATCTTGGACCCGGGTACGCGAAACTTGATCCCCTTCATCTGATCCGGCGTCTTTATCGGGCCTGGGACCCCCTTGCGGGTGGCAACAACCCGCGGATCGATAACGACATACCAAAGCACCTTGAATCCCTTTTGGGCGACCTTGGCATGAACTTCATTGCGCCAGGCATCAGATGTGACCAGATTGACAAATTTTTGATTTTCACCGCACCAATAGGGGATATTGATCAAGTCCGCGACGGGGGCAAAAGGGGCGAAGTTGGAAATCGAATGCTGGGCAGCCTGTATGGTGCCGCTTTGAACTTTTTGGGCCAGCGCAGAGCCGGCACCCAGTTGGCCGCCAGGGGCCAGTTTGACATAAACCTCTCCATTGGTGCAGTTTTGAATGTTTTCTTTCATGTCCAACTGCATAATGGGATAGCTGCGCGATGCCCCCAGTATATAAGCGGTGGCAATATTCATCGTGTGTTTGGCCTTCTTTTTACGTTGAGTCTCCTCCTTGGCAACTTGCGCACTGGCTTCTTTTGAACCCAATACGCCACTGAACAGTGCTACCGTGGCGGCCGTAAATCCAATTTTGGTCGTCAATTCCATAAAGCGACGTCGTTCTACCATTTTCAAACCGGATTCTTTCTTTTCGTCATGTGTCATTTTTTCATGTGTCATTTTTTCGTTTCCTTTTGTCTGAGTTGAAGTTTATTTTCAGCGGATTCTCTCTTCAGAGCCGCAACGATTAATGAAACGCAAGCCACGGATAGCAGGAGAAATTCGGCCACATTTCCTAAATGGGGTAGATTCAGGCCATATGAGATCCTCGCTTTACCAAGAAGCACATTGATAAAGTATAGAGAGAAAAGAACAAAACAGGTAATCAGTGCGCCTTTTCCCTCTTTGGCGTTTGTCTTAATGTCTTGTTGTGCCACCATGACATTTCACCTCCGGGTTACGCTGACTGGTTTAACGAACGCTTGAAGAATATTTCGAAAGGGCGTTATCATCCTTGCTTGACGTATAATGGTCCAAACAGCCCGGTTTTCTATGGGGTTTTTCTCCGGCCTGGGTGCCGCTATCGGTATTTGGACGAGAGTGAAAACCTTTTCGTTTCAATGTCTCCGTAACGATTTCTTGATTTAGGCCTCTCGTAGCGTTTGGTCAGGACGTACGCTTCATGCCCAAGGACTTCCTGTAGATCAGGAGAACAGTCACAATTCATGCTCCCGGCGCTGTCACTGTATTAATACTGCGGATGCTGATATACCTTGAAATCCCAATTTTTGCCCGGGTTGTACTTGGTCAGACGCCAGTCACAGGCGCGTGCATGCCCTTCCATTCCTTCAATGCGGGAGAGGCGGGAAGAATATTCACTGATCAGGCTGCTTACGTCTTTGTCAACGGGCTCCTGATATGTCAGGATTTTGAGATATTTATGTACATTTAGGCCGCCACTGAAATGGGCAGCTTTTTTCGTCGGCAGGACGTGGTTGGGGCCGGAACATTTGTCTCCGTGGGTAACGGTACTGACCTCACCCATAAAAAGAGACCCGTATGAACTCAGGCGCTCAAGCCACCATTCAGGATTGTCAACCAGTACTTCAAGGTGTTCAGGCGCATATTCGTCGCTTACCTTTACCACCTCTTCAGGGCTGTCGCAAAGAATAATCTCGCCGTAATCTTTCCATGACTGGGCAGGCGTGGCCGGATCCGGCATATCCGCGATAAGTTTGGGCATCAGTTCCATCACTTTATCACAGAGTTCTCGGGACTCGGTGAAAAGCCATACCGGAGAGTTGGTGCCGTGCTCACCTTGGGAAAGCAGGTCAATGGCAACCGTCATGGGATCAGCGTTGTTATCGGCAATAACCGCAATTTCGGAAGGTCCCGCAAAGAGGTCAATGCCGCAAACACCTTCCCCCGCAAGAATCGCTTTCGCCTCGGCAACAAAGGCATTGCCCGGACCGGCGATGATATTGGCCGGCTTGTCGGTAAATATGCCGTAGGCCATGCAGGCGATTGCCTGTACACCGCCCATCTCAAGAATGATGTCGGCACCGGCAAGATCCATGGCGTAACATACGGATGCATCGATGGCTTCTCCGCGTGGGGGCGTGGCGGCCACGATAAAAGGAACGCCAGCAACCCTGGCGGTGGCAATACTCATGAGTGCGGAACAGGTGTGTGCAAAACGCCCGCCCGGAATATAGCATCCCGCCACATCCATGGGGATCACCCGCTGTCCGGCACGCACGCCTGCCGGAGTGACCATATCAAAATCTTGAATACTGTCTCGCTGTGCTTTGGCGAACGCGGTAATCTGTTCGTTTGCAAACTGAATATCCTTTTTCACGTCTTCAGGAACGCTGGCGATTAGACGGGT
>JASJAZ010000252.1 GCA_030066785.1 Desulfobacterales bacterium | reverse complement strand
CCCACCGAATTTTGTAAGCGAAGCTATTACACGCTCTTTCTTGATCTTGAGCGGTGTTTGCAATTTCAGCAGTCCTTATGGCAACTGGAAACGTTTAATCCGGTGAATATTTTTTGTTGGAAGACGATTCGATCTATCAACAATACCTCAACACGACGAAATCTTTAATGGGCGAAGGGGATCTATTAGAAAAAGAACAAGTTCTAGTTGAACTTGTCGAAAATTTTTTGCAGGCTTGTGAGCCGACAGCTGTAGAAAGTGAGCCTTCTTTGCATATAGAAAAGCTGAAACAGCAATTAGGTACCAATTTGGATATAGATATATCCATGAACCAGATAGCTTTAAAGCTGCAAGCCAACCTTTACACTCTGCTAAGGCAATTTAAGGCCGCCACAGGCCTAACGCCGCATGCGTATCGACTGAATTGTAGAATCGAACTCGCCAAAAAACTCTTACAAAAAGGTGTCGATTTGTCGCAAGTTGCCTTGGAATGTGGTTTTTTTGACCAAAGCCACTTTCACCGCCATTTCAAAGCAATAACAACCGTGACCCCCAAAGAATATCAAGTCAATTTTATACAATAATTTAATTTTCAAAAATTCCATACTCTTCCCAAAAAGGAGAGGTATGGAATTTTTGCTGATTGCCCCAACGCGTTTTATGGCGCTTTAAAGCCCTATCCCTGATTCTTGCTTCATCCTGCAAGCAGAACAGAAACATCTAATAACCATAATTTGTATATTACCAATTAACCGGAGGCATCCAATATGGAATTACACGTTTATCTTGCATTTTCTATAGCCACCGTCATCATGATTGCATTACCCGGACCGAGCGTACTCTTGACAGTCGCTCATAGTATTTCATTCGGTTGGCGCCGCGCCCTGTCCACCGTTGCAGGAGCGACAGTGGGCATTGCCGTTCAACTGTCGGTCGCCGCAGTCGGTCTGTCCTCATTGTTAAATGTTGTGGCCGAAGCATTTGAATGGCTCCGCTGGGCCGGAGCCGCATACTTTGTTTATCTCGGAATCAAGCAATGGCGAAGTGCTGGTGAACCTTTGGAGTTTGATACTTCGTCAGCGCCCAAAATGAATCTATTTGTTCAGGGAATCGTTATCACGATACCCAACCCCAAGAGCTTGATCTTTATTGCCGCATTTTTACCTCAATTCATCGATGCCGCGCGCCCCCTTGGATTCCAGTTTACTATTATTGTACCGACATTTTTGGTAATTACTTTTACCATAACGTCGCTTTGGGCATTAGTCGCAGGAAAAGTAAGCGGACTCCTGCGGAGCCAGCGAGCCTTTCAATCAGTCTTACGGTCAGCAGGCGGATTAATGATCATAGCTGGGGTCGGTCTGGTGTTAGCTCGCCGCAGCAACTGAATGGTATAAAAATTGGCGGAGGTTGACTTAGACCGACAAACTGCAATAACAGAATAATAGATTAGAAACGGATCTCCAAAATCCATTAATATTGCGTTTTTTTGCTATAAAAACAGCAATATTGCGCAAATAAAGTCAAACGGGAAACATACCGGGCAATGCAGCGGACACCAAAAAGCGCCTCTGATGAAAGGCAGCTTTGATCAACTTAGGATTTCACCAACAATTTAGATACGGATCTATGATAGATAACAGTGACCAAAGAATAGTTGAAAAGATTCTCCAATTTACCGATTTAAATAACAAACAAGTTCTGGAGATCGGGTGCGGTAACGGGCGCATTACTGCCTTATTGGTGGGTAAGTCAGAAGGACTGATTGCCATAGACCCGAATGAGGCGAAAATTAGGGAAGCTCGAAAAAAGGTATCTGGAGTTGATTTCCGAATTGGTACGGGTGAAAACCTGGAATTTTCAGATCAATATTTCGACTTGGTAATATTCACTCTCTCGTTGCATCACCAAGACAGCCTTACGGCTATTGGGGAGGCAACGAGAGTTCTAAAAGATGAAGGTGAAATTCTTACGATCGAACCGGTCATTGAGGGAGAGGTTGAGCAAGTATTTGCTTTAGTTCATGATGAAAATCAGGCAACAATTGATGCACAGCAATCGATTAAAGAAAGCGGCTTAAGCATTGAACGTTCAGAAACATTCAATGCAAAGTGGACGTTTGATACCAAAGAACAATTGTGTCAATCGATTTTCGAGCATTATGAAATGCCCTTTAATACCCACACGGCAGATAAAATATGTCGTTTTTTAGGAGCAAAAGCTGAACATCAACCACTAGAGTTATTAGACATTATGCGCATACAATCTCTTAAGAAGATCTGATTAAGTACGGTTAAAAGAAACATGAAAATTTATAAAATAGCAGGTCTAATTATTCTTGTTTTGACCAGTGCCGTACTCATAGGTGCATTTTTCTTTGTATTCAATCCGCTTGGACTTGGACCTGAGGCGAAGAACGTTCTATCTCAAGAATTTTTTGATAATCCCTCCTCGCAGCTTAATGAACTCAGATTGATGATAGGCGGTGAATCTGCTTTTTCGGAAATTCTGTCCGCTATCGAAACAGCCCAAGAGTCCATATTTGTGCAGACCTATATTTGGAAAGATGACAAGATCGGTGGCCTTGTTGTCGAAAAGCTTAAGGCAGCAGCTGATCGTGGCGTAAATGTGACGGTAGATAAGGATGTTCTGGGAACTTTTTTTGAATTAGGGGACTTGCTTAAAGGCAAACCAAGTCCTGTTTATACCAAATCCGGATTAAAAGATTATAACAACATCACGGTTGTCACGGATATTTTTACGGACACCGATCACAGTAAATATTTTATTCTGGACAGACATATGGCTATTTTTGGCGGCATGAACATTGCGGATGAATACCATAAGCAATGGCACGATTACATGATTGCCATTCAAAGCGAGCGTTGGACGACAGCGTTTAAGCAAAAAGTTATGTTTGAATCTCCTTGGCCCAATCCTGCTCCATTTTTCGTGGCCGTAAACGACCGCAAGGTTACAGAGATACGCTCGGCTTTAATTCAAATTATAGATCATGCGGCTGAGCAGATCATTATTGAACACGCTTATTTTTCCGATGACAAAATTATTAAGGCGGTCAATCAGGCAGCTAACAGGGGGGTCCATGTTGATGTAATATTACCGAAGCAGCCCGACACACATATATACGCCAACCAGGTAACGATCAATAGGCTCCTCGAATCGAGTGAAATTAACCCACCGCGGATACATCTGTATCCTTACATGAGTCATGCCAAAGTTTTATTGATTGACGGAGTTATCGCTGCCATCGGTTCAGCTAATCTAACACCGAGAAGTATGGTTACCAGTAAGGAATTGACACTATTTGCTCACGGTAAAAAAAACGATCCTTTTATTGAAAAACTACGCGATCGACTGATAAAAAATATAGAGCAGAGTGAAGAGCTTAAAAAACCATTTAAACTAAGTTATGTCGAAAAGATTATGGCCTTTGTGGGCAAATATGTATGGTAATATGCGAGGAATAAATGATTTCCTACGATTGGAAAGCACCAGCTATCACAAAAATAATCACTGTTTTGGTTATTACGTCTTTTATTTTTCAAGCCACTGCTGCTCAATCCTCGCCTTTACATGATCAGCAGATTATTCTGTGCTTATTACCACTTGATTACGCTAATGCTGATGAATTGGCGAACACGTTAACTGCGTATTCCGGCCGATGCCGACCACCATTTCCGATTGATCGCGACCACCGATTCCGATTGATGCCGACCACCCATTCCGGCTGATCGCGACCACCCTAAACAGACGAAGCCGTCTGACTATAATCCATAATTAGGAGCCGCATGCGGCGCTGGTTAAGCTGATTTTTACCGGCTAAAATGTACCTCTGAACCCATTGTGCAACTGCAGGAGGTACATATGCCAACCAGGAGATTAACCATGCGTAAAATCAAAGAAGTCTTGCGGCTCAAATTTGACCATCAGCTCAGCAAGCGTCAGATCGCTCAAAGCTGCTCGATTGCCCACAGCACCGTCAGCGAGTACTTGCACCGTTTCCGCCAGGCCTCACTGAACTGGCCTCTGCCCGAGGAAATTGACGATAACCAGTTAGAGCAACTGCTGTTTCCCCGACCACAGATTGGCTCTCCACATCGCCGACCACAGCCCGATTGGGCCTACATTCACCGGCAACTGCGCCGCAAAGGCGTCACCCTCATGCTGCTTTGGCAGGAATACAAAGAACTTTATCCCAACGGATATCAAACCAGCCAGTTTTGTCACCTGTACCGCCAGTGGGCAAAACAACTTGATCCGGTTATGCGTCAGGAACATCGTGCCGGCGAAAAAATGTTTGTTGATTATGCCGGCATGACCGTTGCTGTCTTTGATATGCAATCGGCCAAAATGCGCCAGGCCCAAATCTTTGTGGCCGTCCTTGGCGCTTCAAACTATACTTATGCGGAGGCCACCTGGACCCAAACGCTGCCCGACTGGATTGCTTCTCATACCCGTGCATTTAATTACTTTGGCGGTGTTGTCCAGGTGGTGGTGCCCGACAACCTGAAGGCCGGGGTTAGCAAAGCCTGTTTTTATGAACCCAATATCAATCCCACCTACCTGGATATGGCCAATCACTATGGCACCGTGGTGATCCCCACCCGGGTGCGCCGGCCCAAAGACAAAGCCAAGGTGGAAGTCGGGGTTCAAATCGTTGAGCGCTGGATCCTGGCACGGCTCAGAGACCGCCAGTTCTTCAGTCTGCCGCAATTGAATCGGGCCATTGCCGAGCTGCTGCCGGAACTCAACTCAAAGCCCTTCCAAAAACTGCCCGGCAGCCGTCAGTCCATGTTCGAAAGCATCGATCGCCCGGCTCTCAAACCACTGCCGGCTCAAGTCTATCAATATGCACAATGGAAAAAGGCCACCGTCAATGTCGATTATCATATCGAGGTCGCCCGCCACTATTACAGTGTGCCGCACACCCTGATCAAAAAAAGAATTGATGTGCGTATCACAGACACCACCGTTGAATGCTTCTACAAGGGTAAACGGGTGGCCAGCCACATCCGCAGCCATCACAAAGCCCGGCACAGCACAATTAAAGAACACATGCCCAAATCACACCAAAAATGGGCCCAGTGGACTCCGGATCGCTTTATCCGATGGGCGGCAAAGATTGGACCCTATACCACCCGGATGATTGGGCGCATTTTAAATAGCCGCCCTCATCCTCAGCAGGGCTTTAGAAGCTGTCTGGGCATCTTGCGGCTGGCCAAAGACTTTGGCGATGCACGCCTGGAAGCTGCATGCCGCCGGGCGCTGGCCATCGGCGGCACCAGCTACAAAAGTGTGGAGTCCATCCTCAAACACAACCTGGATCAAAAGCCGCTGCCAGAGCACCCCGATAACGATACCTCTGTGGAACATGGCAATATCCGCGGTGCTCAATATTATCATTGAAAGGAGAATAAGTGATGCTGGTAAACCCCATTTTCGACAAACTGCAAACCCTGCGATTCTTCGGTATGCTCGCGGCGTTTGAAGAACAAAACCAAATGCCCGATATCGATCAGCTCGAATTTGATCAACGCTTTGGTCTGTTGGTGGACCGCGAGATGACCGAACGCGAAAACCGCCGCTTTAAAACCCGGCTGCGCAAGGCCAAATTACGCCAGCAGGCCTGTGTGGAAGATGTCAACTTCCGTCATCCGCGCGGACTGGACAAATCCCTGTTTATGCAGCTGGCCGACTGTCAGTGGATTAAAGAAGCCCACAATGTATTGATAATTGGCCCCACCGGAGTCGGCAAGACCTATCTGGCCTGTGCCCTGGCCCACAAAGCCTGTCAGCAGGGCTACACAACGCTTTACTTCCGAACCTCCAGACTTTTGCAGGAGCTATCAATTGCAAAGGCCGATGGCAGATACACCCGCATACTGAAAAGCCTCGGAAAAAC
>JASJAZ010000251.1 GCA_030066785.1 Desulfobacterales bacterium | reverse complement strand
TTATTGAGGAATCCGCTTTTCATCGCTTCTTTAAACGTGCCAAAGGCAATCTGAGAGTATTTGGTCAACGCCTAACTTATGTGTTTTCAAACTATGCCAAAACACCTTCGGAGATCGCTAAAGCGCTAAACCACTTATCCGACGGCAAGGGAATCGGGCATTTAATGAAATTATCCATCCTTTTTTTGTTGCTGATTGCCATCGGCTTTGGCGCGGAAAAAACCATCAATATCCCCATAAAAAATTATAAGCAGCAGCTCCAAAGCTCGGTTCCCAGCTGTTTTATACAGTTAGCGGCCAGACTTTCAGCCCGCACGGCTCTGGAGTTGATTTCCTTCGTTGTATTTGCACTTACCATAGTAGGGGTTTACCTCTTGTTTTATCCGACCCAGGGCCCGTTGCACGAATTGGCCATGATTTACCTGCCACCGATCTTTTTCATGCGCCTGGCCTTTATCGTATTGAACGCATTATATTCACCTACCGCCCCTCACATGCGGATTTCTCCTCAGAATTGTCCCTCAGCGATAGTTTATTTCATTGGATTTATGGCCTTTATCATCATTAGCCTTTTTGTCACCAAAACCCTTTTGCTGCTAAAATCCCACGGCATGGGCGAAGGCGTTTTTCTGCTCCTCTATTCCCATCTGGGCCTGCTTCAATTCATGATTCTGCTAGCCATTGTCTGGATGGATCGCGCGCGGATTACACGCTTAATTATGAAAACTCAAACTGAGTCAGAATCACAAGCTACGGCTCCCAGCAGTAACATAAAACGTCTGTGGTTTCCCCTGGCCTGTGCGGGCCTTTTCGGTTTTGAGCTGCTATGGCAGGTCAATTTGATTCTGTACCAAAAGGATTTGGTGCTGCCTTTGCTCCTGACAGTTCTAAGCATCCCTTTTGGCTTTTTGCTCTTTTCCATTGGAAAACGCTTACTTTTTATCGCTTCCGGGCAAACCGAACTGATGGATCCTCGCATCGTGAACCAAGATATCTTTACGGAGCGCCCAGATTTAATCAAACACGTCAAAATTGATCTACCTCCGGAGCCGGTATCCGCTATCGGTGCCGATGAGGCATCAGATTCGAAAGGATCGCTTTTTGTGCGCAACATAGCGCTGATCCAAAAACTGATGGGCATTCTCATCGCCTGTGTCCTGTTTTTCTGGGTGATGGATTTGTGGGGACTGAATATTGCGTTGGGTCGCTCTATTGTCCAGTCTGCCCTGAGCATATTCGCAACCGTCCTTTTGGCTTATGTGGTCTGGGAAATCTGCCGGTCAATTATTGATAAAAAACTGGATGAAGACCGCGCAGAATCCGGATTAGCGGATAAGGAGGACATGGAAGAAGGTGCCGAAGGGTCACGCAAAGGAACCCTTTTAACCCTTCTGCGCAAAGTTATCCTTGCTGTGATTGGAGTGGTCGTTATCCTGATTACCCTGAATGCTGTTGGTATTAATATCGGACCGCTGCTGGCAGGGGCTGGAATTCTGGGGCTTGCCGTAGGCTTTGGATCCCAAACTTTGGTTAGGGATATTCTTTCAGGTGTATTTTTTCTGATGGATGATGCCTTTCGGGTTGGTGATTATATTCAAACCGCCGGCACCAAGGGGATGGTGGAGCAAATATCTTTACGCTCCCTGAGGCTTCGGCATCCAAGGGGGATGGTATATACCATTCCTTTTGGAGATATGGGCTCCGTTCAAAATTTTAGCCGGGATTACATTATTACCAAGCTTGACGTTCGTGTTCGCTACGATGCCGATGTCGATAAAATCAGAAAGATTGTAAAAAGAATTAGTAAAGAAATGGAAACAAGTGAAGACACCGCCCCCCTGCTGCTCAGCAAAATAAAATCCCAGGGCGTTAGAGAGATGGATGACTCTGCCATGATTTTACGGGTTAAGTTTAAGACCAAACCGGGGGATCAATTTATTCTTCGCCGTGAAGTGTACAGACGTATTCAGGAATCATTTAGAGAAAACGGTATCGAATTTGCCCATCGAAATGTTACCGTTTATTTGCCGCCGGAAGTCACCGGGGCCGCATCTGATGAGGCATCGGAAAATGGCAATACCCCTACCAGTGCACTGGATCAAAAAATGATTGGGGCCGGAGCTGCTGCTGCTATTGCAGCATCCCAAGCAGAAGACTCTGAAAAAAAGCCTGGCGAATAGGAAAATAGTTATCAAATACCCTTTTAGAGACAATATTATGGCAAGCAAGTAATCGTTTTGTATGGTTCATAAGACAAATCAAGTTGTCATCTTTAGGGCCGCTTTTTATTGGACTGGTCATTGACTTTGTTGTCGGGCTGATCATCAGCAGGTCAAATACTCTGTTCGTTCTGCCGGCACGTTTTGCTTTATTTGTTGAACATTTACACCTTCAGCTAGTGCGCTCTGCGGTTTAAAACGAAATAAACAATTCTCGTTACTCTTTGCTCCAACGTACCTGGAATCCCAACGTGTGCCATTTCCCAGGTCGATATTTTTAAAGATTGTGTAATGCAATGCGGAAAATACCTAATTTTTAGATCTCGGCTATGCAGGTGAAATATAATAAGACCGAAATTTTTCAGGTTTGCAAAAGAATATAAAGATCAAAACATAATAGATAAGTGGGCAATGCTAAAAATGCATTGTCTTGTTAATTTTTTAGCCTACAAGTTTTAAATTCATATCAAAGCTTTCCACTAACAAAATTGTTCTTTATGGTGCAAAATGCTGTTTTAGCCGGCCTCGGTTGACTGCCAATCTATTCGATTTTAGTTTCTACATAACCGATATCCATAATCCCTATCACCCTGGAGGCCACAAATGGCAACCTCTCTATATATAGCCACGGCAATAGGATTATTTATCGTTACACAAACCAATGGAGATTGGGAAATTGTAAAACATGCCTTAAAAGATAAAGCTTTTACAAGCATCGCTGTTTCCGAGGAAGTCATCATAGCAGGTACCACTGATGGCATCTGGCGTTCCTCTGATAACGGTAAATCCTGGAAAAAGAGCAATGAAGGACTTTCAATTCGGCATATACGCTGGATTGGCAGTTCATCTTATATACCTATGACCTTTCTGGTCGGCACTGAGCCCGCTGGCATTTTTGTATCAACTGACGGTGGAAAAACATGGGGTAACAGACCAGAGGTTGGTCAATTGCGCGATGCAAACGCTTGGTTTTTGCCATACTCTCCAAAAGCCGGTTGTGTGCGTGGATTTGCTGTGGCGAAACCAGATAAACATTCTGGCCGTATATACGCGGCGGTTGAAGTTGGCGGTGTTCTTATTTCTAAAGATATGGCTAAAACATGGAATTTAGTCAAAGGCAGCGATGGTAGCCCGGATTTTAATCGAGAGCTTGGAACAATGATTCATCCCGATGTCCATTCAATAACGGTGCATCCGACTTCCCCGGATCTTGTCACCGCTGCTACCGGTGGAGGACTATATCGTTCGGTTGATGGCGGGCGAAATTGGAAAAGCATATACACGTGCTATATCCGTGCAGTATGGGTTGATCCGACCAATGCCGAGCATATAATTGCAGGACCGGCTGATGGTGTATCAAGAAACGGACGAATCGAGGAAACTTATGATGGCGGGCAGACCTGGCAGCTTGCTTCAGATGGCATGACTCCCACTCCTTGGTCGAGGCATATGGTTGACCGATTTGTGCAATTAGACAATGATCTGTTTGCGGTTTTGTCTAATGGTGAGCTTTGGCTTAAACAGGTAGGCGGGCGCTCGTGGCAACGAGTTCTACCAAAAGTACATCAAATCAAAGCCATCGCGGCTGTAAAATAATTAGTCGATTGGTTGGGCTAAAATCGCATAGTGAAATTTTTGTTTTTGATTATGCTTCGAAATACATCATCCGATGGTATCAAAATAAAATTTCAGGCTAAGACACACCAATAATTCAGGCAGGTTTGAATTCATTGGATTTTCTGATGTATCATACAATCGGACGCCGTAAATAATCAGGTACATGCGATGGATTGGTGGAGTGATCCGAAATGAGAAATAATCTAATGGTATAAACGGAATGTTCGTTACAACACTTTAAGCGAAAGCCACTTCCACTATTGTAAAGTCATCCTCAAAATTATCTAAACTTCCAATATTTTTAACATGTTGATAAAGGCGATCCAACCTTGATTGGCTGTCCGACTTTATTTTATTCATAAAATCTGCAAATTCCTTAAATTGCCACATCGACCCATCTGATTTTTGAACTTCATAGGCTCCATCGGAAAAAATATACAATGTAGTTTGTTCCGCAACGAGATGTTTGTTTTTCTTGTAGGCTACATCTGGCATCACGCCGATGGCTTTATTGGCTGTCCGTAATAGGGTCGCATTGGATTGACCGGCATGGCTTCTATCAAAGAGAAGTGCCGGCGGGTGGCCACCACTCGCATAAATGAGCTCACGGGTACTTTTGTTGTAAACGCCATACCATATGGTAAAGAACATATTGTTATTCTCTTCGCTCGGGAAAGCCACATTTAGTGATGCTAATACTTGTTCAGGATTTTTGAAATCGGTATCCGGAAGCGACTGAGATCTTAATGCATTCATGACTGAAACAGACAGCAACGCCGCTCCGACACCGTGACCACTGACATCGACTAAGTAAATGACAAAAGTATCCTCATCCAGCCAATGGTATCCAAAAGAGTCTCCTCCCAAAGAGACTGAAGGAACAAACTTCCAATCAGTTCGCACTGGCCCTCTAACTATTGGTGGAGGAAGCAAGCTTTTCACGTAATCCGCCGCCTCAGAGAGTTCCGTATTGAGGCGTTCTAATGCCTCTTGCAGCAAATCTCTAGCTTCTTTTTGCTCAGTCACATCACGGAGAATATCAATAACACCGATGATCTTCCCTTCGGCATTTCTAAAGGGTGCCACATTGTCCTCTGCCCACACAACTTTGCCGTTCGGCAGTTTATATTTATAGATCTTCTTTTTGGGCTTACCGACTTTGAGAACTTCAAGCATAATGCAATCCTCACACGGTTGCTTTCGGCCTTTCAATGTCTCAAAGCAGAGCTCACCGACGATTGACCCATATATTTTGGAAATTGTTTTGTTATGATATAAGATTTTAAAATCCTTACTGACCAATGCTACAGGATCGGTCACGGTATCAACAACCGCTCGAAAAAAATCTTCCCTGTATTCTTTCGGAATATCAGTATCCATTTCGTATCCTATTCATAACTTCAAGGACAATACATACCCTTTTCAATCAAGGAGAGCAATCCCAATAATAGTTAAGTGGCGATTACAGCCTTTAATTCCCACTCTCGTTTTCTGGGGCCTCGGCACAAAATTTTGAGGTAAAGGCGTTAAAGAGGAATCTAAGTAATAGCGTTCGGTTAACGGAAACATCCTGGTTGGTGCGGGCGAGATCTCGCCTAAAAATATACTGATTTACCCTGATCTTTCAGCAGGCGGTCCGCTTGATCTCAATTTTTATCGATGAAAGTGGCAGTTCGATTGATGCATTGGGCGCAAAAGGGAATTTTTTTCTTGATCAGCTCTTTGCATTTGGTCGTGCCGGCAAACTCGCGGAAATGGTTTTCAAATTCCTGAGCTTTGTCGGGGTGACCGTTTTTTTCAAATATGTACTTGGCTGCAAAAAGCATCCCACACTCGCCATTGGGTGCTTTACCGTGGCCCATTTTTTTGAAGTTTTTGACCGTCTCTTCGGTTAAAAAATCATATTCCTGTCGAAAGGCTTCAGCTATCGCTTGCGCACAGTTGAGGCGCTTATAACCATTCTGCTGTCCTAAAAACAGCTTCTCGGCAAAATTTCCAACCATTTATTCTATCCCTATGCTTTTTTTAATTTAACAAATTGGCTAATTGCCACAGTCCTTATGAACAATGACTATCAAATCAAAAATGTAAATACCTCA
>JASJAZ010000054.1 GCA_030066785.1 Desulfobacterales bacterium | reverse complement strand
GATGTTGGCATGGCCATCGGCACGGGTACCGATGTCGCCATTGAAACAGCGGATGTAATTCTTTCCAGCGGCAGCCTGCAAGGCATACCACGCGCCTACCGGTTGAGTCGGGCCACTATGCGCACCATCCGCCAAAATCTCTTTTGGGCCTTTTTCTACAATGTAATTCTGATTCCACTGGCAGCGGGTATACTGCATCCCTTTGAATCGCTGCCGGCAATGCTGCGGCACCTGCATCCCATTCTGGCCGCGTTGGCCATGTCCATGAGCAGTATCTCAGTGGTTTCCAATAGTTTGCGGTTGTATCGGTCTAAAATCGCTTAAAAGCAATCGCGAAAATACATCTAGATCCCCAGAATTTTTTGGCACGCTCAAACGGCTGCCCGTCCCCCATACCGTCTATCGTAATTTACAAATGTATTGAATGTCCTATTCCAGTTGTTTACTAACAAATTCCCTGGCGATTCTCACCGCCGCACGGATTTCAGTATCCCTCGGAAAGGATTTGGCGATCTGCTCAATCAGGGCTCGCTGGCAAACCGCTTCAAAAGTGGGTTTAAAATTAAGATCATACACCCAGCTGATCTGAAGCAGTTTAAAATCATTCAGGGTTTTAAGATCGGCCAACTTGGCCATTGTGCCATGAAACAGAGCCTTGAGAATGGGCTTTGAGCAAGACGGATCTTCTGACAGGTTTAACTCCATGGTATTATTTTGGTGGATTTGGCGCTGTTGGAAGTAATCCGCAAAAATATGCCAAATATCCAGCTTATCAGCATCACGAATCAAACGCGCAAAAAAAAGCGCCGGCGCATGCAGCAGGGCCGGCACCTGAAAAGCGTTATGGTGAGCAATGGCACAGCGTATAATCCGTTGTTGCTGTCGATCGACTCCGGCCATGGCTCGCGATCGATTTAGTTCTCGCAAGCCAAGTGCGGCGTGGTTAATGGAATGTCTGTCGCTAAAGGTATGAAAGCGTTCATATTGTTTAAATCTGCCGATATCGTGAAACAGGGCAACTGCTTCGGCCAAGCGCAGATCTGATGTCGATAAACCCAACGATGTTCCGATGGATACAATATTTTGACCGACTCGGGCGGTGTGGGCCTGCTTTTGCCGCAACGCGTATTGCCCCTCGGCATCGGCCGCATGTATAAATGGTTGGATATAATCTGAAAACCAGAATTTCAGGTGGGCTAGCCGCTCGGGGGGCATAAATAGGTTTTCTCAATCAAATCAGCAAGTTCTTTGGCATCGTCTAGGCCGAATACAGGCACGCCGGTGGTAATGGCTGTATTGGTGACAACGGCGATCAAGGTTTGGTCATCCATAAACAGGGGTGGCTTGTTGGTTTCCTTGCGATACACTTCAATTTTAGGACGGCTTTCGCGTTTATAGCCTTCCGTAATAACCAGGTGCATATCCTGAAAATATTTTTCCAAATCATCCAGGGAGTCACACGACTGGTCCTTAACCATTGAAATCGTATGCGATGATGCCAAAATGACGGTATCAACGCCCGCTTGTCGATGGCGCCAACTGTCTTTGCCTTTTTGGTCGATATCGGGATTGTGATGGGAATGCTTGATGGTCCCGATCCGGTAGCCTCTTTTTTTGAATTCCGGCACCAGTTTTTCAATCAGCGTCGTTTTTCCCGACCCGGATGTACCTACAATGGATATAATCGGCGGCATCATCACTCCCCAGCCGTGTAATTGCGCAAAATCGGCCATGTTAAAGCCGATGCCATAGCATATTTAACGGTATGTTCAAAAAAGTTAGGTGCCCAGCGGCACAGTTGAACTCTGTCGGGCACCCCGGCAACCTAAAGCGCAAACGCCTACTTGTCAAGACAAATGCCTCCGTTGCGGCCACCTCAAAATACCGCCGTAGCCGTTTCATGGTCACCGGCGAAAGAATCCCGGCAAACCATGGCGGTGCTTGACACGCAGGGCGTATTTAATTAGACTCGCCATTTCAGCACACATTTGCGGATCTTGCATACATTTCATCATTGCCGCAATCCAAATTAATTGCCCTTCTTTTGATGCAGTAAGCAAATGAACAAACTCCTTGCGCTCGAAAATCTGGTAAAAAAATATGGCGCCATCACCGCGGTTGATGGCATTAGTTTTGTCATTGATCAGGGAATCTGTTTTGGCCTGCTGGGCCCCAATGGCGCCGGAAAAACCACCGCCATCGAAGTCATCGAAGATATTGTAGAACCCACATCCGGCACCATTCTCTACAAGGGCCAACCCCGTTCGGATGCGTTCCGGGAAGCGATCGGCATTATGTTTCAGCAAACCGCGCTGCTTTCGTTTTTAACCGTCAAAGAAACCCTGCAAACATTTCAGAATCTTTACCGGCGCACTGCCGCCATTGATGATTTAATCCGCTTATGCCGCCTGCAGGAATTCGAACACCACATGAACGATAAAATTTCCGGTGGACAGCGACAGCGGCTTTTACTGGCCGCTTCCCTGGTTAACAATCCAGAATTGCTTTTCCTAGATGAACCATCCACCGGTATGGACCCCCAGGCCCGACGCAATTTATGGGACATAGTTCAATCGATTAAGGCCAATGGTAAAACCATTGTTCTAACCACGCATTACATGGAAGAAGCCCAATATCTATGCGATGAAATTGCTATTTTGGACCACGGCAAAATTATTGCCCAGGGCACGCCGGAAGAGTTGATCCAAACCCACTGCCGGGGCGGTACGGTGATTCTTCCCCGAACCAGCTTTAGTGTTCCGGCATCGCAATTAAGCCGGCCTTATCGCGAGGTCAAAGACCGCGTGGAAATCGAAACCGACAACATCAACGCCTGTTTGCAGCAACTAATAGCGCTGGGCACCGATTTAAACGGACTGCAGGTACGCTCCCCTAATTTAGAAACGGTCTTTTTAAATCTGACCGGTCGTCAGCTGCGAGCTTAATATGAATTTTAAAAGACTCTGGATCATTTTCAAAGCCCGCAACCGCGAATTTTTCAGGGATAAAGCGGCCTTAGGCTGGAATTTCCTGTTTCCATTTTTAATTGTAGCCGGTTTCGCCATTATTTTTGGCGATAAGTCTTATTCGGATTTTAAAGTCGGGGTCTTCCCGCATGCGCCGGGACGCATTCAAATGACCACCCAAGGCGTGCCGGATACGTTTTTTAATACCCGTCATCTGGAATTCATTGGCTTTGGAACTTTAGCCGAAGGCATGCAAAAGCTTAACCATCACAAAATCGATTTTCTGCTAAAACGCGGTGATACACCCCACCAGTATTGGATCAGCGACACATCCCCCAAAGGGTATATTGTCGAAAAAATGTTTTTGGCCGCCTTGCAGCCGGCCCACAGTGCGCCGCAAGTTGCCAAAAACGCCATCCAGGGAAATGAAATACGGTATATTGAATGGCTATTTCCGGGAATTCTGGCCATGAATATGATGTTTAGCGCCCTTTGGGGGGTCGGTTATATCGTTGTGCGCTATCGCAAAAACGGCGTCTTAAAAAGGTTGAAAGCCACACCGTTGACGGCGTTTGAGTACCTATCGGCCCAACTGTTGTCGCGCATTTTTGTTTTGATGTTCACACTGGTGATTATCTGGGTGGGCTGCGACCTGATTTTCAAGTTCACCGTTGCAGGTTCTTATTTGGATCTTTGTGCAGCTTTTTTAATCGGTGGTTTAAGCCTAACCGCAATGGGCTTGCTGGTGGCATCGCGTGGCACCAGTGAAGAGTTTACCAGCGGGTTGCTCAATTTTATTACCTGGCCGATGATGTTTCTCTCGGAAGTCTGGTTTTCCATTGAAGGGGCACCGCGATGGGTACAAACCGTTGCGCAAACATTCCCACTCACCCACATGCTGCGCGCCATTCGCAAGATAATGAATGAAGGGGCCTCCCTGGCCGATGTCGGTTGGGAACTGACCGTTTTACTGCTGATGACCACCGCCTGTCTCTCCCTGGGTGCCAAGATGTTCTCATGGCATAAATAATTCCCACCTACCAATTCTTTATCCATTAGAAGACCCTTCAATGTAAGCCTGAAACGATTGATGAGAGCATAGTTACATTTCATGGTCTAATGGACAAGCGGTTTTGGCTTGGCTGTGATCTTCCCTGGAGAAAGTCCTGCATTCGGTGAAACCGCCCATCAAGCGCCAGCAAAAGTTCATAAAACATATTGAAATTTATAGATATTTGACAATTTCAGGCGGCCTGCTATACTGATGATGGAACGGTTACTAAAACGCTTTAGCGAGCCGTCATTTTCCGGATTGCTCCGCTTTAAGATTCCATGTTTTACACCAGAGCCCCATGGCAACTAAACAGAAGCAAACTTTGAGATTGCGCTTGACGTTGACCTTTTTCGGTTTAGCGCTAAGCCCGCTTATTCTTGTGGCGGCAATTGTTACCTGGCAGAGCATTGCCGTGTTAAAACAGAATGCACTAAACCTTCAGCAGCAAATCGTTCAGCGCATATCAATTCGTATTTCCTCCAGCATCAACGGGTTTGTAAACGAATTAGATGTCATTACCGGTATTCAAGGCTTTCAAAAGCTTTCCCGTCAGCAGCAAATCGATATGCTCAACGCTTTGCAAATCTACAACAAGGCGCTAATCGATTTGGCAGTGTTGGATGCCGATGGCCGCGAACAATTAAAATTGTCCCGTTTGAAATCGATTACCGCCAATGATTTGCAAGACCGTTCCCAAACAAAAGCATTCAAAATTGCCTACGAAAATCACCAGCCGTATTTCAGCCCCGTCGAATTTGATACTAGTACCGGCGACCCGCTCATGACCATCGCTGTTCCCATGCGAAATGGCGACACAGCCCGCTTAACCGGTGTGCTGCGTGCCCGCGTGAGTCTATCGGAAATATGGAGCCTGATTTCCCTGTTAGGAATATTGGAAGGTGAAAATATTTATATCGTTGATGCTCAAGGTCGCGTAATTGCCCACCTGAACCCGCAACTGGCATTAACAAACGTCTCCTTTAAAGTCCCCAATGAAAACGGATTTCATACAGGCATCGAGGGAGTTCCGGTAATCATGGCCATCGAGCGCATGGCGTTTGGGGATCAACAGTTTATCTGTGTGGCGGAACGTGCCACATCGATGGTCATTGCCCCTGCAATCAAGGCGCTCAAATTTTTGGTGGGGGTATTTGTGATTGTTATCGGGATCGCCAGTGCCTTGGGGCTCTTAGCCGTCAAACGCATCGTTGAACCCATCCAGACCCTGGCCCGCACGGCCCGTTCCATTCGTTCGGGCGATCTCAATCGTACCGCTAAAATTGACAGTCGGGATGAAATCGGTGATCTAACCATTGCCTTTAACAGCATGACACGCCACCTCAAAGAATCCTTGGAGAACCTCGAAGCCCAGATTGCCGAGCGCCGTAAAACCGAACAAAACTTGCGTGAAAGCGAAACCCGTTATCGGCAAATATTTGAAAATATCCAAGATGCTTATTTCGAAGCAACGCTGGACGGACAAATCATAGAGGTGAGCCCTTCGATTGAGGCCATCACCCGTCTTCAGCCCGATGAAATTATTAACCAACCATTGCATGCGATTGCGGTGGATGCCGTCGAAATTCAGGATTTAATGCAGCAACTGTTAAACCATGAACGGGTTAATGAATTTGAATGCCACTTGCGAGCTGAAAACTACCGACAGCGAATCTGTTCCATCAGTGCCAGAATCCTTAAAACAGATGATAAACACGAGGCTAAAATTGTAGGCTCCATCCGCGATATAACCGAAAGAAAAACAACCGAAGCCGAGAAAAAGTATTTGGAGGACAAGCTGGCGCGTTCCCAGAAAATGGAAGCCCTGGGTTTGCTGGCAGGCGGTGTGGCCCATGACTTAAACAACGTGTTGTCCGGTATCGTCAGCTACCCGGATTTATTGTTAATGGAGTTACCGGAAGCCAGTCCTTTGGAGGAGTCCATTTTAACCATCAAGCAATCCGGCCTTAAAGCCGCCGCCATCGTGCAAGATCTTCTAACCTTGGCACGGCGGGGCGTAACCAATAAAGATGTTCTAAATTTAAAATCGATTTTAGAAGAATATTTGCGGTCACCCGAACACGAAGCCCTAATGATGCACCATCCTGATGTTCGGGTGGTAACAGCAATGGAAAAAAACATTCTAAACATGCATGGATCGGCTATTCACTTGAAAAAAACCATTATGAACCTGATTGTCAATGCCGCCGAGGCCCAGCCGGCCGGGGGCCGTATCAAAATTGCAATCCACAACACATATGTGGATAAACCGATTCAAGGATATGACAACATTCAAGAAGGTGAATATGTGGCACTGGTCATTCAAGATGACGGATTGGGCATCGCACCCAACGACATTAACCGCATTTTTGAACCGTTTTACACGAAAAAAGTCATGGGGCGCAGCGGCACCGGATTGGGAATGGCGGTTGTCTGGGGAACCGTCCAAGACCACCAGGGCTACATTGATGTAAAAAGCACCGAAGGCCAAGGAACGACTTTTTCCCTTTACTTCCCGGTATGCTATGAAGCATTAGCTGTTGCCGAAGAAAAAATCTCATTGGAGCAGTATATCGGCAACGGGGAGACGATCCTGGTGGTAGATGATATTGAATCGCAGCGCCAAATTGCCTCCAGTCTTCTTGCCAAGCTGGGATACCGGGTTAATACGGCTGCCAGCGGCCTGGCAGCGGTGACCTATCTTAAAAAACACTCGGTCGATCTGGTGGTGCTGGATATGATCATGGATCCCGGTATTGATGGATTAGAAACGTATCGGCAAATTTTACAAGTAAACGCTGAGCAGCGCGCCATTATTGCCAGTGGATATTCCGAAACTGAGCGTGTGCGTGAGGCTCTCAGCCTGGGTGCCGGGAAATACATTAAGAAACCGTATACCCTGGAAAAACTCGGTCTAGCGGTGCGAACCGCATTAGCGAACCCAAACACCTGCAACTAACCAACCACACTAAGACAACCTACTTATCACCAAATTGTCACTATATTGACAAGGCCTACTGTTTTCTATAGCATTTTCAGATATGCGATATTTTTAAACTTGGTCGCATGGCGTTCAGGTCTTTGCGATGAACAGCCCGGTATATTTACACAGATGTTTGAAGGATTGCCATGATTATCGGTTTAGACGTGGGTGGCACGCACACAGATGTCGTTCTTTTAAACACCCAAGGACTCATAAAAGAGATTAAAGTCACCACTGACCATGCAGACCTTTTCAATACCGTTTTAAGGGGGCTGGATCACATCACCCAAGGAATCGACCCTCACCGTATTGAACGCATCGTACTCAGCACAACCCTGACCACTAACGCCATCGTTCAACATCAGCTTGCCCCCGTGGGAATGATTGTCAGCAGCGGTCCGGGCATAGATCCTCAATTTTTCCGACCCAATCAGCACTACTTTCCAATCTCCGGATGCATGGATCACCGCGGCCGTGAGATCACGCCGGTTAACGCCGCAGAAATTGATAGTTTGGCCGCACAACTAAAATCTGCCGGCATACGTTATGTCGGTGTGGTGGGTAAATTTGCGACGCGCAATCCATCCCATGAGCTTTGTATTCAAAATCAGTTAAACGGTTCATTTGAAAAAATCTTTGTGGGTCACAAAATATCCGGCAACCTAGGTTTTCCGCGTCGCATTGCTACCACCTATTTAAATGCTGCGGTTTATCCTATTCATAAAGAATTCTTTGAGGCGGTTACGCAATCATTGCAGAAAAAAGAAATTTGCGCGCCCATTCGAATTTTAAAGGCCGATGGCGGCAATACCCGCTTTGAATCTTCCATTGCTTTTCCTGGACAGACCATCCTTTCCGGCCCTGCCGCAAGTGTTTTAGGATCAATGTCGTTTGCCGCCCCATCTGAGGAAAGCCTGGTAATGGATATTGGCGGCACAACCACGGATTTGGCCGTCCTGATTAATCGGGTTCCCCTGCTTAAACCCCAAGGTATCACCATTGACCAACATAAAACCCTGATTCGATCGCTGGATACTTTATCGATAGGCGTCGGTGGCGACAGCGCCGTGCAATTGGTCGACGGACGCCTTCACGTCGGCCCGCAGCGCAAAGGTGCCGCAATGGCTTTCGGCGGTCCGGCCCCCACACCCACCGATGCGTTGTTTGTCATGGGTGAAATGTCTGATGGCGATGGTGCTGCTGCCAAACAGGGGATTGCTGCTTTAGCCCGGAAAATGAATCTGACGGTTGAAGACACCGCGGCAAAGATTCTTGATGTGGCCTGCCAAAAAATTTTAGATGGCGCCCGCAATCTGATCGACCGGATCAATCGCAAACCTGTCTATACCGTTCACGAATTGCAAGAAGGCTATCTGGTCAAACCCCAACATTTATTGATACTCGGAGGCCCGGCGCCCCATTTTGCTAAACGTTTAAAGCAAGTCTCAAACTATAAGGTCAATGTGGTCCCTCGCTGGAAAATTGCCAATGCCATTGGAACCGCACTGGCTCGCACCACCAGTCAAGTAACACTTTTAGCGGATACGGAACAGGCGATCGCCATCGCTCCGGAAGAAGGATTTCGGATGGAAATCGGTTTTGATTATACGCGGCAGCAAGCAATTGACAGCGCCTTAAATCTTTTACGTCAAAAAGCGTTGCAAAAAGGGGCCAATCCCGAACATTTAGAAATGGACGTCCATGAAGAGATCCAATTCAACATGGTGCGCGGCTTTAATACAACGGGTAAAAATATTCGTGTAAAGGTTCAGATCAAACCCGGCTTGATTGCTGGATATGATCCTGGACCAAAAACATAAACATCCGTGCATGCTGCAGGCATTTTAATCATGAACCGTTTTGCAGGTGAGATAATACATTTTGAAATTAGCTGCCAAACATAAAACCGGCCTCGTTTTTTTCCCCGCATTTGACTGGGCGATTAGTCCAAGTCACCCGGAAAGGGAAGAGCGACTGTTGTACACGCAGGATCAGATCCTTGAAGAAGGGCTTTTAGACATAGAGGGAATCACTGAATTCAAACCGGACGTGGTCACAGTCAAAGATATCCAGCGGGTTCATTTTTGTGTGCCGGATGTGTGGGCGGCAACTACCGAATCCCACTTTATAAGCGCGGGAGGTGCGAAAACCATCGGCATGGCCGTGATGGACAAAAAAATCGAAAAGGGTTTTGCGCTAGTGCGTCCTCCAGGGCATCATGCCATGCGGGTCGTTCATGGTTCCCGTGGTTTTTGCAATATCAATATCGAAGCCATTATGATCGAATACCTGAGGCAGGCATATGATATTCAAAAAGTGGCGATTGTGGATACCGACTGCCATCATGGAGACGGCACCCAGGATATCTACTGGCATGATCCCAACACCCTGTTTATTTCCGTTCATCAGGATGGACGGACCCTTTATCCTGGCTCCGGGTTTCCCAATGAATTTGGCGGCGCCACTGCCTTGGGGACCACGATCAATATTCCACTGCCGCCCCATACATCCACAGAGGGCTTCTTATATACCCTCAAAGAATTGGTTTTGCCGATTCTATCCGATTTTAAGCCGGATTTAATCATTAACTCGGCCGGACAAGACAATCATTACTCGGATCCCATCACTAATATGAACTTCTCAGCTCAAGGCTATGCCGAATTAACCGCTTTGCTGCAGCCGGACATTGCGGTTCTGGAAGGTGGTTATTCCATCGAAGGGGCTTTGCCGTATGTTAACCTGGGTATCATTCTGGCCATGGCCGGTATCAGCTATAGCCATGTTAAAGAACCGGATTATGACCCGGATAAAATACGTCAATCGCCTCAGACAACGACAATGATTACCAAAACGTGTGATATCATCCGGGATCAATGGGAACAACGGGGGTATTATCAGGACAAGCTTCTAGGGAACAAAGAATTTCATGAGCGTCATCGTCGTATTTTTTATGATACCGACAATATCATGGAAACCCAAAAAGAAAAATTGCGCGCCTGCCATGATTGCAGTGGGGCTCTGAGGATAGAATCTTCTTCGGACCACGGTCAAAATATTCTGGCCGTGCATATTCCGCGCGGGGCATGCAACAATTGCATTAACATTGGCCGGCAATGGCATGAAACCGCCCGGGGTGCCGGTTTTAACCTGGCTTTGCTTCAAGACCGAGTCGAGGATGCCTACCTATCCACCAGCTTTTAACATCAGCAGCAAGCACTAAAAAACCAATCACGCTCCGATTACATCAGCCCATTATATCAATGCCGGTTAGGGCGTTCTGGTCAAGGGCAAACAGCTGCCAATCGGTTGTGGATAATAAAATACCACCACTATGACGCAATATCGCCAAACCGCTAAAAAATTGTATTTACGCGCGCGTGGCCGGATCCTTACGGCCATCCGACAATTCTTTAATGCCAACGGCTACCTGGAAACCGAAACACCCAATCGCATCCCAGCCCCTGCTCCCGAAGCGCATATCGAGGCGATTCCAAGTGGTGGTTGGTATTTGCATACTTCACCGGAATTGTGCATGAAGAGGCTGCTGGCCGCCGGGTTCGATCGAATTTACCAAATAAGCAAATGCTATCGTCATCACGAACGCGGTTCTTTGCACCTACCAGAGTTCACTTTGCTGGAATGGTATTGCAGCGGTATCGATTATCACAGCATGATGAATCAATGTGAAGAATTAATCCGATATGTCGTTCAGGATATCCAAACGCCTGATGCCATTTCCTTCCGCGGTCAAACAATCCACCTGGACAGGCCCTGGCAACGCCTAAGCGTTTCGGAAGCCTTTCAACAATATGCATCGATGTCCTTAGAGAAAGCTATTGCCAACGATCGATTTGAAGAAATCTTGGCCGTTGAAGTAGAGCCTCATCTGGGTTTCCCCAAACCAGCATTTGTTTTTGATTATCCTGTCAGCCTGGGATCGCTGGCTCGGCACAAGGTTTCTGATCCAACCAAAGCCGAAAGATTTGAACTATACATCGGGGGTATTGAATTGTGTAATGCGTTTAGTGAATTAATCGATCCTGTCGAACAGCGTAAACGGTTTGAAGCCGAATTGGATCTTCGCAAAAAGACCGGCAAAACAATATATCCAATACCGGAAAAGTTTCTGGATGCCTTAACAAACATGCCGACAGCCGCCGGCAATGCCATGGGTGTAGACCGATTGATAATGGTTTTGACCGACGCCGCCACCATTGATGATGTGGTTACTTTTACGCCGGAGGAACTCTGATTCAGGTAATTTTGTCGATAATAGTAATAGAAATATATGTCATCTTATTGTATTTTATAGATACTACCATGACCCATTTAAAGAAACCAAAACCATAAGCGGCTACTTACGGTAAGGTCTGATGTTGCATTATGAATCTAATTGAAATCCTCCATAACCTGCGTTTTCAAGATGTTCTCGATATTTTATTTCTTTCAATGGTTGTTTATCATTTTTATTTATGGTTTTGGGGCACCAAAGCGTTCAAGGCCTTGGTGGGATTGCTGGCACTTGGGATTGTCTTCACACTGGCCAGAACCTGGGGGCTCTTTTTAACCACCTGGGTCTTTCAGATATTCTGGCAAGTCCTGGTAATTTTTTTAATCATTCTATTTCAAAAAGAGATTCGTCAGCTGTTGGAAAAAGTGAACCCTTTGAAGATGATCGGACTGAAAGTAGTAACCCGTAAAGCCGATTGGGTCGAGGGATTTACCAATACCATCTTTGCATTTGCCCGACAAAAAACCGGCGCCCTGATTATTTTCGAACGCCGAGATTTAGTCGAAGAGCATATCACCCAAGGCGTCCAGCTGGAAAGTACACCTTCGCCCGAAATCCTAAACAACGTTTTTCAAAAACACTCGCAACTTCACGATGGCGCCATGCTGATCCACGAAGGTCAGGTCGCGATGGTCTCCTGCTATTTGCCACTCAGCACCCGGGAAAGCCTGCCCCAGCAGTATGGTACCCGCCACCGCGCCGCCCTTGGTCTTTCCGAAAGATGTGATGCCTGGGTGCTCGTTGTATCCGAAGAAACCGGTAAGGTTTGCCTTGCTCGGGGCAGCCAAATAACTGCGGTCGACACGCCGACGGATTTAGTCCCATTGGTTCAAGAGGCCATTAGCCCGAGTCGCTCAGAAGAGCTTAAGCATATGGAAATCCTGCGTGACTGGTTAACTCGTCGCGTGCATTTAAAATTGGCGACTGTCGCTTTGGTCAGTATCTTTTGGTTACTGTTAGCCGGTCAGCAGAATTTTGAAGTCACCGTCGCGGTTCCATTGCAATTACAAAATCTCTCCAACCGGTTTCAGCTGGCCGAACCATCAACGCCTGAGATTGAAGTTACGGTGCGTGGTTTGCGCCGCGATGCCAGCACGATTACCAATAAAAACGTTCTGGCGGCCATTGATTTATCTTCGGCTGCGCCCGGCACCAGAACCTTTCAAATCGCGCGCCACGCTATCTTGCTGCCCAATGATCGAACCAGTGTCGTAAAAATTGAACCATCCCAAATTGAGCTCAGTTTTATTGAAAAACCTAAGTTGAATTGATACAAAATCTCACGTAGTTACGTTTCCCTAAATGTGAAAAAGAGTTGCGCAAAGCCTGCGCAATGGCTTTGGAAGATCTGCAAAATATAGCACACGAACTTGGCGCTAATGCCGCGGTTGCCGCAGATATTGACAATGAAGTATGAGTTGAAATAAACGGTCTGCTGATGGTCAGTGTCAAGGGCACAGCGGTTAAATTGGTCTAGCTAAAATTGACGCCGCAGTGAGATTTGCTACTATAACCATGATTCAATACGTTTCAGCTGACGTCAAGCAAGTTTATCTTTGGCGCAGATTCAATCAAAGTCCCACCAGCGGGACCTTCTTTCACCCCTAACTTGTCAGACCTCTGGCCAATAGGACGCCTGCATGCAACCGGACCTATGGTCTTTATACCGATTGATGCTCTATAGCCGACGCTTTGAAGAGGCTGTGGCGGCATTATGGCATGCGGGACACATTTCTGGCGAGATGCATTTGGGTATCGGTGAAGAAGCCATAGTGGCCGCAGTCGTCTCCCAACTGGAAGATCAAGATGCGATGGCGCTGGATCATCGCGGCACACCACCGTTGCTGATGCGGGGTGTTGATCCGGTTCGATTGCTGCTCGAATTTTTGGGCCACCCGGATGGATTATGTGGCGGCCATGGCGGGCACATGCATCTATTTTCTGTCAAACACTTGTCGGCCTCCTCGGGCATCGTCGGAGCGTCCGGCCCGTCGGCGGTAGGTTTTGCACTGGCCGCCCAACACTTGCGCCCAGGCAGTGTTGCTGTCGCCTTTTTCGGTGAAGGGGCTCTCAACCAAGGCATGCTAATGGAGTCAATGAATTTGGCCGCCGCTTGGCATTTGCCTGTTTTATTTGTCTGTAAGGACAATGAATGGGCCATTACAACCAAATCGGCAACTGTCACGGGCGGCAACTTAATGAACCGTGCCGGCAGCTTTGGCATGAAAACGATGGCCGTAGATGGCAGTGACATTGAGGCCTGCTGGCAAAGCGCCTGGGAAGCTCTTTGCCAGACACGCGATAATGGTGAACCGGTTTACCTGCACGCCTCCTGCATTCACCTGGAAGGCCATTTTCTGGGTGATCAATTAATACGCACGTCACGTCATCCGGTTAAGGAAATGCGCAAAATGACCGGACCGCTGATGCGATCCTTTGCAAAAATGCATGGATCAAACGTGCGGAAACGAATGGGCGGTCTTAGACACATTCTTGCAACGATCCAAAACATCAGGACACAGATGAGCATCAAGCGTGATCCGGTGGTCATCCTGCGCCAAAAGCTGCATGGCGAAGAATTGCAGCTTAAATTGTTAGAGGATAAGATCGATACGGAAATCGAACAAGTACTGGAAGCTTGCGGACTGGCTGATGTAAAGGTAAACGATGAATAAAGTGCGCACTTTGGAATTTGATGAAGCCATTGACGACGCCCTGGGCCAAGCGATGGCTGCTAATCCGCGCGTGATGGTTATTGGCGAAGATGTTGGAATGATTCGACATAACCTCTTGGTGCGTTTTGGCCGGGAACGGATCAAGTCGGCCCCGATCAGCGAAAGCGCTTTTGTGGGTGCCGGCGTGACTGCCGCCATGGCCGGTTTACGCCCTGTGGTGGAAGTAATGATTGTAGATTTTATCGGGGTTGCCATGGATGCCATTTTAAATCATGCCGCTAAAATCAAAAGTTTTTCCGGCGGAAAATGGAACGTCCCTATGGTTGTGCGGGCCGCCTGTGGTGGCGGCTATGGCGATGGCGGACAACATGAACAGAGCCTGTGGGGATGGCTGGCACACATTCCCGGCTTGACCGTGGTTGTTCCATCCACGCCGGCCGATGCCGGGGGGTTAATGTTGGCCGCCATCGAATCAGACGATCCGGTTATTTTTTTGGAACATAAATTGCTGTCTCCATCATGGCTTGATTTTATGGGGCGCGGCGGTCGCTCCACAGTTGAATTTGATGTGCCGCCAACAGGAACAATGGGTGAGTGTCCCAAAAAATGGCAGCCGCTTGCGATCGGCAAAGCTGCTTGCCGGCGTGAAGGAGAAGACCTAACGCTTGTCAGTGTGGGTGTTGGCGTGCATCGCTGCCTGGAAGCAGCTCAAGAATTAGCCAAGCAACGTATCAGCGCAAGTGTTTTAGATCTGCGCAGCGTTGTCCCTTTGGATAAAGACATCCTATATGAACAAATTTTAAAAACCAAACGATTGATCGTCGTGGATGAAGATTACCAGGGTTTTGGGTTGTCCGGCGAAGTGGCCGCAGTGGCCTTGGAATCCGGTTTAAAGTTTTCTTTTGCACGGGTGTGCACGAAACAAACCATTCCATTCACACGCCACCTCGAAGATCAGGTACTGCCAAACACCCAGCGTATCTGTGCGGCAAGCATTGCTTTAATGCAAAATTAATGTGGCTACGCCTAGCGTCTAAAAAACACCACAGACGACGGCTAATACGACCGCGAACTTTGGATAAGCTCAGTCTATGACGGCGAAAAAAGATAACTGCATTAAACTTGATGTACTATGTGCCGGACAAGCCTGCCATGATCTGGTGCTGATGGTTGACCATCACCCGGCGCGCGATGAAAAAACAACGGCTTCCGGATTTTTGGAGTGCGGCGGCGGACCCGCAGCCAATGCGGCGATAACGGCTGCAAGGTTGGGTTGTGTATCCGGTTTTACCGGATATTTGGGCAACGATCATTATGGCCAAATTCATTTGCAGGATTTAAAAAAGAATTTTGTACAGACTGATTTTATTGTAAGAGGAGCAGCGGCAACGCCCCTTTCTTCAATTCTGGTTAAACCGGATGGTAGTCGAACCGTTATCAACTATCGTGAGAAACACGAAGCGTTCCTCAACTACCATCTTTCTTGGGAGCACTGCCGACCACAGGTTATCCTGTTTGACGGGCATGCGGCTCAAGCTTCCGCAAATCTGGTTGAATTAGCCAAACAACACGACAGCATTACAGTGTTAGATGCGGGTTCCATTCACGCCGGCACCCGCTGGCTGGTAGATAAAGTTCATCACTTGGTTGTCTCTGAAAAATTTGCATACGAATATACCGGTGAAATCGATCCGCGCAAAGCCGCTTCCCACTTACATGAAGCGGCCGCCAATGTCGTCATTACCTTGGGCTCGGAAGGACTGGTGTGGGAAAATAAGCAAAGTAGTGGGGCGCTATCGGCCTATAGGATCCAAGCTGTGGATACGACCGGTGCCGGCGATGTTTTCCATGGGGCCTATGCCGCCGGTTTGGTCAAAGGTAAAAGCGGTCTTGATCTGCTGATGTATGCCAGTGCCGCAGGCGCACTAAGTTGCCAACGTATGGGCGGTCGCACAGCCATACCGGATGAATCTGAAGTAGATGGCTTCTTAAGAAACCGACCGCGCATCGAACCATTTCAATATGAAAAAAAGTGATATCGTCTCGGTTGATTAATTTATCAATAAAACGGCGCTAGTAAGAAACAGGGCTGCAAACCAAAGGGAAGGTATTATGACCAAAAAAGCATTTCAAGATTTCTACCCCGAAAATATGAGTCACTGTTATGGTTGTGGACGACTCAATGAACACGGCCTCCATATTCAAAGCCATTGGGAAGGTGAAGAGAGTGTCTGCCATTTTAAGCCCCATTCGTACCATACGGCCATGCCAGGTTTTGTTTACGGTGGGTTGATTGCTTCTCTCATCGATTGTCACTCAACCGGCACAGCTGCTGCTGCAGCCTACCGGGCCGCAAACCGTGAGATGGATACCAATCCGCCATTACGCTATGTCACCGCGGCACTGCATGTCGACTTTCTAAAACCAACCCCAATGGATACGTTGCTGGAATTGCGCGGCAAGGTGGCGGAAATCAAAGGCCGCAAGGTCGTTATATCCGTCGATTTAAATGCTGATGGTCAAACCTGTGCCAAGGGACAAGTAGTTGCGGTTCAAGCGCCTGAGACTTTTTTTACTGCCACAAAGTAAAATCGGAATCTCTTTGTTAATTATTGGCTTATTGTAACCCTGACTGCCAAAATTACCGCTGGGTCGCTTGCCTGGCGATCTGGTTATCAACAAATCCTACCTGAAGATACACATACTCATCACCACAATGATCATTGTCAGCCTGATCATTGCACTTGCCTTGTGGATTTTACGAAACAATAAACTGAGACGCTGCAATTTGACTTTCTTCCTATAAGTTGCTGAAAAAACATTATTTTTAAGACATATGGGCTCTAAATTTGTTGACATTGAAGCATATTTTTTATCTAATATATAGTGATATAATAAACTTAGCGGACACATCGAATCTGTCTATGGTCCTGAGTAGCTAGATTGACGGCCGGCAAATTTCATTCTCAAACTATAGTAGAAAAGCTTCTCGCGCCTTAACAGGAAGACCTGTGTGGTCATTGAAGCACCGAATTACTGCCGCATTTGTAAAGCCGTGTGCAGCAGGCAAATCGATACATTTTTAAGGCAACTTTTGATTTCAGGGAGAACGCAATGTTGCACCGAATAGTTCCTTCTTTAATTGTTTTCGGATTTACTTTATTGGTTTTTACCCCTCAAGAGGTTCTATTTGCCCAAAAAAACGTGAATGCTATTATTTCCGCTGCTGAAATGGGTGATTTGAAAAAAGTCAAACAGTTGCTGAATAAAAAAGTGCCGGTTAATGGCACGAATAAATTTGGTCAGACAGCGCTGATGAAATCCGCCATGGAGGGACATTTACCGATAGTCAAATTATTGCTGGCTCGCGGTGCTAAGGTTAATGTGCGCGAAAAAGCGGGCTGGACGGCTTTGATGTTGGCATCTCAATACGGCCACACCGACATCGTCCAATTACTCATACAAAAAGGTGCCCAGCTAAACGTTAAAAGCCGTCACGGATCAACGGCTTTAATGTATGCGTCAAGCTATGGCCAACTTAATGTGGTATCAACTCTAATAGCGAGTGGCGCAAATGTTAATACAACCGACAATCTGGGCCGCACCGCTTTATGGTTTGCAGCCTATGACGGGTATCATCGTGTTGCCAAAGAGTTAATTGCAGGCGGAGCCAAGCCAGATATTAAGGACAAAAATGGCGACACACCGCTCATATTAGTCGTCAAAGAAGGCCATGTCAAAGTCGTTAGAGTGTTGTTAAATGCTTGCGCCAATGTCAATATTGCCGATGCCAAGGGTAAAACCGCAATCCGATGGGCTCAAGGCAAAAAAAAGGCGGCCATTCGCAGAATGATAAAAAATAAAAAACCGTGCCCAAAATGACTTTAAGGGAAGGCATCTCAGACTATTTGACAACGTTAATGAATCGTTTATTTGATGACAATATTTGTATGCACTTGAGGCCCATGCCGTATCCCACATTATCCTACCTGCAACGACGGCCAAAGCCAGGCATTACAACACGTAAGATACACATCTGTTAAAAAATTTGCCGATTAAGATATGGGCAAAACCATGATCTAAAGCAGATTATCTGTTTGTGGATGCATAAAATGCCATGAATACCGCCATTCGAAAAATAGTCATTGAGGATTACACAGCCGTAAAGTCCCTTTGGGAACCAGCTGAGGGGAAATGAATTATTATCGTTTTATTACAATTACATTTTTTCTGAGCATTTGCGCAATGGCCAGTGGGTTTCTTATGCAAAATTCCCACGCTGAATTTTATCGGTATACCGATGGCGAGGGGAATCAGCATTTTGTTGATGACCTGAGCAAAATACCGCCAGAATATCGCCATGAGATCGACACATTCAAAGAAAAGTATGACCACCTGCCGGCGGAACAGCGCAAAACTATGTTGGAAAAAGATCGAATAGATGCAATCGAAAGAGAACGGCAACAGCGCGAGGATGAAGACGCCTACTTAAAGCGCCTTGAAGTTGAGAAAATAATAAGGCAAAAACAAACCGCGCAGGAAGAATATCTGAAAAGTCTCGAAACCGACATCATGATCGAAAACGGTCAGATTTTAGTGCCGGTGAGCTTGGGGCATGCCGAAAACGAACTCGAATCTTGGTTTTTACTGGATACAGGGGCTTCGAGCATTGTGATTCACAAAGATATTGCCGATCAGCTGAAGATGAAATCCTTTAAACAAATCAACGCCCAGGTGGCTGGCGGCCGCACCATTAAAACCCATTTAGCACGACTCGATTATTTCAAGATTGGCCCCGCCATGATGCAAGATGCGGTGGTTGCTGTTATCAAACACGTGGGGCCGCCGACACGGTTTAAAGGGCTGGTAGGGATGTCTTTTTTGCGCCATGTCGATTACCGCATCGATTACCACAAAAAAGTCATTCGCTGGCAACCCCTTGATAATTAAAAGCTTGACGATGACTGAATAGCACTTCGGTCCACAGACCGAACACGGATGTCTTTTTCTTAATGCCATTAATTAAAACACTGACTCAGAAATTCACACTACATTTCGCTAAGCCTGCGACCTGATTTATAATCCTTCCGAAGTTGAAATCGAATGTCAAAGACCTATATTGAAAATGATTTCCATCGGGAGATCAACGTCCTTGAGCATCGGATCTTGTCATTAACATGATAATCAATTCAAGATATGCCATTCAATTAATATTAGGCTAAAAAAAACTGACTGAATAAAACCGAGTGAAAGGGGGCGTTATGGCCAAACTGATTTACATCGAATCATCTCCGCGCAAAGAGCGGTCCATATCAATCGAAGTATCAAAATTCTTTTTGGATACTTATGCAGGATTACATCCCGATGATGAAATCGAAAAAATCGATCTTTGGTCGGTGAGCTTGCCAGAATTTGACGGTTTTACAATCAATGCCAAGTATAAAATTTTCCATGGCCAGAACCATTCAACCGAAGAAGCGACCGCCTGGCAAACGGTGACCGATATATTCAATCGGTTTAAATCTGCTGACAAATATCTTTTTAGCCTGCCCATGTGGAACTTCGGTATACCGTACAAGTTAAAGCACTATATTGACATTATTACCCAGCCCGGTTTGGCATTCAACTTTGACCCTGCAACCGGATACAGCGGCCTGGTAACAGACAAACCCGCTGCGGTAATTTACGCCCGTGGTGGTGAATATAAAAGCGACGGCGGCGCAATGGATTATCAAAAACCGTATTTTGAAATGTTGCTGGGTTTCATTGGGTTTATCGATATACACCCCATAGTAGTGGAACCGACCCTATCCACACCAGAGGATACCGAAAAAATTATGGAAAGCGCCTTCGCGCAGGCGCGCAAGATTGCAAATAATTTTTGAAATATCTCTTTACCGCAACGGGTAAGATTGAATATCATTTGCAAAACTTTTGATCTAAGAAGCTTATTGGGCAACCCTGTGATAGGAAATCAGCATCTACGAAACCTAAAAATTTGTGAGGATTGACGGCCTTTATGAACAAATTCGTGTATGAACGGCAAATTATGTGGGGTGATCTTGATGCGCTGGGGATTGTATTTTATCCTCGATTTTACGAGTGGATGGATGCCAATGGGCATCTTTTTTTTGATTCCATAGATGTTTCTTTGGGTGATTTATTACGGGCGCGCAAACTAATATTTGGACTTGTCGAAACTTCATGTCGCTACCATAAACCTGGTCGTTACCATCAAAAAATCAATATCACAACACACATTGAAGATTTGGCCTCTAAGGTAATTGTATTAAAGCATTCAATTGCAGACCAATCAGATGATGAGATTATCGCCGAAGGTATTGAAAAGCGCATATGCCTATCAGTTCATGATCCGAACCATATGCATGCAGTAAAAATTCCCGAAGATGTTTTTTCGATTTTAAAAAGCGCAACCCTTCATCACCGCTAAGATAAAAAAATCCTTCCCATAGTTGATTTCTGACGAATCGATCTTGCAGCGATCCGATCAATTATCTGTGAGCTACCTTGAAATTTCATCAAAATTCTTAGTATACCATTGAAAAATGGCATAAAATACTGAAAATAATTCCTTTTAGTTTCAAGCCCCCATGTGCTAAAGTTTACTAGTATTTTAAAAAAGCAACTTTCGGGGCAAAAGTAATGAAAGTGATTGTTGACTTATGCGTTGTTCCAATTGGGGTGGGCGTATCGGTATCCCGGTACATTGCCGCCTGCATCCGGATTCTCAAGGCAGCCAATTTGAAAACCCAACTGCATGCCTACGGCACCAATATTGAAGGGGATTGGGAAGACGTTTTTACTGCTATCCGCGAATGCCATGAAACATTGCATGCCATGGGTGCTCCTCGAATTACCACAACGATCAAAGCTGGCACACGAATAGACCGCAATCAGACCATGCAAGCAAAAATTGACAGCGTTGTTCAAAAGTTAAATTCCGATTAAAACGCTCCTGAAGCGATAAACGAATGGGTAATTGAATCAAACCGCAAGAACTAAAAATAGGGGAGATTTTTGCATGCTACATCACATCGTATTAATGAAATTCAAACCCAAGGTTCAAGACACCGAAATCGTTCAGCTAGAAAAAATGCTGGACGACCTGCCCAATAAGATTGTTGAAATTCATGGGTACGAGTTTGGGCGGGATGTGGTTCATTCCGATCGATCGTACGATTTCGCCCTGGTCTCCCTGTTTGCAAATCTTGATGCCCTAAAGCGATATCAGCAACACCCCGAACACATACAGGTCTTAAATCGCATTACACGACTGTGTGAAAATGTAGTTGCGGTCGATTTCGAAACCAAACCAGAGGCAATTATTGAGCCGGATCCATTGCAACGCGCGTTTGGCAGATAAATGCATTCTAAAGAAATGTAGGGTTGGTTCTTAAGGTTTTTCAACCGGCACAAATAAACAACGTACAGAGAAAACTTGATCGATGGGGGCAAGCAGTTTATTCGGCGCTAATTGAAGCATCTGATATAATGTTATGAGGCCGTATAAGCACATAACGCATCAACTGATTGGAACAGCCATAACGCGGAACAGTCACCCGCTTGACATAGAACGGCGTGCCGGCGATAGGCTTCAACAAGAGTCTGCCAAGGTAAGGTTAAATCCATGAAAATGTTTTTTAAAATTTCATTATTATCATTAATACCTGTTGCCGCCACAGTTGCTGCCATTGTTTGGCTGAACCATCAACACTATGCAAACATCGTTCAGGAACAGGCGGGCAAGCAAGCGCCAGCCCTTTTACAGCGCTATACCGAGCTTATTCAAGAAGCATTGCAGGGAGCTGCTAATGAACTGAGAATCATGGCGCAAACACCAATCATACACCAAGAAAACCCCGATGAAACGCCCCTCTATTTAAAACAAATCTTGAAACGCACCCGAACGGACCGCAAGCAAATAAAACCAACCGGAATTACCTGGGAATCCTTCGGCTTGATTGAATCGGATGGCACCGCCTATGATGCATTAACGGATCAACAATTAGATCTGGCCCAAACGCCTTATTGGTCCAAAGCCGCCAAGGGCACGCAAGTTATCTCCCCTTTACAGATAAGCGCTGCCAGCCGCCAACCGACTATGACCATTTTGGTGCCGATCAAAGGCGCGCCCAATAAGCCCCACCGGGTTCTTTATGGTGTGCTCAATATCGGCAAAATGCTTGACATGATAAAAAAAATAAAGGTTGAACCTGAGGGCTTCAGTCTGCTTGTAAACAAAGATGGCGACATTTTCGCACCGGCGGTATCTAACCCAAAGGCAAACATTTTCTCTCAACTTTCCAAGGCATTGCCAGCAGACAGTCTGGGCACGCTGGTTCAGGGTATGCGCAACCAACAACGCGGTCAATTAAACATCAGACAAAACGATATTTCTTATCTTGCTTATTTCGATACGATTCCCCTGGTCCAATGGCATTTAGCAATGGTCATTAAACAAACCTCGTTGCTATCCGCTGCATACCGATTGCAGCGCTATAATCTTATCATTGCGATATGCGCCGTCATACCGATTCTGTGTCTATCTTACTTACTTACTCGATGGTTGGCACGACCCATTCGCCAGCTTATGGCGTCTTTTCGCAACATTGGCCCAAGCCACCTAAAATTACAGGGCCAATCGCGGGGTGAGTTGTCGGAAATATCAGATATATTCAATTGGTTGATTGCGCGGGTTAAATCAGAAAAATCAAAGCGTCTCAAGAAACAGAAAGCTTTGTCGGAAGCCGAGCAAATGATCAAGCAGTTATTCGAAAACCCGTCCACTATCATGTATGTCGTAGATTCTAAAACGCTGAAAATAGTAGATGCCAATAATGCTGCGGCACAATTTTATGGTTATTCCCGCCAAAAGCTTTCTCAAATGGATATTACCGATTTAAACACGTTGTCTGAATCTGAAATGCAAAAGGAAATAAAATTGGCGGGTAGGGAGAACCGGGATTACTTGAACCTGAAACACAGAGGGGCAAACGGTCAAATCAGGGCAGTGGAAGTTCGGTCAACCCCTCCGTTTCCTATGAAAAACAAAGAAATATATATTTCAATCGTCCGCGATATCTCCAAATTACGCCGGACCGAGCAAGCGCTAAAAAACTGTGAATGGCGCTACCGCAATCTGTATGAATATGCCCCCAATGCCTTCTTTTCGATTAGTGCTGAAGATAACACCATCCTCCGCTGCAATTATACAGCCTTGCAAATGTTGGGCTATAACCGTAAAGACATAGTGGGCCACAGCATAATGGCTCTGTTTGCCGACACCCCCAATGGGATGCCGGTTGCACAAGAAGTCTTAAAAAATTTAAGGTCAGGTGAATCCATCAACAAAGTTGAAATGCAATTAAAACATGAAGACGGAACGGCTCTATGGGCTGGGATTTCCGGCAAACCCATAACAGATAATGAGGTTAATATTATCGAATTCCGTTTGGCGGCGGTCAATCTTTCCGAACTTAAACGTCTGGAGTCCCGGCTGCATCAAGCCGAAAAAATGGAGGCCATCGGCACCTTGGCCAGCGGATTGGCACACGACTTTAACAACAAACTGGGAGTTATGATTGGATGCGCCGAGATGGCCATGATGGATACGACCAAGGACATGATGATTCGGCACAACATTGGGGAAGTACTCAAAGCCGGCAGGGATGCGAAAGCAATCGTCCAACAACTCCTTGAATTCGGTCTGAAGAAAAAAACAGAAATGGAATCCATCCAATTGGGACCGATTATCAAAGAAACTCTTAAAATGCTCCGCAGCACGATACCGAAATCCATTGAAGTTTTGCAAAATATCGAACCGGATCCGGGTGCAATTCTGGCTGACCGACATCAAATTCAGCAGATTTTGATCAATCTTTGCAACAACGCCATCGTTGCCATGCAGGAAAAGGGCGGAATTCTAGAAGTCAGCGTTCGCAATCTTGATATTTCCAATGAGGTGGCCGGAGCATATCCCGAATTGGACCCCGGATCATACGTCAAAGTCATGGTGGAGGATTCTGGCGTCGGTATGGATACCCGTACCATTGACCGCGCCTTTGAACCTTATTTTACCACGCGTAAAAAGGATAAAGCACTGGGGTTGGGACTCGCTCTCGTGCGAGGCATCATGAAAAGCCATGGCGGCATCATTGCAGTTGATAGTAAACCGGGCCAAGGCACCAAGATTGAATTATTTTTCCCACGGGTTGATGGTATTTTAAATCTTGCACCGGTTTCCATCGAACAACAGCCGAAAGGCCGGGAGCGAATTCTTCTTGTAGACGACGAACCCTCACTGGTGGATCTGGGCAAGCAGATGCTGAAACGCCTTGGCTATCAGGTAACCGGAAAAACCAGCGCCTTTGAAGCTCTCGAAGAATTTCAAACCCATCCACAAGCTTTCGATTTAATTATCACGGATATGACCATGCCAAAAATGACCGGTGAACTTTTGTCTCGCAAAATGCAACATATTCGATCTGAAATACCCATCATTCTTTGTTCCGGATATAGTGATCGCATCAGCGAAAAAAAGGCCGAAGCCATCGGAATTAAAGCCTTTTTAATGAAGCCCTTTGATATCAAAATGCTGAGTGAAACCGTTCGCAGCGTACTGGATAACATTTGAAATACAAAAACATCTTTCCAAACAGCATAGCGAGCTTTGCTTACTTCCCGACAGTATACACCAGAACTTCTGCCGCAAACCCTTTTCATCCATAAAAAGATAAAGACTTATTTGACGGCAGAAACATTTCTGCTTATCTATTATCTTGGCTTGGCAAACTGCATTCCAACGGCATTATTTAAAGCACGGCGCCTTCCATTCTTTTCATCCCTTTGCTGATTTCAAAAATGGACGATAAA
>JASJAZ010000005.1 GCA_030066785.1 Desulfobacterales bacterium | reverse complement strand
TTGAAAAAACTCATTCAAGATACATCAACGGATGCAGAAATTGTATTATTCAATACAGCAAAGGAAAGCATCGATGCGTTGCGAAAGAAACAAATCGATGCCTTTTCATCAGACCAGATCGTACTTATTGGCTTGGCGCTAAAGGAGCCTGACCCTATGAGTTTTGTAATTAAGTCCGAAGTGTTCTCCTTTGAACCTTTTGCACTTGCCGTAAGACGAAATGATGCGGATTTTCGTCTGGTTGCAGACCGGGTGATATCTGAACTTTATCGATCAGAGAAAATTCTTGAAATCTACGATAAATGGATTGGTAAATTTACCGGAAAAAGGCTCCCCATATTCGATGCGATGGTCAAACTTAATGCGACACCAGAGTAAGAATTTGGCGAATATCTGTCTGTATTCGAGCATTGGTCAAGTTCGCTTTAAATTGCATGGATTATCCAAAGCTCCAGCAAGTCTGACGCGGTGCCCTATTTATGGATCTTTTTAGGCATCCAAACCAGTCATCACAGACAAATTAATGTATTCATATATGGGATACGCCTAATGAACCTCTATAAGTATTTTTTCAGGACAATCGCATCTGCATTGGCCGTAATTGGTATCGTAATCACAACGACTCCGACGTCTTTCGGTGCATCTCCCGACCGCATTTCAATCGCATACGGTAAAGACATTGTCCCCTTTCATTTTTCAGATGAAAGCGGTCAACCGGCCGGTATCATTATCGACCTGTGGCGTCTGTGGTCTGAAAAGACCGGAATCGTCATTGATTTTCGGGGCACCGATTGGGATGAGACGCTGACAATGGTTGCCTCAGGGGCGGCCGATGTTCACGCTGGCCTTTTCTTTAGTAAGGAACGCGACCGGTTTCTGGATTACGGTAAAGCCATCACGAAAACAGATACGCATTATTTTATGCATGTTGGACTTCCCTCAATTCAGACGGTTGAAGGGCTTGCGGCCTATCGTGTCGGCGTCCTTCGAGGTGATTATGTGCAAGGCTATTTGAATGAAAGGTTGCCCGAGGGTACTGTGACGCCATATCCCGACTACGAAGCTATAATGGACGCCTTGAAAGAAGGCAAGATACGCGTTTTTGCAGCTGATACACCTACCGGCCTGTACCACTTGGAACAAAAGGGGCTTATATCGGAGTTTTTGTTCACGCCTGGCAAACCCTTATACCAGAATGATTTTTTCTTTGCCGTGCGCGAGGGCAATCAGGCGCTGATTGAGGTGATTAATCGGGGAATGGACCTTATTACCGATGATGAAAAACGCGATATCAACCGACGCTGGATGTCATCCGGTGATGAAGAAGGCCAGGCCCTGATTATCAGTATCGACCGTGCCTTCGCGCCGTTAGCCTCTATAAATGCGTTCGGTCGGCCTTCCGGGCTTTTTGTCGATATGTGGCGCGCCTGGGCTCAAATTACCGGGCGTAAAATTCAATTTCGACCCAGCAGCTGGGCAGAAACCCTGGACGGATTGCGTGCCGGTGAGGTCGATATCCATTCCGGGCTCTCATTTTCTGAGGGGCGGGCCGCGTGGATCGATTTTTCGACCCAGATATATGAAACCATATCAAGAATCTACTATCGGACCGGCGACCCTCAACCGGCGACAATCGGCGGTTATGGTTCCACTACAGTAGGCACGATGTTCGGTTCCTATCAGGAAGCCGAGTTCAGAAAGGCGTTTCCGGATGTCAGTGTCCGTAGTTTCGCCTCCACTCAGGATTTAATCGATGCGCTCTTGCAAAATGAAATAAAAGCATTCGTCCAGGAAGAACCGCTTGCCGAGGCTGCAATTGATCGATTGGGATTGCGCGGTGATATTAGCGCACGTTCCGAGCGCCTATTTCCCAGCACCATCCATGCCGGCGTGCTCAAAGGTAATCCAGATCTTGTAGAATTGATCAATAGTGGTTTTGCCGCTATTCCAAAAGAAAAATTAGCCGTACTGGAAAAGCGCTGGCTAAGTGATTCATCGGTTCATTTTTATGAATCAGAAGGCAAACCAATTGCCCTCACTCCGGAGGAGGAATCATGGCTGGACGATCGTCCAGCAATTAAGCTGGCGGTGACCAACTTTTTACCCCCCATCGATATCGTTGATAGTACCGGTCAATACAGCGGCTTCAATGCCGATTTGATTCAACTGCTGAATAAAAAGCTCGGCACTCAAATCATACCTGTTTTTTTCAACGAATGGGGAGAACTGGTTAATTCTGCCATTTCAGGCCAAGTACAGGGAGCGCTTAGCTTTTCCAAAACCCCGGATCGTGAAGAGCACATGCTTTTTACAAAACCATACGCTTACGACCCTATTATCACTGTGGTTCGAGAAAATGATGAGCGTATAAAGCAACCCGAAGATATCAAGTCAAAACGGGTTTCGGTTGTCAAAGGATTGGCCATCGTCGAGCAGGTGAACGAAGATGTGGGTGAATCCGGCAAAGTGCTTGCCTTTGATAATGATCTCGAAGCGCTTAAAGCTCTGGCGGCCGGCGAAGTGGACGCCCATATAACGGCCCTCATCATGTTCGGCAATTCTCAGAAAAAACAATTTGTCCCCAAATTGCGTGTTGCCGCCAGTCAAAATTTTGAAGGCGGTACCCTGCGAATCGCGGTTCATAAAAACAATCCGATACTCTTTGCGATTATCCAGAAAGGTCTAAATTCAATCTCGCGCACCGAACTGGCGGAATTGCGCGACCAGTGGTTATCTCCCAATATCCGAACCCGCAAGGGTAAAAAGATTGCTTTAAATGAGAATGAAGCCGCTTGGCTGGCAAACCACCGCAAAATCAGACTGGGTATCGATCCTTCCTGGGCGCCGGTGGAGTTTATTGACCCCAAAGGGAAATTCAGCGGTTTCAGCTCAGGATATGTGGAGGCTGTTGCCGATCGGCTGCAGGTAGATATGGAACCGGCTCAGGGACTCACCTGGTCACAGGTCATTGAAGCGACCAAAGCGGGTAATATTGACGTTCTTTCGGCGGTAACCCGTACGCCGGAGCGCGAGAGATATTTACTTTTCTCGAAACCGTATATAACCCTTCCAATTATCATCGCTGTCAATAAAGCTTTGCCGTATGTCAACGATTTGAACGATCTTGCCGGATACAATGTCGGCGTGGTCAAAGATTACGCCACCGAGGAAATTCTAAAAACAGACTATCCAAATATAAAACTGACACCCGTTGCAACCCTTAAAGAAGGTCTGCAATACCTTGAGGATGGTCAGCTGGATGCATTTGTCGACACATTGGCGGTCATTACCCATGAGATAACGCGAGCAAATCTACTGAATATTAAAATATCGGCGCCAACTGAGTATAAATTCGAGCTTGCTTTCGGCATTCGGCCGGATTGGCCGGAGCTGGTCGGTATCTTAAACAAGGTTATCAATGACATCAGCGATGAAGAAAAAATGTTGATCAAAAATACCTGGATGGCGCCGATGGAGGTCAAATATGGAATCGATTTAAAGAAAATATTGCTCTGGGTTGTTCCCATTGGCGTTAGCAGTATTCTGATTATTCTGTTCATTGTGATCTGGAATCGGCGTCTGGCGGACGAAGTCAAGGAACGTAAAAACAAGGCAAAGTTGATCGCATTGGGCGCCAAAATCAGCCAATTACTGACAGCGGGAGACGCCCTTCAGAAAACGTTGCAGGCGATTGGCGACATTTTTGTCAAAGAGTTGAATTTTGCTTTTGCCCGCATCTGGCTTGTTGAGGAAACTGAGAATAATCTCAAATTACAGGCCAGTTCAGGTTTGTACACCCACATCGAGGGTGCGCATGAAAATTTACCCATCAGGGAAGATACCAAAATTAGCCGTGTGGTGGCTGAGCAGAAACCGCACATTTCTACCAACATTCAGGAAAGTCCTTACGTCAAGGATAAAGACTGGGCCAGGTCACAGGGGCTGACTTCTTTTGCTGGAATTCCCATGATTGTTGAGGATCGCTCTGTCGGAGCTATGGTTCTATTTTCCAGGGAGGCCATTCAAGAAGATACCGTGCACACAATTTTATCTGTGGCCGACTCGATTGCAGTTGCGATCGAGCGTAAAAAGATGGAGGAAGAAACCACCCATCTACTGGCCGAAACCCAGCAACGTAACACCGAGTTGTCCATTATCAACCGCGTGGGTCAGGAGCTGACCGAAACGCTGGATTTGCAAAAACTCATCGAGCTTGCCGGCAAAACGCTGGGTGAAGCGCTTGAAGCGCATTCGCTTTACATTGCCCTGTATGACCGGCAGACCGGTGAGATTCGTTTTCCCTATTACAAATCGGGCGACAGGATGATAGAACAGCCGACGATGAAACTCGGCAAGGGCTTGACGTCCGTGATCATTCATTCGGCAGAGCCGTTGGTTTGCGGGACTTTGCAACAACAACGCGAGAAAGGAGCGGTCATTGTTACCGCCGAATGTGAAACATATGTCGGTGTTCCCATTCTGGCCGGCAAAGAGGCCATTGGTGTCCTGAGTGTCCAACATCCCGATCCTGACCGATACACCCAAGATGATGTGCGCCTGGTGAGCACCATCGCCGCCAATTTGGGAATTGCGCTTGACAATGCCCGACTCTTTTTAGAGACACAGGCCGCAAAGGAAGCTGCGGAGGACGCCACCAAGGCCAAGAGTGAATTTTTAGCCAACATGAGCCATGAAATCCGCACGCCCATGAACGCCATCATCGGAATGTCACACTTGGCCCTGAAAACCGATCTGACCGCCAAGCAGCACGATTACATCAAAAAAGTGGATATTGCTGCCAAGTCGCTATTGGGCATCATTAATGACATCCTGGATTTTTCCAAAATCGAAGCCGGCAAAATGGACATGGAATCGGTGGACTTTCGGCTGGAGGAAACCCTCGACAACATTTCTACGTTGGTGGGCATCAAAACCCAGGAAAAAGGACTGGAGCTTCTTTTTAAGATCGATCCGGATGTACCCACCGCCCTTATCGGTGATCCTCTGCGTCTGGGACAAATTCTGGTTAATTTATCCAATAATGCGGTCAAATTTACCGATACGGGTGAGATCGTCATTCTCACGGAACTCATCGAAAAGGCAAAAGCGCAGGTTAGACTAAAGTTTTCGGTGCGTGATACCGGCATCGGCATGACGGACGCGCAGGCTGCCAAACTATTTCAACCCTTTATGCAGGCTGATTCCTCCACGACGCGCAAATACGGCGGCACCGGATTGGGACTGACCATCAGCAAGCGGCTGGTGGAGATGATGGGCGGTGAGATCTGGGTGGAAAGTGAGGCCGGTAAGGGCAGCACCTTCAGCTTTACCGCCAACTTCGGGTTGGGCAAGGAAAAAGTCAAAAAACAGTTTAAGCCTTCAAAAGACCTGCGGGGTATGAAGGTGCTGGTGGTGGATGACAACCTGATTTCCAGAGAGATTCTCAAAGATATGCTGGCATCCTTCAGCTTTGAGGTCACCTTGTCTGCATCCGGGCCCGAGGGCATCAGCGAACTTGAAAATGCCGACAAGCATGCACCATTTGAGCTGGTGGTGATAGATTGGAAAATGCCGGGTATGGATGGTATCGAGGCCTCCCGGCGGATTAAACATCATAAAGATTTGAACAAAATTCCCGCCATTGTCATGGTGACCGCCTATGGCCGCGAAGAAGTGATGCAGCAGGCCGAAGGAGTGGGACTCGAGGGCTTTCTGTTAAAACCCGTCAGCGCCTCAATGCTTTTTGACACTATTATGCAGGCCTTTGGCCAAGCGGTGCCCGAAGTATCGCGGCTGATGCAAAGACAGGAACAGGGAGCCGCGGATCTACAAAACATCCAGGGAGCGCAACTGCTGCTGGTCGAAGACAACGAAATCAACCAGCAGGTGGCCAAAGAAATACTCGAAGGCGCTGGACTGCATGTGACCGTGGCTAACAACGGCCAGGAGGCGGTGGATGCTGTCAAGCAAACCAGTTATGATGCCGTTCTTATGGATGTGCAGATGCCGGTGATGGATGGGTATACCGCCACGGGGGAAATTCGCAAAGATAAGCGCTTTAATGATCTTCCCATTATTGCCATGACCGCCCATGCCATGGCCGGCGATGAGGATAAAAGCCTGCAGGCCGGCATGAACGGCCACGTGACCAAACCGATTGAACCGGATCAGCTCTTTGCCACCCTGCAGCAATGGATTAAGCCCAGGGAAAAGCCGGCAACAGTGCAGAAGCCGGTTGATTCTGATGAGCCCTCCATTGAGGAAAAAACGGTTGCGGTGGAAGATGAGCTTCCGAAACATTTAGAAGGATTTGATTTGGCCGACGGATTGAAACGACTGCAAGGCAACCAAAAGCTTTATCGCAAGCTGCTGTTAAGTTTTGCAAAAGACTATCAAGCAGCCGCAAATGAAATCCGCCAGGCGCTTGATGCGGAAGATTTTGATCAAGCCCACAGCCTGGTCCATAATATTAAAGGGTTAGCCGGTAATCTGGCTGCTACGGAGCTACTGCCCGCTGCTATGAATCTGGAGAAACTCGTCAAGGAAGTTGATCAGAAAGCCCCATCGACAAAGGAATTAGATTTAAAATTCTCCGAACTTGAGAATGCACTCAACCAAGCCTTAGAATCAGCACATAGCCTGGGTGCACCTGCGGAGGAAAACGTTTGTAAACTTTCGGATGGGCAGCTAGCAGCTATCCCGCCTGAATCTGCTCGGGATATTGCCAAACGAATCCGTGATGCAGCTGAAATGGGCGATGTCATGGCGATAGGTGCCATTGCCGAGGAGATTAAGACGCTCTCAGATTCCTGTATGCCCGTCAGTAACCGGCTTATTCAAATGGCGGATGATTTTGACCTGGATGCCATCCAAAAGTTAGCCGATGATTTGGATTCAATATAAGTCGAAAGATTTGCTTTGTTAAAAATTGGCTATAATGGGTTGATAAGCTGGAACTCCGAAATGCCTGTAATATGGTTCACATTTTGAAAGCAACAGGAAAGAAATATTTTTGTTCAGGTGTTTGCGTTCTTCATCAAGAGTATCAAAATTGCCCCCACCTTTTGAAATGATCAGTTCGGATCGGTTGACTTCTTGCTTCACTGCATTAGCGCATCTGTTCAATAGCGTGCCCGGCAAAGGTCCATCGACACCGTTTTCGATAACACGCACGGTGTCATCAAGGCCGATGGCCCGCGCATCGGTCATGGTTGCATCGTTAAGGGTGGGAACACTTCGGACAACGTACACAATCTCGGCCGAGTGCAATTTTTTGATGGTCTCGATGAACAATTTGTCCAATACGATTTCGCCGGCATTGTCGCCAAAATATACCAGGTGATGGCTCATCTTTAACCGCTTTTCAAAGGCTGAAAAATTTTTACGCGAAAGGGGCGCTTCCAGTGCCCCCTCGATGGAATCTTCAAAAGCCGCCGAGGCATCTGCGACCATGAGGTCAATGGAATTTCCCCAAATAGCCAGTTTAACAGCCGTATAGAGCGGATCCGCGGACTCGTTGACCATCTGTTGGAGACGAGGATACAAATCCATTATTTTTTGGTTATGACATGATTTTGCCGATCTGAAAGGGTCGGGAGTGCCGAGTTTCTTAATTATTATTCGCCAGACATCCTCGATGACCTCAGCGCTGGTGGTGTTCCAGTTAAGGCCTCGAAGGGCAGGGGTCTCAAGGATGTCTTCGGTAAGCACCCGGATGGCGTTGTCATCAAGCTTCAGTTGGCGCAGGGCCGCGATGGACATCCTCAATATGCAGGGGACACAGTCGGCTTCAAGCAGCATGTGCAGATTAAAATCCCTTCATCATTTCCTTCATAATAAACGGAATTTCGATTCGGCCGGTGGGGGCCAGAATCCGGCTGCTGTAATCGGTGGAGTAATGTTTTTTCAGCGGCCGCACCATGTGCCTGAATTCCGAAGTATTGATGGCCCGGGCGATTTGCTCAATGTTGCGTCCAGTGCATTCGGCCAGCGTCCGGGGGCCTGAACCGATTGCCAGACGCCATCCAGCGGTTATCGGTACACCGAGGGCCTTCATTCCCGGAATGCATTCTTCTTTAACAAAACGGTAGTGAGCGTCCTCCTGGCCCGGTATGACGTTATAATATTGATTGAACTTCCAGGCGCCGGTCTGGATGCGATAGGGCTCATCGCGCAAACGGCCGCTGGAAACCCAAACCCGGTTGCAGTACTTGCAGACCACCTGTGAGAGTTTGTTTGCCAGGACGCGGTAATCACTGCTGGCCAGGATGCTCATCAGGTCCGCCTGGTTTTCGATGGTGGCCACCGCAGAAATTCGGGGGCCTTCGCCCACGGCCACGTAATATCCACCCAGCAATTTAAGGCCGAGGTTTTCGAGGCCCGGGTTGTATTCGTTGGTGACGAAGTCTGAATATTCGTCGAATTCTCCGGGGCGAACATCCCAATTTTGAGTGAAAAGTATGGTCATTGGCACTCCTCTCCACAATTTCTTAATTGTGAATTCTTAGGATTGAAGATCCGCATGGGGGCAGATTAATCACGCAAACACAAGCAATTATTTGGCTACATTTTGAAAACCCTGGTCATCAACTCCGCCAGGTATTCAGCGGTATCCTCTTTTTTCTGACTGAATTTTGCAGGCCGGGTTTGAACCCAATAGATATTGTCCGGAAAGGGCGGGTCAGGGGCAATAACCCACTCCATATCCTGGGGGGTGTCAAAGTGAGCTTCAACCATTTTGGCAATTCGCACAATTTCTTCAATTTCCTCTTTGACAAGACACGCACAGGTCTGCTGATCCTCGGGGACATTGATGATGCAGGTGCCGGTATCCTTGTATACGACCATCTTGGTTTTATCGCCGATGGTGCTGACGATTTCCCCGCTTTGTTTGTCGATGACAAAGCTGTCCGGCGTAATTTCACCGCTGACAACGCTTTCACCCAGGCCCCAGTTGCCCTCCACTACAATTTTAGACAGGTCGCCGGTGGTGGGCAGCACCGTTAGGGTGACTCCGGCACAGCGGGCCTCGATCATCTTCAGAACCGCCACCCCGATCGGGGCCTTGTCCAGTGCCATCCCCTGTTCCAGGCGAAAGGCGATGGCGCGGGTGGTAAAGGCACTGCCCCAGACCTGCACTACCTTATCGGCGAGATTTTTTTTTCCGCACACATTCAAGTAGGTTTCCATCTGGCCCGGCATACTAACCGCCCCGCTAGAGCGGGCGGCCACCGGTACGTCTTCACATATGGTCTGCTCACACAGACGGTCATAGTGGCTCCAGAGCTCTTGAATCATATCAGGCGGCATCGGCCTGGATTCAATTACGCCCCGGATAAATCGGCTGGCCTCGATCTGTTTATCAACTTTGTTAACCAAATCATCCTGGTTTTGCTCTAAATATTTCCGTACTTCAGCGCCTGCTCCGGTTGTTTCCATAAATTGCTCGTAACCATCGACCGATATCGCAAATCCAGGCGGAACCCTCATTCCCAGATGAACCATTTCACCCAGATTGGCACATTTTTTTCCCACCATGTCGTTATCCGTGGTGCGAAGCTCATCGAACCAGTAGATCCATTTCTCTGCCATGGTGATGTTTCCCTCCTCCACCGAATAAGAGAGTCCCGATTTCAGTTTCGTCGAAGACTCTCTTATCCGTGGTGTGCGCGTTATTTATCCAGAATATACACCGTCCCTAAATTGGCATCCACCTTAACCCGCTGGCCGGATTTGATCTTCTGAGTGCCCTCGAAGACGTTCATGACCACCGGGATACCATACTCGCGGCCGACGATCGCGGCATGGGAAAGGCTGGCGCCGCGATCCACGATCACGCCTTTGATCATGGAAAAAATTGGTGTCCAGCTCGGCGAAGTGGTGGCCGCCACCAGGATGTCTCCCTCCTCTACCAGGTGGAGTTCGTCCTCGGTCATAATCACCCGCGCCGTACCTTCGGCCATACCCGGGGACCCGCAGGTGCCGTAAAGGTCGGCTTTGAGTTCGGGCCGCACCTCCGGCATAGCGCCGACAACTACCTTGAGGGCGATGGGATCATTGGACTGCACCAGTACACCCATGGCCTGATCCAGATCGAATCCTTCCTTTAACAGGGCAGGCGGATTGGGTGTTTTTTGCCATTCTTTCCACTCTGCTTTTCGGCGATCGACGATGTAGCGCATATTGAACTGATCCGGAGCCAGAGCGGCCCGCCGGACCTCGTCGGGCATCAGGAAAAACATGTCCTCCGGATCATCAATTGCTCCGGCCTTGACCCAGCGCCTGCCTACTCCTAACGCGCTTCGCCGCATCACGGCATGGGTATACAGATCCAGGTAATGATCGTGTTCTTCACTGAAAATCCCGCATTTTTGGGCCAGCCGCATCAACTGCTCGAACCAGCCTCTTTGCTCCTCGGGAACCTTTGCAAGCACTTCTTTTTCGGCGGCTTCCCGTTTTTCGGCATTCTGCTGACGCCTTTCGTCGAGGTTGAAATCCCCGCCCTTTAAAAGGAACTGCTTGACATTGCCCAGCGCCGGGGTGGGGTCCTCCACCCAGGTCGGCAGATTGATTTCCGACATGCGCTGCATCCGCCAGCCGTCTTCATTCATAAAATCCATAAAATCCTTCATAAAGGCTTTGCCCTTCTCCGATGTGGCCAATGCGGCCGCGATATTGGCGGGCTCGTTTTCCAGAAATATATCCGCCAGACCATCTTCCTGGGCTCGTTTGGAACATTCCCACAGGCGGCGATCGACCTGAAAGACCTTGTTGTCAAAGCCCGAGACCAGATTGTGGAAAAGCGGGGATGTGTCATCGATACCGGCCAGTTCGCGGCACATATTTTCAAACAGGATATAGGCCGTATAAGTCCCGTACATCATGTACATGTGAATTTCCCACATGCGGCGGCAGGTGTTAATGGTCTCTTCAAAATTGTCCAGCAATTCTATGTTCGTGGCTTCATCCAGATCCAGAGCCTTGAGGTTTTCATAAAGCCCTAAAATCTCATCAACATAACCCTTCCACAAACCCTCGTAATCCTGTATAAAAGGCAGGATTTCCTTGCGGAATTTTTCCTCTCTGCGCTGTTTTTCCTCTTCGGAATTTACCAGCAGCAGAGTCAGGTAACCGCCGCCGTTCATAAATCGCCAGTCCCACCCTTTTACGGTCGGCAGACTCAATTTTTCGGCCCCGTATTGCATGCCGTGTCGACAGAAGTTAATCCAAAACCAGCCGAACATCGGTGTCCACGGCGGCACTGAATGGGTGCCGTCTAAAAACCAGGCCGGTGACTGCTCGAAATCCCGCTCGGGATCGAATTCCAAACCAGGAACACAATCATACATTTTCATAAAAGCCTCCTTTCTGTGGGTTATGTGTTTGGATTATAGACCGCAGGGGTACAATTAAAGAAATATTTGATCGTCCCCAGGGCCCATGAACTGTAAAACTCCTGACAAATGATGACGCCGTTTTAGCGCACCGCTTCTACCATGCGAAAGTGCTGCTCAGGTTGCCGTAAATGCTTTGATGCTTTCTGCCGCTTCTGGCAAATCCAGTGCCTGCAGCTGATCGATACCGGGGATACCCCGGGAGGTGTAACCCAGGGCCCGGTAGTATTCGTCCAACAAATGCTCCAGATTGGCGACCGTATGATCGGTGGCCGGACCGGCTTCCAGCAACGGTTCGCGTCGCATACGCTCGGGCAGGGTATCGTCCTTGCGATCAAACCCTTCCCGGACGTTGAAGCACCTCTCAAGGCTGACGATGCGCTCTCCGATTTTAAGCAGATTCTCAGCAGATCCGAAATGGTCTATGCCGGTGGCGGCCAGAAGAAGCCGGGCATACATGTCGGCGTCCAATCCGGTATTACCGAAGGTGCAGGCGATCAGAGAATCCTCGAGGGCCTGCTCTTTCTGAACCCGGGCAATCATTGCACCTTTGCCGGTTTCAGCCAGCGGATCTGCCTGGCCGGAAAATTCCTCCCGCGGACGGCCGTACATGTGGCTGCCGCCGATGTTGGAAGTTGCCATGCTCAGGGCATAACCCTTTACCCCCCGCGGATCATATCCCGGAAGCTCCAGGCCTTTGATATGCATCGCCAGGGACGGGGCATCGCCCCCCAGTTGCGCGGCGGCCCTTTGAACCCCTTCGCCCAGCAGGCGGCCGAAGCCCCGTCTTTGGCCGATTTGCTCGATTAAAGAAAAAATTGCTTCCTTATTGCCCCAGGCGAGCCTCAAACCCTCTGTATCGACTGGCGAAATCATACCCCGGGCAAACAATTCGCAGGCGAAAGCAACACAGACGCCTGTGCTGATGGTGTCGATACCATATACATCGCACATGGCATTGGCATCGATTATAAACTGCCGGTCCGAGAGACCGACCAGGGGGCCGAAGGCAAAAATGGTCTCGTATTCCGGTCCGTCAATCTGGGACCCCTTAAAAGGCCCGTGGTTGACAGCCCGCATACCACCGCAGCGGGTCATACAGTTGTAGCACCCGGCGCGTGCTTTTTTCAGCTCAAAGAACCGGTCGCCGGACAGCTCCTCAATGTTCGGGATACTTCCTTCCTGGTAGTTTTTGGTGGGCAGGATACCCATCATGTTGACGATTTTGGTGATGTAGGGTGTCCCGAGAGTGGTCATGGTTTGTTTGCGGGGGTGCTCCTTCAATATGTTGACCTGGGTTTTGACCAAATCTTTGAAAGCTATGGGATCAAAGGGAGACGGTTTTTTTGCCGGCACATTAATTGATACGGCTTTCAGGTTCTTGGAACCCATCACTGTTCCCATACCGCCTCGGGAAGCCGTGCGTTCGCCGGAATGAATGACCGCATAGCGGACTAAGTTTTCACCCGCAGGACCAATACAGGCTGATTCGGTGCGCTGACCGTGGGTTTCTTTCAACTGTGCCTGCAATCGGCGGTAGTTCAGCCCCCAGAGACCGGCTGCATCCAGAAAATGAACGCCGCCTTCGTCTAAGTGGATATAAGTTGGTGTGGCAGCCTTGCCTTCTATGATCATCAGATCATAGCCGGCATGCTTCATCCAGATCCCGAAATTGCCGCCGGTGACGGAGCGAAATACGGTGCCGGTCAACGGGCTCTTGGACATGACCATCCACTTCGAAAACCCCTGGAGACCTGTGCCGCCCAGTGCTCCCACAAGCAGCAGTAGTTTGTTATCGGGGGAAAGGGGATCAACAGCAGGTGCCAACTCGTCAAAAAGATATATGGCGCCAAGCCCCCTGGCTGAAATAAAGCGCTTGACATGCTGATCGGATATTTTTTCTTCGATAAAGTTCGAGACGTTGAGGTTAATTCTGAGGAGCTTTGCTGTAAGTGTGCTCATGGGCCTCCTTTGTAGACGGATCAGATGATAGATAGCAAACAAAAGATAGATTATAGACTGCCTATCAGCCTGACAGGATGTCTGCTTGGCGGAAGTAGATGCGAAGGCTTCAAGCAGTCATCTGATTTTTGTTTTCTAACCTCTATCATCTGAAACACGATGAGTCGTGTAATTTTAGCAATGCGCGCATTTTAACCAGCGGCGGCGATCAGGTGTTGATATGCCCGGATGGCACGAGGATTTTACACCCGTAGCCGGAAACCATGTTGAGCAGCTTGCGGGTCAAAATCTGATAGTCCGGATTTTCCAGCATTTCACCGATGACGGCCAAATCCCCGGCACGGGTTTCGATGACCACGTAGGGTGTGGCCCCAACCGCAACGTTCCACTCACCCACCAGATGGATCCCCCATTGGGCCATCTTGCGGGTGTAAGTCTTTTTGAAGAACGAATCATATGCATAAATATCAGCGGCATTGATATTAAAGTGCTGATTGAATTTAAATCCCTGCTCGATTTCAATGGAACCCGATGCCGGCCAATTTCGTGGAACCAACAGTTTGGTTTGGTAATCGCTTACCAAGTGGAGCAGCGTTTTACGGAGCTCTTCAAACATCGGCCCCATGATCACTGACTCTATGTCCTCGAGTGAATCGGACACCCCCTCGGCAACAAAAAAAGGCCCCTCCCCTGATGCCGTGTGCCAGGCTGCAACGATCTGCATCAATCCGGTATCGTTAACCCGGGGGATAAAGTCTTGGGTGAAATAAGTGCCGAAATCGCTGTGGCATCCGTGGCGGATGTTCCAGTACAGGATGAGTTTTGCGGACATGGGAACCAACCTTAAATTTCTGAGAACCTGAATTGTATCGAGTCAGGCATCTGTTTAATCATCCAGTATAACACGGACGTTAATTTACTAATCCTGTAGGAACCAGTATTTTGCTTCCAAAATCGTCGACCAGATCAAAGATTTTCGATGTCAGTTCACGGTATTCAGTGCTCCCGATTGCCTGGAGAATCTGCTTTGCGCTGGCGCACGAACCCTCCACCACGATATTGGGCCCGGGTCCGATGGCCACATACCATCTGCCGATGATGTTTATGCCGAGATTTTCCATGACCGGGATATGCTGTTGTTCCATAAAGTGCATATATTGATCATAATTGGCAGTGTCGATGTTGTAGTGGTGGTTGAACCGGTAGTTGACACTGCTGGGGATCTCTTTGGCCATGTGCCCGGTGGTGGCGAGAATCTTAGTCTTGTAGTTTGTGATTAGGAAGTGAAGCAGGTGGTTTAACTTTTCGAACTCTTCCAGCATGAGGATTCGATTGATATCCTCCACCGAATTGGCAACGCTTTCGAAAATACAATAGGGACCTTCACCGGCGGCCACGTGCCAGGAGCCCACAATGCGAGTCAGCCCCATGTCTTGAATGCCGGGGATGTAGTTCTTGGAGGCAAAATGGTTGAATTCGTCCTCTTTGCCAGAAAGGATGTCGAAAAATTGTATAAATTTTGCCGTCATTTTCTTCTCGTCCCTGTCAATGCATGGCGCGGCCCCCATCCACCAACAACGTCTGGCCGGTCATGAAGTCGCTTTCCGCCGAGGCGAGAAAAACCGCAGTGCCGGTCAGGTCTTCCGGCTTTTCAAGCCGCCTGAGGGGTGTTTTGGAGGTGTCGTATTTGCTCACATCAGCCAGGCCTCGGCTGGCTTCAGTGTCGGTAAAACCAGGCGCCAGGCAGTTGATGCAAATATTATGCGGCCCCAGTTCCACGGCGAGTGCGCGGGTCAGACCGATGATGCCGCCTTTTGAGGCCACATAATGGGCGAATCCGTGAGAACCCGTAAAAAAGACTTCAGATGCCAGATTCAAGATTTTTCCATATCCCTGACCGCGCATATAAGGAAAGACCGCCCGGGTCGCCAGGAACGCGCCCTTGACGTTCACTGTCAATACTAAATCCCACTCCTGTGGGGTGATTTCGTGAAACGGTTTACGTTTGATGCCCTCGTAAACCGCCGCGTTGTTAACCAGAATATCGATGCGACCGAACGCCTTGACCGCAGCTTCAGCCATAGCCTGCATATCCTCTGGGCTGGTTACATCAGCCTGAAACAGGTCTGCCTGACCGCCCATGGTCTGCACTTGTCTTACCGTCTTTTGCAGGTTGTCCGTATCTTTGCGCGTCACCACTAGCACTTTCGCGCCCTCTTCAGCCATTTTCAGGGCAAAAGCCCGGCCCAGCCCTTTGGCACCCCCGGTGATGATTGCGACCCTGTTTTTTAAGCGCATCAGTATTCTCTTCCTTTTTCTTCCCATATTTTTTGCAGGTTAAAATCTTCGGCAATGATCTTGAAGCAGTTGTAAGAACTGCCCCGACCGATCCCTCCGCATGAATGCAGGTTAGATGAACAGATATACATGTTATCGATACCTGGGATCCTATAATTCGATAGTTCCGGAACTGGACGGAACCGATCCTGCTGTGACAGCATCATGGCCCCTTCCACCCAGCCGCCCTCTTTCATGTCCAAATGACGGTAAGTCACATCCAGCGGCGTCTGGATGTTGTGCGCAATCACATTGTCCCAGGTCATGTTAGGGGCATAGATCTGCCAGTCCTTCAAGGCGCGATCTACGATCTCGCGCTTCATTTTCAGCCATTCCTTCTCGCTGAAAAACCGGCGCGGCGCGGCGAAGTCTTCGATCAAAATGGTATGCTTGCCTTCAGGAGCTCGGTTTACATCCCAGATGCTATCCGGCGCTGTAAGCCACAACATATGGCCCGGTCGTGCCATGCCCGTGGTGTAAATATCGGACATGTAATTGTAGGCCACGTAATCCACGTCCTTGGGGCCCAGGTAAAGCCTCGGCTGGTAGCCCAAATCCGGATTGAAGCTTTTGGCCTTGTAGTCCGGTAGTTCATGCAGGGCGACATTGCCCCAGAATATCTGGGCGCGGTCATAGTCGATGGTCTTCACACGGTGGCGCAGGCGATCCGAAATCTTATGGTCCCGCAACATCCGCAGCATGGTCTGAGGAACCCCCAGATCGCTCACCACCAGCTTGCGTGCCTCAATCTCCGCACCGTTCACCAGCCGGATGCCCACGGCACGTCCGTTTTCAACCAACACCTGGTCCACTTCGCTCTCCACAAAAAACGATCCTCCCATGGAAGAGTAGGAGCGCTGCAACGCGTGAGTGATGGCATGGGTACCGCCGGAAACAATGGAAGCCGATTCCAGAGAAAGCATCAGGCCCAAACAGTGCACCACCATGTACGCCCCAATAGTGTCGATGGGAAACGAACCCGAGGATGTGGGAATGGCGCGCATGAACAAAATCTGCATCTCGGGGCTTTCAAACAGGTCCCGCGCCACCTGAATGCCGTTCATGTGGTGCCACACCGGATCAAATCCGGACTCCTTATCCTCAAACAGCGCTTCCAGTGCATTGGAAACGCCCCAAGGTGTTGGTGGACTGTAACGGTACTGGCGAAACGCATCCCGCCACGATTTTTCATAACGCTCCACAATCCATTCGTATGTATCGGCGTCCCGCTTGGAGTACCGCGCGATCTCATTATAGGTCTTCTGAAAGTTATCGTTGGAAAAGCCCTCCTTACCCGTTACCGGATCCACCACTGGAAAAGCGGTGTAGCCGATAAAACAAGTCTCGTCGGGAAACACCATGGCCTCGTTTCCTTCGGGAAAAACATAGTGGAGGCCGAATTTTCTCAGGTTGAAATCATGATAGGCAGGATGGCCGAACATACGGGTGAAGTGGGCACAGGGATTTTGCAGGAAGGCCGGTGCCGGCAGCTCGTCACCACATGCTCCGCCCCCCACTTCTTGAAGCCTTTCAAAAACACCGGTTTCCAGCCCGGCGTGCTGCAGATAATTGGATATAATGGTGGCATGATGACCCCCGCCAACCACCACAGCATCAAAGCTCATATCGGCCATAATATTGCTCCTTCCTCAATATCTCATACGATAAACCCAACTGAGCGAGGCCTTTTCGAGTCTACCCTTTCAGTCTTGCCAGTGGGTTGGTTGTTTTATCGTCGCGTGCGCCGTTTTTTAAACTGGACAGCGGGCTATCTTTAGCGCCGCTCTCTTCAACCGCTGCAATGCCCTTGGATTCGGCCGGTTGAGACTTTTCTTCCAGCTGGGACTTTGTCTCCGGGGCGGCGGCTTTGCCTCCGAACAATGAAAAGCGCCCGAAAACAATTGCCATCAGCGCCTTCCACAGAATCGACGGCCTCAATCCCATCAAGACGGCCCTGCGGATATCCGCCGGTTCCATATAGACCTTAATGGTCCAGTGCAGCGGTTCCGTGGACTCCATGTTCATTTGAAGGACTTGCTCGTCATCGAAATGGGTTTTCAAAAGGTCTTGAAAATGGGCTAGCATGACCGTTTTTCCCAGACCGGTGGATTGGACTTTCATGATTGCTCACCCCCTTAGATGAGACCAAGTTCTTCAGAGCGGATAATCATTTCCGGTTTTTTCCACCACTTTCTGATATCGTAGTCTTCAGCAATCCGGTTTACCGCGTTATAGCCATTGGCCATCAATATCGTGCCGCCGGGATAGGTGCAAGCACCGCATATGTATAAATCTTTGATCGGTGTAGCGTATTCGGCGCAGAGTTCGTTGGGTCGCAGATATCCCATCTGCAAGGGCAGATAGGCGCCCTGCTTGTAGGATCCCTCCCGCATGTCGACAAATTTGTTGTGAATGTCCTTCGGTGTCGTGATATAGCGCCACATGATGGTGTCATCATGGACGTTGGTCACATACGCACTCAATTTTTTCAAACATTGATCTGCAACCTCATCCCGGATGTTATACCATTGCTCGGCACCGCCATCGGCCAGGTTATAGGGCGCGTGGTAGGAGATCAGGCCGGTGTGTTTTCCGGTCGGCGCCTGGAGAGGGTCATGCAGGGTGGGAAAGCAGGCGTTGAAACCCGTATCCATCAGCGCCCCTTTGCGGACAGCGTCGTAATGGTCGATCAGTTCCTGGTAGGACTCGAAGCCGAAAAGATGAATAAAGGATTCGGCCACATCCGGATCGGTTTCCGATGTCCTGATATGGGGCCTTTCGGTCAGCGCCATATGCACATGGAAGAAGCTAGTTTTTTCCCACTTCCAGTCATTTACCCGCGTGACCAGCTCCGTGTCCAGATGCTCTTCACCCACCAGTTCTAAAAAGGTCTGGTGCGGGTTGAGGCTGCTGACAATGAACTTGTTGGCTTCATAATGGTAACCGTCCTCGGTTTCCACCCCCTTGGCCCGTCCATTCTCGATAACGATTTTGCTGACCGGTTTGGGGCCGATGATCATCCCGCCGTTTTTATAGATCACTTTGCTCATCACGTGGGCCAGGTGGTGGGTGCCACCGACAATCATACGGTAGTTGGCCGCGCGGTTGATATAAAGCGGCACCAGGAAACCCAGCCCCTCCAGATCGTAATCCAGGCCCCACATGCAGGAGGCATACAGGAAAAAGGTGCGCACATGCTCGTTTTCAAACAGCTCCTCCACAATGGCCTTGGGCGACATGGGCTGTATCGCTTGGAGATCTCGGCCGATCTCATGGGATTTCATTTTGACCATGGCCTCCATGGCAGGATGCGGGGGAGCATAGGTGGCAGGTGCAATGAATAGATCCATGTACTCTTTGAATTTTGCCGCAGCATTCAAATAGGTTTTGGCATCTCTTTCGGAGAATTGGGCGATGGATTTAGCTGTGCGCTCGGCATCCTGATAAATGCACAGGGTCCGTCCGTCTTGGAGGGAAAGCGACATCACAGGGTCGGGAAAGATGAATTTCAGGTCGTAAACCTCCTCCATATCGTGCTTGAAGTCCTGAAAAAACGGTGCGTAATCTACCATAGGAATATAGATAGCATGGGTATTGTGAATAAAGGACGGAATGGTGATTTGCTCGGAGCACAGACCTCCGCCCATCTCGAACCTTCTTTCCAGCAAGAGGATTTTCTGTCCCGCTTTTGCCAGATATGCGGCCGTGAGCAGACCGTTTGGCCCGGCACCTATGATAATTCCGTCATATTCAGCCATCTCCTCCTCCTTCTTCCGGCAATTCGGTGAATGAAAATCATTAATTTGAATTACATATATTGACTTTTGTTAGCTCTTTCTTCGTTGACATGTCAACCCAATTAAGTTTATATGCCTATAAGATTTTCGCATACCCACTCCGACACCGTCTATGCACATCAACCTGAACCAGTTCAGCGCTTTTTACCTGGCCGCCAGAGAAAAAAGCATCACCAAAACTGCCGAAGCGCTTCACGTTACACAGCCGGCAGTTGCCATGCAGATCAAGTCATTGCAAAAGAATCTCGGTATCCCATTTTTCAAAAAGAACGGCAACGAGTATCCGTTGACCGAGGCCGGTAAAAATCTTTTCAGCTATGCCGATAGGATTTGCCTGATTTTTGGGAAGTCGGAATATACCTTGAAAAGCCGAGAAGACTTTAAGCGGGAAGCCCTTACTATTGGCACGACTAAAGACTTTGCGCGACACATCATACCGGGACTGCTTTTGCGTTTCCAGCAACGATTCCCTTCCATGGGGGTCTCTCTGAAAGTAGGGTGCTCCCCGGATATCGCCGAAGGACTGATGGCGTTCAAATACGACCGGGGGATTATTGGCAGGTTGCCGGATTTAACCAAATCGGGATTTTTCGCGCCTGATCGAGCCGTAGCGTGAAATTGGAGGCTAGCGGCGTGTCTCGGGATCTCTATAACCAGTTAGATTTAAAATTTTAAATATGTACGATGTCATTGTAGTTGGCGGTGGTCCCGGCGGTGCCGTCGCCGCACAAAGATGTGCTCAGGGCAAATTACGAACACTGCTTCTTGAGCGCAAAAAACTGCCACGCGATAAGGTGTGTTCCGGCATGGTAATGGGGCCGTGGGCCCGGGACATTATCCAGCAGGAATTTGGAACAATCCCTCCGGAGGTTCTGGTTGAGCCATGTCAGTTATCCGGCCATATGATGCATGTGCCCGGGATGAAATCCCAACGTATCATGTGCAACACACCGCTGGCCTGGAGAAAAGATCTGGATTTTTGGATGATTCAGACAGCCCGAAAAGCCGGCGTCGAACTATGGGAAGGAGCCAGGGTAACAGAGGTGCATCAGGAGGCGGGCGTCTGTACCACTACACTGATGCATGGTAAGAAACTACGGGAGCTTAAATCAAGATTTGTTATCGGGGCTGATGGTGGTGCTTCAGCTGTCAGGAAATCCTTGTTCCCCCTGATCAAGGTTGCCTATTCTGTCCCGATACGGGAATGCTATGCGGGCGCACTGAACCTTGAAAAAGACTACTTCCACTGGTTTTTTCCGAAATTACGGCCCCGGCCGCGCTTTGCTCTTAACCACAAAGATGATTGCTTCCTGATTGAAGGCAGCGGCATAAAAGAGCTCAGGGACGAAATCAATCATATTTTAGCAAAATATGGTTTCAATCCCCATTCAAAACCACTCTGGAGAGACGGCTGTCAAATTCCACGACTCCATGAGGCCTTGATTTCAGGCGCATTTTCCCCGGCCAAAGGAAACATTTTGCTAATTGGAGATGCGGCCGGACTGCTGTTTCCCATCACCTTCGAGGGAATCGGCACCGCTCTTAAAAGCGGGATATTGGCTGCAGGATCTATTGCGCGGTCGATCAAAGCGAGCCGCGCGGCTGCTGAAATTTACCTGCGGGATCTAAAGCCGGTCTTGAAAATAATAGAAGGCTTTCACTCCTGGAATAAGAAACTGGAGCTTGAAGCCGCCCGGGAAGCCGGTGAGTTTTCAAAAACCTTAAAGGCGGCATATGCGCAGACGCTCAAAGTTGGATAATGGAAAAAAATTTGGGAATAAAAGCTGAACCCGATTCTGTTTACGACGCTATCTACAGAAAGGCCGTACCTTATCTGGATACGCGCCACAATGATGTACACATATCGCTATCCTTTGAATTCGCCAGACGTTTGCTGGACCTTTACCCGGAAGCAGATGAAAAGATCGTCTTCCCGGCTGTTATCTTGCATGATGTAGGCTGGAAGATGGTGCCTGAGGAGAGGCAGTTAAAAGCCTTTGGGCCAGGGGCTAAAGACAAAAAGACGCAACGGTTTCACGAGACGGAAGGGGTGAGGATTGCGGAGAAGATCCTGACAGGTCTGAATTATGATCGTGAAAAAATTTATGAAATCCTAGCCATCATTGATGGTCACGATACCAGAAAGGAGGCCCTTTCGCTTAACGATCAACTGGTAAAAGACGCCGACAAGTTGTGGCGCTTTACCCCGGCCGGTGTAGATATTGATCATGCCCGGTTCGGCATTCAACGCGATAGCTACACGAAATGGCTTGACACGATGATAGATGATTGGCTCTTTACACCGGAGGCCAATAAAATGGCTCATGCTGCGTTGGCCGAGGCAAAGCGCATTTCGGGAGCAGAGAAAATATGAAAAAGCACGCGCAGAAAATAGGATCCGGAAAAGTTGGTCAATTTGATCAAAGAAACACCATGTTTTCCAGACCGCGAGATCCGGATTGGTCTGATTCCGAAATATTGGAGCTGGGCAAAAAGCATTATGGGGTGCGAAAATTCAAGGATGATGAGGGCTATACCCTGCTGGACTGGGCCTTTTCGATGGGGTCTTGGTATCTGGAGAGATGGTGGGGATTTGGTAACATGGTCGGCAATGAGGGCCTGTATGAATGGTATCCGGATAAGGCAGAAATCATAGCCCGAGACCGTATACCACCGGAGGGAAAGTGGGCTGTTTCAGACCCGGAAGAGATGACGCGCATTATCAAAAAAGCAGCCACATACATGGGGGCATCGTCGGTCGGCATCTGTAAGGTCGACCGACGCTGGATCTACTCTCATCGTTTTGATCCCCGCACTCTTGAGCACTCTGCCATAGATGAAATTCCCGATGCGTTTGAATACGCCATTGTCATGCTCCACGAGATGGATTACACGTTGATGCGGACGGCACCGGCTTACGGTGAAAATGCCGCTACGGGTCGGGGTTATTCAATGATGGCATTCATGGCCTCTTCTGTAGCCCATTTTATCAGGGATCTGGGTTATGGGGCCATTCCCTGTGGCAACGACACAGCGCTGAGCATTCCGATGGCCATCGACGCCGGTCTGGGTGAGCTCGGACGTCATGGCCTCTTAATCGCACCCCATTTTGGCCCGCGGGTACGGATCAGCAAGGTGCTGACCAATTTGCCGCTGGTACCGGATAAGCCCATTGAAATCGGCGTTAGAGAGATGTGCACGGTCTGCGGAAAGTGTGCCGAGGTATGCCCGGGAAAGGCCATCAGCTCTGACGATCCCACCACGGAGGGGCCCACGCTATCCAATAACCACGGGCTTTATAAATGGTATATCAATCCTGAAAAATGCTTTCAATTCTGGGTACGGAATAAGGGCGACTGCGCCAACTGCATCCGCATCTGTGTTTTCAATAAGCCCGATACGCGGTTTCATAGTTTCGTCAGGTGGCATGTCAAGAACCTGCCCCGGTTCGACAGTCTATATCTGTGGGGTGACGATCTATTAGGCTACGGGAAAAGATTGAAAATGAGAGAGATTTGGAAATAGAAAACCGCCCCGATGTCATTGCAATGAAAAAGACTGAGACCAAGGCAACCATCTGCCGGATGTGCGATCATGGCTGTGGAATTGAGGTTGACGTTGCTGACAATCAACCGGTGGCTCTCAGAGGCGCCAAGGAACACCCTTACAACAAAGGTTGGCTGTGCGCCAAGGGCAGGGCAGCTCTCGATTTTTTTCATCATCCCAATCGGCTTGCAACTCCCTTGATCAAGAAAGAAGG